>CAIQEI010000019.1 GCA_903870815.1 uncultured Verrucomicrobia subdivision 3 bacterium
AAGTTTTTGCCGGTGAAACTTGAACCCGTATAAACCATGCGCTCCACCACTTCGAGCCTATGGCTTTTTATGAAGTCAAAAACCTCGGCGGATTCTGATTGTCTGGTTAGGCCATCGCCGCTACTTTGTCTCCCGGAACTTATGCGGTTGTATAGATACGTTTTCATTGATTTTATTGAGCTTTTACCGTGAATCCGAAACTTTGTCAACATTTCCAAATCGCCACGCTGCTTTACTGCTTCAATGAGGCGGGTGAAATCCTCCTGCTCGAACGCAGCCAGGAACCGAACCGCGGCTTTTGGAGTCCGTGCGGCGGCAAGCTGAAAATGGACATTGGCGAATCGCCTTACGCCTGTGCCGCCCGCGAGGCGCACGAGGAAATCGGCCTGCCGCTGGCACCCTCGGATTTGCAACTGGCCGGTCTCATTAGCGAACACGGCTACCAGGGGCAGACGCACTGGCTGATGTTTTTGTTTGAGGTAAAAGTGAAATTGAAAATTTTGCCGCCGCCGCACGCCGAAGGACGCTTCGGATTTTTCCCGCGCGAAAAGATTTTTGATTTGAACATTCCGCAGACGGACCGCGAGCGGATCTGGCCGTGGTTCTGGCGGTTTCGCGGCGGCTTTTTCGCGGCGCACTGCCATTGCCACGCGGACGGGCGGAACGACTGGACGCTCGAAGAAACCAAATGAAGAAACATCGAACATTCAACGTTCAACGCCCAACATTCAAGGTTGCGGCGGAAACGCGTGTATTTGATTCGGTGTTGAATGTTGAGCGTTGAATGTTTTTCCTTATGAGCGATCCCATCATTGACCTGCACAGCGACGATTATTTCATGGGCGAGGCGCTGCGGCAGGCGGCCAAGGCTTATGAGCTGGGCGAGGTGCCCGTCGGCGCGGTCATCGTGCGCGAAGGCCGCATTATCGCTCGCGCGGCCAACCAGGTGGAGGCGCTCAAGGACGCCACGGCGCACGCGGAAATGCTGGCGCTCACACAGGCGCAAAACGCCGCGGGCGACTGGCGGCTGACGGACTGCACCCTGTACGTCACCAAGGAGCCGTGCCCGATGTGCGCCGGGGCCGTCGTCCACACGCGGCTGGCGCGGGTGGTTTTTGGGGCGGGCGACCCCAAGGGTGGCGCGGCGGGCGGCGCGCTGAACCTGCTGCAATTTCCCACGCTAAACCACCGGTGCGAGATCACCTCCGGCGTGCGGCTGGCGGAATGCCGCGAGCTGTTGCGAAGTTTTTTTGCCGCGCAACGGGCGGCCAAGGCCAAGGTGAACGGCGAGGAAACGTGAGATGACAGTTTGCCCCCTCTGAAAAGTCCTAGGTCAGGACGAACGCGGAGCGTCTTTAACTGCGCAGTTCAGCACCGTATTTCTCCAGTACGATGGCAATCTTCGCCGCGAGTAATCCCGAGCCAACGGCATAAAAAAACGAGGCCGCCTGATGGCGGCCTCGTCGCGAGCGGCAAGCTTGTCGCTTATTGAAAGAAGGTGAAACCCGGTGTCGGGGTTGACGTTGTGCCGTTGACAAAAGCGGTATTTGCCGTAGTCAGCGTGGCACCTTGCACGCTGCCGTCCGCCAACAGCAGATTGCCTGACCCTTGGTGCATATCATTTGCGGTCCAGGTCCAAAGCACAGCGGCAGAGTATGCTTTTCCAGCAACATATCTCGTAGTTGCGGCCTGAACTGAGGTGGCGGTGCCACCGCCTTGTCCGATGGAGTCATCGCCTGCCAAGATGGATTGCGGATAAGCATCGTTGGCATCACCGCCGACGAAATAGCTCACAGTAGAAGCACTAAAGACCGGATTCCCGGGGGCGGCCCAAGCGGTGGCGGGTTGGGTATGATTGTTATCCGAGGGGCACCAGACAACCTTGGGATTTTGCAACTGATTTTTCATAGCCTGGAATAAAACGTCAATGGTAGTACCCGGTGCGGTGGCCCCGTGCTGCACGGCTTCTGAACCCCCACCATTGGCTGTCGATATTGCCATGGGATATGAGTCACCATTATCACCCGCCCAGAGTTTCATGGAGAGGCCAACCTGCTTGAGGTTGCTGGTGCAGTTGATTTTCTGGGCCTTGCGCTTGGCGGCCGCGAGGGCGGGCAGCAGCATGGCCGCGAGAATCGCGATAATCGCGATGACGACGAGGAGTTCGATGAGGGTAAACGCTTTGAGCGCTTTTTTCGGTTGTAGTTTCATATTTTTCATTTGGTTGTTTCCGGGGACAAGCGCGGGATTTTAGACAAACTTGCGTCACTGTCAACACGGATGGTTGATTTACTTTAGCAATGCCGGTGCCAAGTGGAAAACATCACCAAAGCCCAATGAATCCACCTTTTGATTTTCGCAACCGACCTTGGATGCGTGAAATTCTCACGCCAAACGCGTGAGGTTCACGCAGGATGGGAAAGTTATTGGTTGAGGCAAGCAGTTGCCAGATCGGCGGCGCGCTCAACCGCAACTCCATTCTCATGCCGCCCGTTCGGGTTGGAGTTCAAGCTTTAGCTTGTCCCCCTGTTTATACCGCGTCTCAAATTTCAGCATTTCAGTCTGGGCATTTAAACCAAACTCGCTTATCGGCAGGCACGGCCCGCTCTCCGCGGTTAAGGATTTTCATGCATTACATTATTAACTCTTCAACAGAAAAAACGGCGCCGGATAAATTTTATTAAATAATGTATTTGACTTAGTTTATAGCTTTATACAGACTTTCGCCCGTCAGCCTCAGAGCCGGCCGCGGGCCGCAGGCCGGCGGAAATAATGGGGTAAATTAAAATTAGATTGCCTATGCACGACGACAATACCGTTCAACGTTTCATACAACTGCGCGCCAAAGGCTGGACCTATGAGCGGCTCATGACCGAACTCAACGTCTCCAAGCCCACGCTCATTGCTTGGTGCCGCAAACACCAGTTCCAGATCCAAAACCTCAAGGCTATCGAAATGGAAGCCCTGGGCGATAAGTGGCTGGACTCCGTCTCCGACCGCGTCGATGGCTTGGGCGGGCAGCTCCGTCTGGTCGAGGCGGAGATCCGTCAGCGGAGTGTAAGCGATCTTTCCACCGCGCAGCTTTATTCGTTGACCCATAGCCTGCGCCGGCAGATCGCTCAATGCACCAGCACCACCGGATTCACCATCCCCGTGTCGGAAATCCCGGCCGATGAATACCACGAGCAAGTCCAAGACGTGCGTTGCTGAACCCGAATACTTTACCTTCCAAAACTTTTTTTTGGTAAAGAAAAGGTAAAGAAATAATATTTAGTGGCCGCCGACGTGAGTCGGCTCAATTAAATGAATAGCACATCAGGGGTAGGGCGTTTAGTCCTCTGCCCCGCCGGTCTTTGCCGCCGGCCACCATTGCCAACCAACGTGATTTTGATTCGCCATGGCGTCCTGCACGGAGCATTGCGCCCTGCCTGAACTCCTTGCACAGGCCAACCGGTTTAGCCGAGCCTTCAGCATTGATTTCTGCGCGCCAATGCCGAACACTGGCCAGCCCTATGGCCGAACCTAAAGAGAATTTGCAGATGGAAAAAATTGTGTCGCTGTGCAAACGGCGCGGGTTCATTTTCCAGTCGTCGGAGATATACGGCGGCCTGAACGGTTTCTGGGACTACGGCCCGCTGGGCGCGGAGCTCAAGCGGAACGTCAAGGAGCTTTGGTGGAACACCATGACGCGCCAGCGCGACGACGTGGCGGGCCTGGAGGCGACCATCATCATGTCGCCGGAGATCTGGAAGGCCAGCGGGCACGTGGCGACGTTCAGCGATCCGATGATTGACTGCAAAACGTGCAAAGGCCGGTTCCGGGCGGATCAGATTTCGGAAATTCCCTGCCCGCAGAAGCCGAGCCGGATGGTCAACGAGTGCGCGGGCGAGAAAACCGAAGCGCGTCCGTTCAACCTGATGTTCAAGACGCACACCGGGCCGCTGGAATCGGATGAAAACATCGCGTATCTCCGCCCGGAAACCGCGCAGGCGATTTTCGCGCAGTTCAAGAACGTGCTGGAAACGGCGCGACAGAAGGTGCCGTTCGGCATTGCGCAGGTCGGCAAGGCGTTCCGCAACGAGGTGACGCCGCGCAACTTCACCTTCCGCTCGCGCGAGTTCGAGCAGATGGAGCTGGAATTTTTCATCAAGCCGGATGAGGTGATTCAGGCGATTCATGGTTCGGTGGCGACGATTTCTGAAAATCCGCAATCCGCAATCCGCAATCCGCAATCAAATTGGGGCTGGCAGGCGTGGCACCAATACTGGGTCGAGGAACGCGTGCGCTTTTACGAGGGCATCGGGCTGGCGCGCGCGACGCTGGGCTTTCATCACCAGACGCCGGCGGAACTGGCGCATTACGCGCGGGCCTGCACGGATATCCTGTTCAAGTTCCCGTTCAGCAAAAAGGACGAGGCGGGCAACGCGGCCGGCGACGAACTGGAAGGCATCGCCGCCCGCAGCGATTTTGACCTGAGCCAGCATCAGCGCTTCTCCGGCAAGCCGATGGGCGTATTCGACGAGGAACTGCGCGCCGCGTGGGCCAAGCTGCCGAAGGAAAAACAGGATGACCTGTGGAAGCGGTATTACGAGCATCGCAAAAATTATCTGACGAAATCCGCCAAGCCGGACGAAACGCCGGAGCAAATCTCGCAGCAGGCGACAGAGGACGCGAACGGGCTGGCGAAGGGCCAATACCTCCCACACGTGATTGAACCGAGCGCGGGCGTGGACCGGCTGATCCTCGCGCTCATCGCCAACGCGTATTCCGAAGTGACCAAGACGGACGACAAGGGCAAAAGCGAGACGACGGTGGTGATGAAGTTCCATCCGCGCGTTGCGCCGGTCAAGGTCGGGGTATTTCCGCTGCTGAAAAACAAGCCGGAACTGGTGGCCAAAGCGCAGGCGATTTATGAACTGCTGCGGCCGCACCTGAAGACGGTTTACGATGACGGCGGCTCCATCGGCAAACGCTATGCGCGCCAGGATGAGGCCGGCACGCCGTTTTGCGTGACGATTGATTTTGACACGCTCGGCGAAAAGCCCGAGCTGCTCGACACCGTGACGGTCCGCCACCGCGACGACGGGAAACAGGAACGGCTGAAAATTTCCGAACTGTTGGAGTTTTTGCTGTCAAAGATTCGTTGATGGCCGAAAACGCAAAAATTCCGGAAGCCAGGCTGAAGCGCGCCCCGACGCTGTATTTGATCATCGCGTTCAAAATCCTGAAGGGCGCAGTGGCGATGCTGCTGGCGTTGAAAATCCACAAGCTGAGGGAGGAGGACCTGCCGGAACAGTTTCAAAAGTTGCTGCTGTTCTTGCACCTCGACCCGGAAAAGAAATTTTTTGCGGACTTGGCCGACCGCGTGGCGGAAATCACCTCGACCAACCTCCAATGGGTGGTGATCTTCTCGGTGTTATACGGCCTGTTCATGCTGCTGCAGGCCGGCGGGCTGATCCTGCGCGTAACGTGGGTGGTCTGGCTGGTCATCGGCGAATCGGCCTTTTTTGTGCCTATCGAGCTGTTTGAAGAGGTGTCCAAGCCATCCTGGATCAAGTTTTGCCTCTTCGCCGTCAACGTGCTGATCGTGTTGTACCTGTATGCCAACCGGGCGCGGCTCACCCGGCACCATCACCATTAAGGCGATTTATTTACTTGCCGCCGCCCCCGTCATGGCTTAACTAAAGGGCATCGTAAGAATTAGCCAGACGACAGTTTTGATGTACATCATAAATCAGCTCCAACCAGCGAGGGTCGCTTGAGTCGCCCTTTTTCCCCGCGTAACTCCTCTCCCGTCTCGTCGATGCGTGTCAACGGCAAGATCCGCGCCCGCGAAGTGCGCGTGATCGGGCCCGACGGCAAGCAACTCGGCGTGTACCTGCTGAACGACGCCCTGAACCTCGCGCGCCAGCACGGCGTGGACCTGGTGGAGATTTCGGCCAATGCCGTGCCGCCCGTCTGTCGGATCATCGAGATCGGCAAGTTTCGCTACGAGATCGCCAAGAAAGAAAAGGAATCGCGCAAACATCAGCACGCCTCGACGGTCAAGGAGGTTCAGTTGAGCCCGCGCATCGACCCGCACGACCTTGGCATCAAGGTGCAGCACGCGGTGAATTTTCTCTGCGAAGACATGAAGGTGAAGGTTGCGCTCAAATTCCGCGGCCGCGAAATGGCGCACACCGAAATCGGCTTTGAGGTCATCAACAAGTTCATCGCCGAGATTGCACCGTTCGGCCATCCCGATTTCACGCCCAAGCTCGTGGGCCGCGCCATCAACCTGATGATCAGCCCGCTCCCGCGGAACAAGCGCGCCAAAAACCCGCGCGCCGACGAGGACGACGAAGTTACGCCCGAGGAACCCGGCCACGCGCCGGAAAAAACACCGCCCCAAAAACCGCACGCCCAGCCGGCCGCGGAAACAGCGAAGGTTCCGGTCGCCGAACAGCCGGCCGCCGACGGCCTGCAAAATCCGTTTGCCAATCTGGAAATCAAGTGAGCCGGCCGGCCGGGATTTGGGGGAAGCGAATTTTCAGCTAAATCAGCTTCATTTCCGTTTCCGGCAGGGTTTTGCCGCTTTCGAAAGCGGTGCCAAAGCACCCGCAGTAAAGACGCTTTGCGTTTACCAGGCAACTTGAAATTTCGCGAAGCTTCTGGACGGCGGGTGATTCACCGCCGCTTTTCGCCCGCCGGCAGCCGCCGCCCATTCAATCTGTTTCTCGCACCGCCATTTCCGTAGCCGCCCAGCCACGCACCAAATCAGGAAAGCGACAGTCGGCGCAGACCGCGTTGGAGTGCTCGCAAAAATCGCGGATGATTTGAAGCAAGCCCTGCTGTCGGGCCGCGCCATTCAGGCCGCGCGCATTTGAAGTTCCGAGCAGCCGCTGCCGCGCGAGTTTCAAGACGGAATTGTCCTCCGCCGCCGGCCACGCGAAAAACCGCCGCTCCACTTCGGCCCGGAATTGCTCATTGCCGCCTTCCTGCGCGCGGATCCACAGCCACGGAAGAATGACATTCACCGCCAGGTCCGTGACGCGCGCCCCGCCGAGCAACGGCTGCGGTTTCGCCAGACGCGCGGAATTGAAGGTCCAGTGCCACGACCAGAAATCATCGGGTTGGACCCGGAAAATTTCCAGCAACGAGGCGACCAATTGGGCCGCGGAAACTTCCCCGGCCCCCCACGCTTCAATTTTACCGGCGAGATTTCCCGACGCGAGCCAGTGCGACGCCAGCGCCAGGCGGCGCTGCGGATGGTTGGCCGGCCGCAGACCGTGGAATTTCCAGACCGCACGCGGCAGGATACAGCTTTCCCATTCATCGCGTTCGCGCTACCAGCAATCCCACGCGAGCCGCAAATAGGTATCGGAACTTTTCTGGGCGCGGGTCAGCTCGTTGGGCAGCAGACCGCTGAGGCCGAGCAGGCGCGCCTGGAGGACAAAGGCGGAATCCGCCGGGCGCGCCCACCGCGGCATCGTCTCGGCGAGATTCAGCATCGGCCAGGCATTGTGCTTGTAGCCCAGCGCGCGGAAAAGCTGTTCCCACAACGCCTGTTCCCAGCCGGAATTTCTGGCCCGGGCGAGGAAGGCGCGGGCCTTGTTTTCAAAGCGCACTTTCGCGGCGGCGTGCAGCAGTTCGGACAGCTGCGACGGGGATAAATCGCGCAAGGGGGCGGCGCACTTGCCGCGCAGGGATACCGGCAGGCCGGACTCGTTTTCCAACGCCAGCGCGAGTTCCGCCGGGGGCGCGTCGAGGAGATTTCTTAGCGCCAGGACAGCGGAGGGACCCGGGAACCTGGTCTTGGAGACGGGGACAGATTCCCAAATGACATGAAGAATGACGTTTTTGTAGCCGGGATTCTGGTCGTGGCCGTGGGCGCGCCAGCCGCCGGGCTGCAAATCGACCTCCACATCGCCGGAAACCGGTGGTTCATTTTCAAATTGGAGGACGGCGCCGCGAAAATCCGGTCCGCCTTCGGCGCTGGCAAAACCGGGATGGAGGACGCGGAGATTCCGGCCATCGGCCGTTTGCAACTGATCGCGCCGAATCCGCTGGTGCTGCCAGACGGCTTGCAGCAGTTTTTCCGGCGGCACGGTACCGGCGTCGCGGAGGAGGTTTACGGCGCGGCAGCGTTGGCGCCAGACGGCGTAAAAATTTTCCGCGCGGGAGTTCACATCAGATTTTTTCCGGCAACGGGCACCATTGTCAAGATGACATAATTCTCCTTCCAGCCTCCTGCGCGGAAAATTCGAAGTTCGATTACGAAGACGAGGAGGGAACGCACCGCCGGCAACGTTTGCCCCTTATGCATATTAACGGACCGAAATTTTTGTTCGCCGCCACCGGAGGATTTTGGCTATACTGACGCAAGTTTTTTAGGCCCACGAACTTGATTGATGATTGAAGTTTCCAATTTGACGAAGCGCTACGCGGGACGCACGGCGGTGGACGACATTTCGTTCACGGTCGCGGCCGGCGAAATTGTCGGCCTGCTCGGCCCGAACGGCGCGGGCAAGAGCACGACGATGCGCGTCCTCTCGGGCTTCATGCCAGCGACGAGCGGCACGGTGCGCGTGGCGGGCTTTGATGTCTATCATGATTCGGAGGAGACGCGGCGGCGGATCGGCTACATGCCGGAAAACAACCCGCTTTACCCCGAGATGCGCGTCCGGGAATACTTGAAATTCCGCGCACGGCTGAAGGGGCTAGGCTGGCGGCATTCGCGCAAGCGGGTGACGACGGTGATGGAGCAATGCGGCCTGGCGGACGTGGGCCGGCGCGTAATCGGCCAGCTTTCCAAGGGCTACAAGCAGCGGGTCGGCCTGGCGGACGCACTGGTGCATGACCCGGAGCTCATCATTCTGGACGAGCCGACCATAGGCCTGGATCCGCAGCAGATCCGTTCCGTCCGCGCGCTGATCAAAAGTCTCGCGGGGAAACACACGGTGTTGATTTCGACGCACATTCTGCCGGAAGTGGAGATGATGTGCGGGCGGGTGCTGATCATGTTTGACGGGCGCGTGCTGGCGTCCGACACGCCGGCGAATTTGCAGCGGCGGATGGCGGGCGGCAGCCAGGTCATCGCCGAGATTGCCGCGCCGCTGGCGGTTTTGCGGTCGGTCTGGGAAAACCTGCCGGAAGTCGCGCAGTTCGACGTCGCGCCGGGCGAGGGTGAATATTTCCGGTGCGCGCTGACGCCGCGCGACGGCCGGGACCTGCGGCCGTTGATTTTCAGCCTGGCCCGGGAAAATGGCTGGGGGCTGCGCGAGCTGACCCGGAGCCGGCATTCGCTGGAGGACATTTACATCCAAGTGACCAAACCCACCACGGAGGCGATCGAATGAGGATTTACTGGACGTTGCTGCGGCGCGAACTGTCGGCCTTCTTTTTTTCGTGGATGGGCTACGTCATCATCGCGGCGGTGACGCTGCTGACGGGCCTGAGTTTTGTGGTGCTGGTGCAAAACCTCGGCACCGACCCGTCGCCGATGCCGGTGACGGAGATGTTCTATTTGAGCTTTTATTTCTGGCTGACCCTGCTGCTGGTGTCGCCGGTGATCTCCATGCGGCTGTTCGCCCTGGAAAAGGCGGCAGGAACCTTTGAAACCCTGATGACGACGGCGGTGAGCGACCTGCAGGTCGTGCTGGCGAAATTCACGGCCGCCGTGGTTTTTTACATGATAGCCTGGCTGCCGCTGCTGGTGTGCCTGTTCATCATCCGGCGTTACGCGCAACAAGGCGGCGCGCTGGACCCGGGCACGGTCTACGGAATGTTCCTGGGCATTTTCCTGACCGGCTGCCTGTTTTTATCACTGGGTTGTTTCGCGTCGTCGCTGACGCGCAACCAGATGACGGCGGCAACCCTCAGTTTTGCGGGCGGGGTCGGGCTGTTTTCGCTGGCTTATCTCGCGCGTAAAATCTCCGACCCGGTCGGCTGGCAGGCGCAGGTACTGGCCAGTTTCAACCTGTTTGAGCAGATGCACGATTTCGCGCGCGGCGTGGTGGACACGCGCGCGGTGATTTTTTATGCGAGCGCGACGTTTCTCTGCCTGTTCCTGACGCTGCGCGTGGTGGAAAGCCGCCGGTGGAAATGAGCTAAAATGAGTAACCCCGTCAAATCCAGACCCAGTTTCTCGGCCGCGGGCCGGTGGAAAACCGGCTTTGACGTGGCGCTGCGCACGGTGCTGGTGCTGGCGGTCGTGGTGCTGGTGAACGAGCTCGGCGCGCGATTTTACCACCGGTTCTACCTGAGCTCGCAGACGCGCATGACGCTATCGCCGCGCACGCTGACCGTGCTGCATTCGCTCACGAACGCGGTGACGGTGACGCTTTATTACGATCCCAAGGACGAATTTTACCAGGACATTGTGGCGCTGCTGAACGAATACCGCGACGCGAACAAAAACATCTCCGTCCGCACGGTGGATTATGTCCGCGACGCCGGCGAGGCGGAAAAAGTGAAGCAGAAATATAATCTCCCCGGGGAGGCGGACAGCCCGAACGCGCCGCCGGGCAAGAACCTCATCATTTTTGACAACGGCAAACGCAGCCTCGTCATCCCCGGCGACGTGATTGCGCAATACACTCTGGAACAGATCGCGCCGGAAGACCCGAAGCAGACCAAACCGGAATTCCGCCACAAGCCGATCGCATTCAACGGCGAAATAATGTTCACCTCCAAGCTGCTGGCACTGGACAGCCCGCACCCGCTCAAGGCCTATTTCCTGCAGGGCCACGGCGAATCGTCGCTGACCGACCAGGGCAACTACGGCTTTTCAAAATTCGGCCTGGCCCTCGCCCAAAATTATGTGCAGGTGGAAAACCTGGAACTTACCGGCACCAATGCGGTGCCGGATTGCAACCTGCTCATCATCGCCGCGCCCACCGTGCCGTTGTCCGAGGCGGAATTGCAAAAAATTGACCGGTATCTGACCGAAGGCGGCCGGTTGCTGGCGTTGTTCAATTACGCTTCGGTGGATCGGCCGACCGGGTTGGAACCCATCCTCAAGCGCTGGGGCGTGAATGTGATGCCGGATTTTGTGAAGGACCGGAACAGCGCCACGGACGATATCGTGGTCCGCCGGTTCAGTTCACATCCGGTAGTAAACGCCCTGGCGCAACTGGCCCTGCAGATGATCCGGCCCCGCTGCGTCGCCCGGGTGGACTGGCAAAACCCGCCCGCCAATGCGCCGCAGGTGGATGAACTGGCGTTTTCCAGCGACAACTCCGTGCTGGTCGGCGACCCCGCCACGCCGCCGCGAAGTTATCCGCTGATGGTCGCGGTCGAGCAAAAGCCGGTCGCCGGCGTGACCACGCCCCGCGGAAATACGCGGATGGTGGTCGCGGGCGATTCCATTTTTCTCGGCAACTACTGCATCGAAGCCGGCGGCAACCGTGATTTTGTGAGCTACGCCGCCAACTGGCTGCTCGACCGCCGGGAGCTGCTCGGCGGCATCGGCGCGCGGCCCGTCACCGAATTCCGCCTGCTGCTGACGAAACCCCAAGCGCAGCAGCTGCGCTGGCTGCTGCTCGGCGCCCTGCCCGGCGGCGTGCTTTTGCTCGGCTGGCTGGTCTGGCTCGTGCGCCGCCAATGAAATCCAAGACCACCACCATCTGGTTCGTACTGGCGGCCTCGCTGTTTGCGGCCGTCTGGTTTTGTCAAAACTATCTCCAGCCCGCCGCGCCGGAGAAAGCCAGCCTGCTGGCCGGCCTGCGCGCCCCGGACCTGACCGCCATTCAGGTCGGCCCCGCCGGCGCGCTTGAAATCGCCGCCGTGCGCACGAACGGCGCCTGGCGGCTCCAAAAACCGCTGGCCTACCCGGCGCAGGCCGCTGCGATTGACGCGCTGCTGGCCGCGCTCGAAAAACTCACCCCGCAGCGCCTCACCGCCGCCGAGCTGCGCGGGCACAACACCGATGCCGAATATGGATTCGACAACCCCCAGTTCACCCTCGACCTCGCCGCCGGGGAACAAAGCTGGCACCTGCGTGTCGGCAAAAAGACCGCGCCCGGCGACCAGGTTTTTGTCCGCGTCGTCGGTTTGGACGGCGCGTTCGTGACGGACGCGGGCTGGCTGCAACTGCTCCCGCATACTTCCGGCGACTGGCGCGACACGGCGCTGGTGGATGCCACCGGCGGGTGCGACTGGATCATCGTCACCAACGGCGCAAAAGTCCTTGAATTCCGGCGCGACGCCACCAATCAGCTCTGGCGCATGATCCGGCCGTTGCCGGCGCAGGCGAATGGCGCGCGGCTGAACGCCGCGTTCGAGCAACTCCGAGCCGGGCGCGTCCAGTTCATCACCGACGACCCGCGCACCGATATGAGCAGCTACGGGTTGCAGCCGGCGGATTTGGTGGTCTGGCTGGGCCGCGGGACAAATTTTGTGGCCGCCGTCCAGGTCGGGAAAAGCCTGCCGGCAGATGCCGCCCGGGTTTACGCCCGGCGCGAAGGCTGGAATGCCGTCGTGGCGGCGGACAAGGACGTGCTGGCACCGTGGCGCGGGGTAGTGAATGATTTCCGCGATCCGAACCTGCTCACGCTCACCGGGCCGGTGGGGGAAATCGAGGTGCGCGGTGAAACCCCGGAAAATAATTTCACGCTGCAATCGCACGGCCCGGAGAGCTGGACGGTGGCCGGCGAAAAATTTTCCGCCGACCAGGAGAACGTGCGGAATTTCCTCCGGCTGCTCGCGGGCCTCCGGGTCTCGGAATTTGTGAAGGATGTCGTCACCACCCCGGATCTACAGGGGTTCGGCCTGACGACGCCGTCACGCCAGATCACCCTGCGCGCCACGGCGGGCGACACGAACAGCGTCCTGGCGCAGTTGATTTTTGGCACGACCCTGACCAACCGGGTTTTCGTCAAGCGCGGGGACGAGGATTACGTGTATGCCGTCAAGCTGGAGGATTTCGCCCGGCTGCCCGAGGCGGGCTGGGAATTCCGCGACCGCCGCGTCTGGAGTTTTTCCGAGACTAATGTCGCGCAGGTCACGCTGCGGCAAAACGGCAAAACGCGCCAGATGATCCGCACCGGCGAAAACAAATGGTCGCTGGCGGCGGGTTCCCAGGGCATGATTGCCCCGCCGGCCATCGAGGAAACCCTGCACCGGCTGGGCGGCCTCACCGCCTCCGGCTGGGTGGGGAGCAACGTGACCGAGCCTGAAAAATACGGGCTGAACACCAACAATCTTTCCCTGGCGGTCGAGCTCAAGACCGGCGAGAAATTAAACCTCGATTTTGGCGCCGAGCTGGCGCAGGCGCAGACCGCGCTGGCCGCCGTGACCTATGACGGCGAGCGCTGGGTGTTTGTATTCCCGCCGGTGCTTTACCAGTTTGTCACCACCTACCTGACGATTCCACCGAACGTGCCGTAATATGCGTGGCTTCTGGCGCAAATGCCGCATCGCCTTCCGCTGCGTCCGCTTCGCCATCTGGCTGGCGGTGCTCGCGCTGCTGGCGGGATTCCTTTGGTGCAACCGCGTCGGCCTGCCGGATTTCTTAAAGGCGCGGCTGGTCGGCACGCTGTCGGAAAACGGGATCAAACTGGAATTTTCCCGGATGCGCCTGAGCCTGGGCCGCGGCATCGTGGCGGAAAACGTACGGATCGGCCAAGCGCAGACGGCCGACAGCCCGGCGTTCGCCGCCCGGCAGGTGCAACTGCAATTGGATTTCCACGCGCTCCTGCACCGGCGCTGGCAGATGGCCGGCCTGGTTCTGCGGGATGGCAAATTCACCCTGCCGCTCTCGCCCACCAACGCGCTCACGCTCACCAATGTCCAGACCACGCTTCGCTTTCAGGCCAATGACACGTGGCTGCTCGATCATTTCCGGGCGGACTTCGCCGGCGTCCGGATTGGTATCAGCGGGGAGATGGCACACGCGCCGGAGGCGCAGAACTGGAAATTGTTTGCCGGTCGCGGCACGGACCGGGGCGACCTGCTCGGCTCGTTGAGAATATTCTCCGATGCGCTCCGGCAGATTCATTTTCAAGGCGAACCGCAACTGCGGCTGACGGTATCCGGCGACGCGCGTGATCCGGATACCATGACCGTGCGGCTGGCCGCCACGGCCGCTGGCTTCAGCACGCCGTGGCTGGTCGCGCGCGATTTTGAAGCCGACACCACCCTCACCGCGCCGACCACCGCACCGACCCAGCCCGCCGCCGCGTGGGGCTTCTGGACCAACCTGCAGCCGTTCCGGCTGGCGTGGTCGGTGCGGCTGGGTGAACTGCACTCGGAACAGCTGGACGCCGCCGCCATCCGCTGCGCCGGCAGCTGGGCCGCGCCGACCCTGAAGGTGACCAACCTAACGGCCCGGCTCGGCGGCGGCAACCTGACGGCCGGGGCCGCCTTGAACGTCGCCACGCGCGCGCTGACGTTCACGAACGATTTGGAATTTGACTGGCACGCCGTGGCCAAATTGCTGACGGGACCCGCACGCGAAGGGCTGGCGCGGGTTTTTTGGACCGAGCCGCCAGTGCTGCAGGCGGAAGGTTCACTCCGGCTGCCGCCGTGGACGAACACCGCGACCGATTGGGGCCGGGACATAGAGCCGTCGGTGTGCATGCGCGGCTACCTGGCGTTCACGAATATAACGGCCGGCGGCATCAAATTAGATGAGGTGCGGACGCATTTTTCCTACATGGACCTGATCTGGGAGCTGCCAGACCTGACGGTGGCACAGGGGCGGACGCGGTTGCGCCTGAGTGGCGGGGAGAGTGAAGCCACGAAGAATTTCCACTGCCGCCTCACCGGCCAGCTGGACGAGGCCAGCGTGGCGGCGCTGCTGACGACGAGCAACGCCCTTCATGGCCTAGCGCAACTGACGTGCAGACAGCCGCTGGAGCTGGCCGTGGAGGCGAGCGGCAATCTGCGGCGGCTGGAAACCGTGAGCGCCACCGGCTGGCTGGCATTGACGAATTTCGCCATTCGCGACCAGCCAATGGATTCCGTCGCGGGCAGTTTTTCGTACACGAACCTGGCCGCCACAATTTTCGCGCCGGAATTACAGCGCGCGGGCGGCGCGCAATGGATGAAGGCGGACACGCTGTTCCTGGATTTCACCCGGCGGGCGATCTGGATCACCAATGGCTGGAGCACGGCGGATCCGCAGGCGGTGACGCGCGCCATCGGGCCGAAGACCGCCCGGTTGATGGAGCCATATCAATTTGCGTCGCCGCCGCTGGTGCGGGTGCACGGCAGCGTGCCCGTCTTCAACATCATGACCGGGCGCGATGCGGAAGACGCCGACCTGACCTTTGAAATCATTCGCGGGGTGCCGTTTCGCTGGGCGAAACTCTCGGCCACCAACCTGACCGGCACGGTCCGCTGGCTGAAACAATCCCTGATCCTGACCCGGCTGGTGGCGCAGCTTTACGATGGCAACGGCGAGGGTTCCGGCTATCTCGATTTCCGGCCGGTGTCGCACGATTGCGATTTTGACTTTTCCTTTGTGGTCACCAATATCAACCTGCATCTGCTGGCCGCCGACCTGTCCACGGCCAAAAACAAACTGGAAGGCCAGTTGAGCGGGGAGGTGACGGTGACGAACGCCAGCTCGATGGACTGGCATTCCTGGAACGGCGGCGGCAGCGCGCAATTGCGCGACGGGATGCTGTGGGACGTGCCGATCTTCGCCTTCATGTCGCCGGTCTTGAACGCGGTGTCGCCCGGCCTGGGCAACAGCCGGGCCAAGGAGGCCGCCGCGCAGTTTCTGATCACCAACGGCGTGATCACCACGGATTCACTGCTCATTCATTCGACCATGATGCGGCTGCAATATTCCGGCACGGTGGATCTGAGGCAGAAAGTGAATGCCCAAGTCACGGCGCAGTTGCTGCGCAACACGCCGGTGCTGGGCCCGGTGGTCAGCGTGGTGCTGTGGCCGGTCAGTAAAATTTTTGAATGCCGCGTCACGGGCCAGCTGGGCGAACCGTTCGTCTCGACCGTTTACATCCCTAATATCATCCCGAAAATCCTGCTGGTGCCGCTGCATCCGATCCGCAGCCTGGAGGAATTGTTCACGCCGTCAACCGCGACCAACGCACCGACGGCCAAATGATCCGTGGTCACTGCGGCGGCTGGGCCGGGGTCGTGGGCGGCTGCGCGTCCAGATCGTTCAGCTTTTGGTTTAGGGCGGCGCGGGCCTTGTCCTGATCGGCTGGATCGGCCGGCGCAGTATCGCCAGAGGGCGGGGCGGATTCAAAATTACCGGCGGGTGCGTTTGTTTCCAGGCTGGCATCCGACTTCATGTTGAAAAAGCCATCACCGTAAAAGCTGTTCGTGCCGCCGTGCATTTCTTTTTTGCGTTCGGCCTCGATGAGCTTGCGCTCGTCGGCGGCATCGCCGGCGAAAGCAGCGGAGATACCCGGCAGGCGCCGGCCTTCTTTGATCGTCTGGGCGGCCGCGATCTCGGGCGTCTTCAGCACGGTGGGGCGCATAAGCACCATGAGTTCGGTGCGATCCTTGGAGTTATCCGTGCTGCGGAACAGCCAGCCCAGAAGCGGGATGTCCATGAGGATGGGCACGCCGGATACGGCGTGGGATTTTTGGGTGCGGACAAACCCGCCGAGGATGACGGTGTCGCGGTTTTTCACGGCGATCTCGCTGTTCAAGGTGCGTTTGATGGTGTTCGGCACATTGTTGCCGTCAATCGAGGTGTAGCCGCTGATCTCATCAATTTCCTGGGCGACATCCATGACGACCAAGCCGTCCGGGTTGATGAAGGGGGTCACGTCCAACTCCACGCCGACGGACAACTGCGAGTAAGAGGAACCGCCGTAGCCGCCGTTGATGCTGTTGTTGTAGGTGCTGTTGACGTAGGGCACGGTCTGGCCGACGAAAAACTGCGCGGGCTTGGCCTGCGAGGTCTGGATGCGCGGGCGCTGGAGGATGTTGGCGTTATTGTCCGTTTCCGCCGCCTTGACCGCAATGTCCCAAGTGTCACCAATGCTGCCGAAATAACTGAAACCACCCGCTAGAGCGTTAGTAGGCAAAGTAGCAGCGAGGCTGTTGGACATGGATCTCTGTATGACGGACAAAAATGAGGAACCGCCGCCATTTAGTGCAGCGCCGCCGCCGGTGACGTTGGAGTTGTTGAATTGTTGCGGTTTTTGCACCGCCGAGACGCCGGCGGACAAGGTTTTGCCGATGGCAACATCCATGATGATGGACTCGATCAGCACCTGGGCCAGCAGCACGTCGAGCTGGCTGATGACATGTTTGATGTTCTCCATGTCCTGGCGCGTGGCGAAGACGAGGAGCGAATTACTGCGCTGGTCGGCAATAATCTTGGTCTGGCCGAACAATTGGATCTGGTCCTGGCCGCCCGCGGGCCCGGCCCCGGAGGCGCGGCTGACGATGGCGGCCAAGCGCTGCTGGAACGTCGAGCCGCCGCTCGGCGTGCCGTTGGGGCTGGCGACGCCGCCCGCCGGACGCGGCTGGCCACCATACGTCGAGGAGTTGCCGCCCCCCAAACCACCCATGCCACCCGTGCCGCCGGAGGTACCCAGACCGTTGCCGCTGGAGCCGCCGCGCAAGCCGTTGATGGGCGCGGAACTGCTGCTACTGCCAAAGCTTACCGTGGAGCCGCCGCTGCCGCCAAGGCTGTTCAACGCGCTGGCGATGTCCGCCGCCTCCGCGTAGCGGATCGGGATGACCTCGGAGATGTATTCCGCCGGCACGCTCACGTCCACCCGCTCGATCATCTCCAGCATGCGCTTGACATTTTCCGCGTAGTCGCGGATGACGAGAATGCCGTTGCTGTCCAGCGGAATGATCGAGTTCAGTTTAGCAAACGGCGTGATGACAGGCACCATCTCGGTGGGTTTCAAATATTTCAACTGCACGATGTGGGTCTGGTAGGTGCCCAGCACCGGCAGATTGGCGGCGGTGTTGGTGTCAACCGCCCCGCCGGCACCCGCCGCATCAGTGGAGGGCAGCACCTTTACAAACTTGTCGCCGATATTCACCACGGCAATGCCGTTAATCGCCAGCACCGCCTGCAAAGCCTCAATGGCTTCGCTTTTGGTCAGCGGGGTCAATGTCTTCAACACAATTGGCCCGCCGGGCAGGCTGGCCGGACGCAGCAAGGTCCGCCCCACATACTTCGAATAGATTTCGAGAACCTGATTCAAATCAACGCTTTGAAAATCAATCCCGCCGGCGGGAATCATCTCCTCGGCCGGCGCGGGAGCCGGGGCCGCCGGGGCGGGTTGCGGGAAAAGCGGCTGGGAGCGCGGCGGGCCGTTCAGCGGCGGAGTTTGCGCCCCTAATTCAAGACCGGTGAGGGCCAGGGTGAGTGCGAACAGGATGGTTTTCATTTTGCCTTTGCGGTTGGATTTTTGGCGGCGGGCAGCGGATTTTTCTGGTAGCTGGCCACGAGCCGGATGTTGGCGATGAGGCGCTGGTGCGGCGGATCGGGCTGTAATTCCAGGTCACGCACCCGGATCATCGAGGCGCCGGAACCAAGCTTGTAAAGAAAATCCACGAGCTGATCCTCGGTGGCGAGGACGTTGATGTTCTCGATCTGCTCGACGAAAAAGGCATCGCTCGTGTGCGTGAGCTGGCGCGAGGTATTCTGGAGTTGCACGCCGCTCTGGTTGGACTGCGTCTGGATGGTGCGCATGAAATTGATGCCCTGGTCCTCGGGCGCAACGAATTCACCCTCGCTCTCGAATTTCCCCAAGTCCACCTTGAGCGCCGGGATCTGCCCCACCGCCGTCTGATACAGTTTCAGCTTGCGGTGGGCTTCGTCCAGCCGGCCCCGCAGATTGCCCCAGTCCGAAAAGTGCGGCCAGATGAACACCGCGTTCAGCACCACGACCAACACCACCAGCACGCCGACGACGAGCCGGCGTTCCATGGGGCGCAGTTGGGCGAAATACTTTTTCATTCAGATTCCGCCTCCGAGCGCAGGAGTTCCAGGGCGAAACTCCAAGCCACGCTACCGCCCACTTTGCGGTAGACAAGCTGGTCCAAGGGCGTGGAATTGAAGACCGGCTGGCCGTTCAGCCGGGCCTTGCGGATGCCGTCGTAGAACGCATCGGGATCCGTGATCAAATTGATCTGGTCTGATGTACAGTTGCCGCTCAACGAGATTTTTTTGCCGTCCGTGAAACTGAACCGCGAGAGGCTGATGCCCAACGGCAGTTCCTGCGCCACCAGCTGCCAGCAGTCCAGCGCGGCGTATTTCAACTGCTGCCGCTCCTGCAGGACGCCCAGCTGCGCCTTGAGCTGCATCGCGTTGGTGTAGTCGTTGCTGACGCCGGCCACGGCGCCTTCAACGCGGGTGGTGCGGTAGCCCAGCACGGCGACCGCGCAAAAATAAATCACCAGATAAACCGCATACGTCGCGCCCGCGTAGGCGAGGCCGCGCAGCCAAAGCCGGTCCACAAACTGCTGGTGGTACCGCGCCGTGAATTCAACCGGCAGCAGGTTGGATTTTTCCGACGACGCAGCGCGTTTGGCGGTGCCTGCCGCCAGCGCGGACGGAGCCGGCGGTTCGGATACTTGGACCGGCTCGTTCAGGGCCGCGCGCAATATATTTTCCCATTCCGTCGCGTTCACGGGGTCGGCGACGAGATGCCATTGCGGCGGCGCGGTCAGCCAGCCTTCGATTTCGCCCGACCAGGCGAGGTGGGCGAGCTGGTTCTTCAATTCCTGAGCGCGGTCGCCGGCGGGCGGCAGGGTGACAAAACTCAAATTTCGCAGCACGCCGCCAAACCACCACGCCACCAGCGCCGCACTTTGGCCGCCCAGCGACAGCGGAAACAGCCACGCGCCGTCTTCCGTTGGCGCGACGGCGGCCAGTTGGTCGAGCATGGGAGTCTCCAGCCGGTCGGCGAGAAATCCTTCGCGCTCCAGCCGGCCGAGAAATTCCTCAACCACGCTGCGCCCGGCGATGACCACGACCACCGTCTGCAGGCTCTCCGGCGCGTGATCACCCCTGGCCGGAGCGGTGTGCGTGCCGAGGACGTGCATCGTCCAGACGATTTGCGTCACCGGCAGCGGCGAAAACTTTTCCAGCTGCAACTCCACCATCGCCAGCGTCTCCTCGAAATTGCTCGCCGGCAGCTCGACGACGCGCAGGAAGACGTTTTCCGCCGGCAGCCACGCGATGTTCAGCTTGGGCTGCCACAGCGAGGACCAATTTTTTGCGATGCCCTTGGCCGGCAATTTATCCGTGTGCGCCACGCGCTGCTCGCGGTCGAGCACGAAGCCGCCGCCCTTCGCGTCGAACTGCCAGACGCGTTTCGCGTCCGGGGCGACGTGCAGGATGTTGCAGGAGTTCCAGCGGGCCATTTGAATTTACGATTTACGTTTTACGAGTGCCGATTTGCGATTTAAGCACGCAGCCGAAAATCGGCGCGTAAATCGTAAATCGCAAATCCTGGATGTTGCGCCTAAATGCATTTTTAGCGGGCAATAAACTGCGTCTTGTCCTCGCCGCCGCTCAGGGCGTCCATGTGCTCCTCCATCTGCGTCACGCGCAGGACTTCCTCGATGGTGGTGGTGCCGGCCTTGACCTTGTTCCAGCCGTCGGTGCGGAGCGTGCGCATCCCGTTCTCAATGGCACGCTGGGCGATGGTTGAGGCGTTGGCGCGGTTCATGATGAGCGGCCGCAGCGCCTCCGTGACGATGAGCAGTTCATAAATGCCTTTGCGACCCTGATAGCCCTGCTGGCGGCAATGCTCGCAGCCCGCACCGCGCCAGATTTTTGCCGTCTCGATGTCCGCCTCCGGAAAGCCGATTTTCCGCAGGTAATCGTGGTCCACCTTATGTTCCGTCTTGCAATGCGGGCAGATCGTACGGACGAGCCGCTGCGCCTGCACGGCTTCGACGGATGAGGCGATGAGGAAAGGTTCGATGCCCATGTCCGTCAAGCGAGTGAACGCGCTCGGGGCATCGTTGGTGTGCAGGGTGGAAAACACCAAATGCCCGGTCAGCGAGGCGCGGATGGCAATATCCGCCGTCTCCTGGTCGCGGATTTCCCCGACCATCACAACATTCGGGTCCTGGCGCAAAATGTGGCGCAGCCCCATCGCAAAAGTCAGCCCAATGTCGGACCGCACGGCGATCTGGTTGATGCCCTTGAGTTCGTATTCCACCGGTTCCTCAATCGTGATGATGCGCTTGTGAACGGAATTGATCGCCGAAAGGAAAGCGTAGAGGGACGTGGATTTGCCGGAGCCGGTCGGCCCGGTCACGAGGAAAATGCCGTGCGGCTTAATGATGATGTCGCGAATGGCGTCCTCCTCCAGCTTGGAAAAGCCGAGCTTGTCCAGCGACAGGAAAATTTTCCCGCGGGTCAGCAAGCGGAGGGAAACCGATTCGCCGTAAACCGTCGGCACGGTGGAGACGCGGATGTCGATTTCCTCGCCCTTGATGCGGACGTTGATGCGGCCGTCCTGCGGCAGGCGTTTCTCGGAAATGTTCATGCCGCTCATCACCTTGATGCGCGAGATGATGGCGGATTGAAAACGCTTCAACTGCGGCGGCAGCGGAATCTGGTGCAGGATGCCGTCGATGCGGTTGCGGATGCGCAGCTCGTCCTCCTGCGGTTCGAAATGAATATCTGTCGCCCGGTCCTTGAACGCCTCCCAGATAATTTGGTTCACGAACTTGATGACGCTGGCCTCTTGGTCGCCCTCGGTGATTTCCTTATCGTAGGCGAGTTCCAGCTCCATCGGCTCGCCCTCGCCCATTTCGTCCAGCGTCTCGGCGCCGACGCCATAATATTTTTTAAGCGCCTTCTCGATTTCGCCGCGGGTCGCCAGCGCGAAGCTCACCGGCATCTTAACGTCGAACCGGACGGCATTCATCATTGCCGCATCAAACGGGTCACTGACGGCGATCTGCAAAACGCCGTTGTTGACGGCTACGGGCAGGACGAAATATTGAAAGGCGATTTTCGTGGAAAGTTTGCCGCGCACCTCGTTCTCGACCGTGAGCTTCGGCAGGTCGAGATACGGCCAGCCGAGCGCGGCCGCGAGCTTTTGGATGAAGACGTCCTCGGCCACGCCGCGTTCGCGCGCCACAAACGTGAGCAGCGACTCGGCGGAACCGGCTTCGGCGGCGGCGCGCCACGACTTGCGCCAGTCGTCGAACTGCGCCGGTGACGCTTCCGCGACCGTCGCGACGAGATTTCTAACGGGACTAAAGGCCATTCAGGTACAAATTGAACAATCCGAGCCGCGAAAAGTTGCAGATATTCTCATATTTTACAAACTCAAAGCGCGGTCAGCCCGGTTCGAAACCCGGCAAAATCCTTTAATTCCGGCCGGTTTTGGTTTATCCGTGTCGACGTGAAACAATTCGCCACCATCACCGTTATTGGGCGCGACAAGACCGGCGTCATCGCCCGCGTCACGAATTTTCTCTTTGAACAACACGCCAACATCGAGGCGCTGGAGGAACAGGTCACACGCGGACAGTTTAGCATGACGCTCCAGGCGTCCTGGAAACAGGGCGCGCTAAAGACCGACGGGCTTCGCGCCGGCCTCGACGGGCTGGCCCGGTTGCTCGGCATGGAAATCAAACTGCGCCTGACCGACCCCCGCCGCCGCCAGCGTTTTGCGATCCTGGTCACCAAGGAGACGCACTGTTTCGACGCGCTGCTGGCCGCTAATTTGCCGGCGGAACCCGCGCTCGTCATCAGCAATCACGCCGACTTTGCCTCACGCGTCCGGAAACACAAGCTGCCGTTCGTCCATCTTGACTGGCATGATCGCGCAAAATCCGAAAACGCCGCGCTGCAACTTCTGGAGTCGCGAGAGATTGATTTCATCGTGCTGGCGCGATTCATGAAAATCTTGTCGCCCAATTTCGTTTGGCGGCACAAGAACAAGATCATCAACATCCATCCCTCGTTGCTTCCAAGCTTCCCCGGTCCGCAGGCTTACCGGCAGGCCTATGAAAGCGGGGTAAAAATCGCCGGCGTAACCGCGCACTTTGTGTCCATGCGGCTGGACGAAGGCCCGATCATCGCGCAAGGCTCTTTTGCCATCAAGCCCGGCATGGAACTGAAGGAGATTATCGCTGCCGGCCAGAAAGAGGAAGCCAAGGTGCTGGTCAAAGCGGTAAAACTCTACCTCGGCAAACGGCTGGATGTATATTGGGGCATCGTGCGGGAAGTTTAGCAAAGGAAAATCGGAGCGTCACGGGCCGGGAGCGGTAATTATGATTCCGGCTTCTGCCTAAACTACAAACTGTAGTCAAATTTGCCCGGCCGGTACCACGGTGAAAGCGAGGAAAAATATCGTGCGTTTTATGGGATGGGTAGTTTCCAATTACCACCCAATCTTCACTTTCACAAGCCCGCATTTTCTGCTAGATTTGGTGACGTGAATTTTTTCATCCAGCGCAGCGAACTGCGCGACCTTTACGACAAGGTCGTCGCCGGGGAACGCATCACCGAGGCCGACGCGCTGAGGCTCCTGGAGACGAAAGAGCTGAACGCCCTCGGGGCCATCGCCGATTTCGTCCGTCAGCGCAAGAACGGCAACCGCGCCAGCTTCATCATCAACCGCTACATCAACTACTCAAACTACTGCATTCTTTCCTGCCAGTTCTGCTCCTTCGCGCGCAAAAAACGCGACGCCGACGGCTTCGAGCTGACGATTCCGCAGATCGTTGAGAAGGCGCGCGAGGCGCTCCAACTCGGCATCACCGAGCTGCACATCGTCGGCGGGCTGCACCCGTCGCTGCCGTTCAGCCATTACACCGACATGCTGAAGGCGCTGAAGGCGCTCGCCCCCGGGCTCCAATTGAAATGTTTCACCGCCATCGAAATTCTCCACCTCGCCTGGCTCGCCAAAAAATCCGTGCGGGAGACGCTCACCGAATTGAAGGCCGCCGGCCTCGACTCGCTCACCGGCGGCGGCGCGGAAATTTTCCGCAAGGAAGTCCGCAGCGCCATCGCCAAGGGCAAGGAATCCGCCGAGGAATATCTGGAAGTCCACCGCACCTGGCACCAGCTCGGCCAGCGCAGCACCTGCACGATGCTTTACGGCCACGTCGAAACGCTGGCCGACCGCGTGGATCATCTGCGGCAGCTCCGCGCGTTGCAGGACGAGACGCACGGATTCACCGCGCTCATTCCCCTAGCCTATCAGCCGGAGGACAACGACATCCCCGTTGAACATCCGCCGACCGGCTTTGATTCGCTGCGCACCATTGCCGTGAGCCGCATCTATCTGGACAACTTTCCGCACATCACCGCGTACTGGGTGGGCCTTGGCCTGAAGCTCGCGCAGGTGGCGCTGAGCTACGGCGCGGACGACATCCACGGCACGATCATCGAGGAGTACATCTTCCACATGGCCGGGGCGACCTCGCCGCAATTGCAGACCGAGGCGGACATGATCAAGGCCATCCGCGAAACCGGCCTGACGCCCGTGCAGCGGAACACCTTCTACGAGCCGATCAAAGTTCTGGAAAAAGCGCCCGCCGCCGCCGAGCCGCCGGAAAATCCCGCGCATTCAAAAGTGCTGGAAGACAATCTGGCGACCGCCTAATCAACCTCCGTCTTCTGCGGTTGCGCCTGGCGCAGTTGCGGCTTAATTTCGGGCGCGTGTCCAGCCTGATGACCCAATTCAAAACCTCGCACCTGCTCCTGCTGCTGCGGGTAAACGCCCGGCATAGCTGGCGGCGGCTGCTCTCGGTGCGCAAACAATCGCGGCTGCTCACGGGCATCATCAGCGCGTTCATGGTCGGCTACCTGGTGCTCGCGTTCGAGCTGTTTTACCACGGCCTGCAATTCATCGCCAAATTTCCCGGCCTTGGCGCGGTGCTGACGGAACGGCTGCTCTTTACGCTGTTCGCCTTTTTGTTCGTGCTGCTGCTGTTGAGCAATTTGATCATCAGCTACACCAATTTGTTCCGGAACCGCGAGACGGCTTTCCTGCTCTCGCTGCCGGTCTCCAACCAAACCATCTTCAACTGGAAATTCATCGAGTCGAGCATCCTTGCGTCGTGGGCATTTTTGTTCCTGATCGCGCCGCTGCTGGTGGCCTTCGGGCTAGTGCGCGGGGCGCCGTGGCATTTTTATCCGGTGACGGCGCTGCTCACCGGGCTGTTCATCATTTTGCCCAGTGTGTTCGGCTCCGCGCTCGCCATCGGCATCGGCCGGCATCTGGACCGAAAAAGTTTTCAAATCCTATTGCTGCTGTTCGCCGTGGTGCTACTGGCATTCGTGGCGTTCTGGTGGAAGACGAATCCGGCGGACAACGACCTGCTGGACAAGCGCACGCTGGAAGCGCTGGACCGGCTGCTCGCTAAGACGCGGTTCACCCTGTTCCCTTTTCTGCCCAGCTACTGGCTTTCCAGCGCGGTGATGCAATGGGCCGAGGGCATCCTGAATAACGCCGTCTTCTTCGCAGCGGTGCTGTTGAGCAACACGCTGTTCTTCGGCAGCGTGGCCTTCACGCGGTTCGGCAATCTCTTCTACGACACCGCGTCGGCGGTGCAAAGTCGGGCCGGCGGTGGCTTCAAGTTTAATTTCCTCTGGGCCACCGACCGCGGTTCCGCCACACCCGGCCGGCTCGAATGGCTGTTTGAAAAAATTCCGCTCCTGGCCGCCGACACCCGCGCGCTGGCCGTAAAGGACCTGCGGATGTTCTGGCGCGACACCACCCAATGGGGCCAGTCCGTGATGTTCTTCGGCCTGCTCGGCGCCTACATCATCAACCTCCGCAACTTCACGCAGCAGCTCACCAGCCCGTTCTGGATCCACGCCGTGGCGTTCCTGAACCTCGGCGCCTGCGCGTTCAACCTCGCGTCCGTCACCACGCGGTTCGTGTTCCCGCAATTTTCCCTCGAAGGCCGGCGGATGTGGATTGTCGGCATGGCACCGATGGGTCTGGCGCGCGTCGTGAGGGTCAAATACTGGCTGGCCAGCGCGCTGTCGCTCGCCGTCACGCTGATGCTGGTCACGCTATCGTGCCACCTGCTGAAAATGCCCTGGAGCGACGTCGGGTTTTTCGGCGCGGTCATCACCGTGATGACCTTCGCTCTCAACGGCCTCGCCGTCGGCCTGGGCGTGCTGTATCCGAACGTGAATGAAACCAACCCGAACAAGATCGTCAGCGGCTTCGGCGGCACGCTCTGCTTCGTGTTAAGCTCGATCTACATCATCGGCTCGCTCGCGCTGCTCGTGGTGGGGGGCGGCGGGTTTCATCCGCACGTCGGGCTGGCATTCCTATGCATCGCCGGGTTTGTGCTGCTGTCGTTCATGATTGGCTGGCTGCCCATGAAGTGGGGGCTGAAGCATCTGAAGAACTTCGAGGCGTAGGCCGATTTGCGATTTGCGATATACGATTTACGTGCCGCCGAAATCGGGTTGCAGCTCTTATATCGTAAATCGGATATCGTAAATACGATACGGTTCTGGCTAAGAACAACGAGGCAGCTTCTCCAGCGCGGCAAACAACTTCTCTGCCGAGGCCAGATGCTTCTGCGCGGCAGCTGAAACCAGGTGGAATCCCTTGCCGTAAGCCGGGCCGTTCGCCACGCAGTGATCGGTCGCGCAATCCGCGAGCTGTTTTTCCGCCGCGCATAACACGCTCGCGCGGGTGCCGTCCGCTTCAAATTTCCAGCCGATGATCTTTGCCTGCGGAAACCAGCCGCGCAGTTCTGCGATGATTTTCGGTGTCGGCACCAGCTCAACGAACAGGTTGCCCTGGCGCGTAGAAATTTTATTGGCCGCCTTGAGCGCGGTGAACTCGCCGGGTTTCTTTTCCGAGTAGATTTGGCCAAACGCAAAATCACTCACCGCCGCCGCGTGAAAAATGGCGTCCACCTTTTTGCCGGAAAACGCCTTCAGCCTGGCGCGCAAATCCGCCGTGGTGGAAAACATTTTCACCGACTGCGCCCGCCGTTGGCCCGCGTAAGTTGCGGTTTCGCCGATGAGCAGCGTCACGCGATGGCCGCGCGCGGCGAGAAAATTGGCGAGTTCCGTGCCCAGCCGGCCCGTGGAAAAATTCGTGAGCCGGCGCACGTCGTCCAGCGGCTCAAAGGTGGGCCCGGCAGTGACGATGCAGTTCATGCCGCGAGGTTAAGCCCGCCGTTCGCGGATCGCAGCCAAAATATCAGCCACGGCTTCGGCCTTCGGCTTGGAGCCGACATTGCCCTTGCCGTGCAGACGCACGCTGACCGCGCCAGCCTCCAGGTCACGACCGCCGATGACCAGCATCGTATGGACGCGCAGCTTTTCCGCTTCGGCGATCTTCGCCTTCATCGGGTCGCTGCCGTAATCGCCGGCCACGCGGACCCCCTGGGCGCGCAGTCCGTTCACAATGTCCTTGGCGTATTGGATGAGCGGGGCGGACGCCGGATCGCCTTCCGCGCCGATGGTGATAACGCGCACCTGATCCGGCGCGAGCCAGAGCGGGAAGTTGCCCGCGTAATGCTCGATGAGGAAGCCGATGAACCGCTCGTGCGTACCGAGCGGCGCGCGATGAACGCAGAGCGGCGTCTTGTTAGAGTTGTCCTTGTCGCGGTAGGTCAGGCCGAACTTGGCGGGAACCGCGAAGTCCACCTGGTTCGTCGCGATGGTGAATTCGCGGCCGATGGCACTCCAAACCTGCACGTCAATCTTCGGCCCGTAGAACGCCGCCTCGTTGGCGACCTCCACGAAGTTAATGCCGGATTCGATCAACACCTTGCGCACCATGTCCTCGGTTTTTTTCCACAGCTCCGGCTCGTTGACGTATTTCTTGCCGAGCCCTTCCGCTGCGTGCGTGCTAAAGCGCATCTGGTATTTTTCGAGGCCGAAGATTTTGAAATACTTCAGATACATGTCGTTCACGGCGCGGAATTCGTCGGCGAACTGCTCCTCGGTGCAATAGATGTGGGCGTCGTTCATGTTGAGCGAACGCACGCGCATGAGGCCAAACAACTCGCCGCTCTGCTCGTAGCGATAGCAGGTGCCGTATTCCGCGAGGCGCAACGGCAAGTCGCGGTAACTGTGCGGTTCCGCCGCAAAAATACGGTGATGATGCGGACAGTTCATGGCTTTGAGATAATAACGTTCACCCAAGCCATCAATCTGAGCATCAAGTTGCTCAAAGCCCTCTTTATTCGATTTGTCTGCGGCATATGCAGCTGCGATCGTCTCCAACTGACTCATCGCTCCAACTGAGTAACTTGAAGATTTCTTAAATTGTTCTAGAAAATGTTCAACATAACCCGGTTCAGTGCCACGCCGGAGATAAGACCGGAATTCAACAAGTTGATCTCTAACCTCTCGGTCTTTCTCCTCAAGCAGATTAATCGGCGGAAACATTGAGTCCGCGTAGTAAGGCAAGTGGCCGGAGGTCTTATACATTTTCTCCCGGGCCAGATGCGGCGTGCGGACGCGGACGTAGCCGGCGGCGAATTCGGTTTCCTTGGCCAGCTTCTCCAGTTCCTCGACGAGCACCGTGCCCTTGGGCAGCCATAGCGGCATGCCCGGCCCGACAAATTCCGTGTCGATCGCGAACAGCCCCATCTCCGCGCCGATCTTGCGATGGTCGCGCTTCTTCGCTTCCTCCTGCATCTTCAGGAATTCGTCGAGTGAGGTCTTGTTCTTGAACGCCGTGCCGTAGATGCGCTGGAGCTGCGGGCCTTTTTCGTCGCCCTTGTAATACGCGGCGGCCACGCTGGTGAGCTTGAACGCGCCGATGTTGCCGGTGCGCATCACGTGCGGCCCGGCGCAGAGGTCAAGGAAATCGCCGTTCTTGTAATAGGAAATCGGTTCGCCTTCGGGAATGGCTTCGAGATTGCCGATCTTTAATTTGCTCACATTGCCCGGCCGCCCGGCGAGCCCGCCCAACCGTCCGCTCTGCGCGTCGGCAATGGCCTGTTCGCGGGTGACGATGATTTTCTCGAACGGGTTGTTCGCCTTGATCTCTTTCTTCATCTCCGCCTCAATTTTCTCAAAATCCTCCGGCGATATGCGGTGTGGCAAGTCCACGTCGTAATAAAATCCGTTTTCAACCGGCGGCCCGGCGGCGAACTGCGCTTCCGGCCAGAGCCGCAGAATGGCGGTGGCCATGACGTGGGCGGCGGAATGGCGGATGCGCTCCAGCTCGGTCATCCTGGCGCGGTCGTCCAGGGTTTTGCGTTCGGGATCCGGAGCGGCGGGCACGGGTTGTGGTTCAGCAGACATGCAACCAGTTTAGCCACAGAGCCACAGAGGGCACAGAGAAAAATTGAGTGGAAACCGATTCAGGGTTGCCCAGCGGCAACAATTCAGCGGTGCCTCACCCGCGCAGACGCGCTTGGAGATCGTAAACCTGCTGCATCACGTGGAAGCTGATGGCAATGGGCTGCGGGACGGCTCTGCGGGCGACGGCGCGGGATTTGGGCGGGCGGGAAGCCAACGATTCGCGGATTTTTTCCAGCTCGCCATGGTCGAGCCAGATGCCCCGGCACTGGGGGCAGCAATCCATGACGACGCCCGAGCCGAGGCTGTAGAGCTTTTTCTCCAAGGTGACCGCCTCGCATTTTGGACAACCACGGACATCGTCATCATGCACGCGCACGGCCGGGTCGTGGCGGAGACTGGCAATGCTGGCGTCGGGGTCGGGATGCTCGCGGTTCACGCGGGCGAGTTCGCGATGGTCGAACCAGATGCCGCCGCAGCCGCCATCGCAGCCGTCAAGCGTGACGGTGCCGGCTTTGAAGCGGCGCAACGGACGCAGGCAAGCGGGGCAGTGCATAGGTTCAGGTCAGCGGCAAGGGTCGTCGCCAAAACAAAACGGCATTGGATACAACCGGCCGCGCATGGCGGGAATTAACCACAACGGCGCGAAAAAGAAAAGCGGAAGAAATGCCGGGAAGATTCAACTTTCAACGCTCAACACACAATGGGGATGACGGGGCAACGATTCTTGGGAATTGAAGGTTGGAGGCATTTACTGCCCAGCCCGGCCGTTTTTCCAGACGGCCAGCATCGCACCGAAGCCGCCCAGCAACAGGACGCCGACGGCAAACGCGCCGGCGTTGGCGGAGTGCGCCGCGAATTGCAGCGACAGCGCGCCGACCGCCGGGCCGAGGCAGTTGCCCGCGCCGATGGCCGCCTCGTGAATGCCACCGTGCGCGCTCTTGGTATCGCCCGCATCCATGGAATAAAAGAGAGATGAATAATAAATCAGGCCGATGGCCAGCCCAAAAAACAGCTGGGCGACCAGCAAAACCGCCAGGTTAGGCACGATCAAAATGGTGGTGAAGGACAGCACGAGCGCGCCGAACGCGGTCACCAGCCAGCGGAAGCGATAATGCCAGCCCGGCCAGCGCCACAAGGTCACAAAGGCCGCCAGGCGCACAAAGCACCAGAGCGAGCAGGCGAAGCCGGCAAACATCGGCGTTAGCTGGAATTTTGTCGCGAGGCCGGGAAGCTCTGCCACCAGCGTGTTGATGGCGATATAAGCAAAGGGATTGGCTAGCCACGCGAGGCGCAGGAACATTTTCGCGCGCGCCGGCGCGGGCCGGTCAGCTCCGGGCGGCGGGAAAGCTTCCGCCTCCGCCGGGGCCGGCGGCGGCAGTGTTTCCAGCCAGAACAGCAAGGCAAATTGCGCGACGATGATTCCGGCCGGGAGGTAAAAAATGCTGTGGTACCCGAGTTTTTCGATGAGTGTGCCGCCGATGAAAAACGCGAATGCATTGGTGGCCGCCCAGACGATGTTATACATGCCGACGACATGCGGGACGAGCTCGGGCGTCTCGCCATCGCACAAGAGCGCCTCCAGCACCGGCCACGTGAAACACATGCCGAACGTGACGACCACCGCGCAGATGATCACGCCCGCCGCCGAGGCCAGTTGCGAACCGGCGAGCAATCCGCCGGCCATGACGCCGAAGCCGAGCTTGAGCGCGCGGTAGTAACCCCAGCGCTGCGCCAGCCGGCCGGCCAGCCATGAGCACACCGCGTAGCAAAAACCCAACAGCGCGGCGACGGCGAGGTTGGCCTGGTTGGTGAAGCCGAACCGGTCGTGCAGTAGGAAATACAGGTAGGTAAAAAAGAGAACCGTACCGAAGGAATTCAGGCCTTCGATGGTAAAACCAAGCGACTGGCGTTGTTGGCGGAGGGACATCGGAATTTACGATTGGCGAATCCGGATTTGTTATAAGTGTTTCAAGCCGCAATCCGCCCTCGCCCTTCCGAAATTTCCCCGATGGCTTGGCGGCAATACCATTTCACCGCGTCGGTCATCGGCGGGGAGAGTTTTTCCAAATCCGCGGCCGAACACCAGCGGATGTCGTGATGTTCTTCGGTCGCGAGTGTTACCGTAGCAGAATTTCTCGGCCGCGCCCAATAGATCAGGCCGATGTGTTCGTGCGTGTCGCTGATGCGGTGGATGTCCAGAAAGCGCGGCGCGATGAGCGCGCGCGTGCCGGGCGAAGTCGTGGGCGGTCGTTCGCCGAGCAGTTCCACGTCGAGTCCGCTTTCTTCCTTCGCCTCGCGCAGCGCGGCCTGTTCCGGATCCTCGTCCAGTTCGATGTGCCCACCGAGCGGCAGCCACTTGTCGAGCTTGCGATGATAGATGAGCAGAATCTTGCCGTCGTGAACGATAAAAATCGCGACGGTGAAATCAATTTTCTCGTGGATGTGCGCCATGTTGCCGGAAAAATTTAACAACAAAGGCGCGAAGGCGCGAAGGAAGATTTTTACTTTGCGTCTTGGCGCCTTTGTTGTTCAAACAAAAAGCCCCGGCTTGCGCCGGGGCGTGATGTTTTTCGGCGAATCGTCAGGCCGCCAGGGGCAGGATGTCCTTCAAGTCCTGCGCCGCCGTCTGGATCGGCATGAGGTTGAATTTTTCGTTTAGCACCTTGAGCACATTGGGCGTGACGAACGCGGGCAGCGTCGGTCCCAGCCGGATGTTGCGAATGCCCAGGTGCAGCAGTGTCAGCAGAATCGCCACGGCCTTTTGCTCATACCACGACAGCACGAGCGAAAGCGGCAGGTCGTTCACGCCGCAGTTGAAGGCCTTCGACAGCGCCACGGCGATCTGGATGGCGGAATACGCATCATTGCACTGCCCGATGTCGAGCAGGCGCGGAATGCCGCCGATGGTGCCGAAATCGAGCTTGTTGAAACGGAATTTGCCGCACGCCAGCGTCATGATCACGCAATCCTGCGGCACGCTTTCGGCGAACTCGGTGTAATAATCGCGTCCGCTCCGCGCGCCGTCGCAGCCTCCGTCGAGGAAGAAATGCTTGATGGCACCGGGTTTCACCGCAGCCACGACTTTATCCGCGATGCTGAGCACGGCGTTGTGGCCAAAGCCGA
>CAIQEI010000020.1 GCA_903870815.1 uncultured Verrucomicrobia subdivision 3 bacterium
GAACCTATAACCTGCTGTCCCGTTTCTTAGCAAAACTTAGCCAACATCACGCGCGACTGATCAGTCCATTCCGGTCGGCTCCCCGCCAAACGGGACCGAAAAAAGTTTGACTTTGCGACTTGACGAAGCCTAGCATGCGACCATGAACAAGTTGAAATTGCTCGTTCGTCCTCTGGTTTCCCCCACCCTGCGCTTCGTGCTTTGCCTTCAGTGGCTCATTTCGGCGCCCCTTCCGGCGGCCGCTGCGGAGAGCAACCCGCGGCCAGCCCCCGCCCCGCGTTTGGTCGTGGGCATCGTCGTGGACCAAATGCGCTACGATTTCATCTACCGCTACTGGGACAAATACACCAATAGCGGCTTCAAGCGCCTTCTGCGCGAGGGCACATTTTACCGCAACGCGCAGTACAATTACGCCCCCACCTACACGGGCCCCGGGCACGCCAGCATCTTCACTGGCGCGACGCCGTCCGCCCACGGCATCGCGGGTAATGATTGGTACGATCGCAATTTGGGCCATTATATGTATTGCGCGGAGGACACATCCGTCACCAACCTCGGCGGCCGAAAAATCGTTCCCGCCGGCCAGAGATCACCCACAAACCTTAATGTGACCACCATTACCGACGAACTTAAGCTCGCGCATACAAACTCCAGAGTTATTGGCGTTTCCCTCAAGGATCGCGCCGCCATATTCCCCGCCGGCCACCTTGCCAACGCAGCTTACTGGTTTGATTCGAAGTCCGGTCAATGGATCAGCAGCTCCTATTATGCATTCCCCGAATCCAAAGGGGAAACATTCTTGCCGGAATGGCTGCGGAAGTTAAATTCCACAAATAATCCGGGCCAATACCTGACCAAGACGTGGGAACCCATCGACAAGGAGAGTTTCACCGAAAGCGCGTCCCCAAAGAAGGCGTTCAGCAATAAACTCGACTCCAGTGAGAATCATCTAGGGTTTCCCCACAATCTTGCCAAGATAGCCGAGAATTTCAAAGAGCCCCAGTTCGAACAACTGCTATACACACCATACGGCAACAAACTCACCGCTGACTTCGCTAAAGCCGCGGTAATTGGCGAAAAACTGGGCCAGTGCAGCGATCGTACCGACTTCCTAACTATAAATTTCGCATCCACCGATTACGCCGGGCACCGTTTTGGTCCCCGTTCTCAGGAAGTTGAGGACGTTTACCGTGAATTCGACCGCGAATTGGGTGAATTGCTCACCTTCCTCAGCCGCCAGGCCGGCGGTCCGGAGCATCTGCTGGTCTTCCTCACCGCCGACCACGGCGTCGCCGACGTGCCGGAATTCAGCAAAGACCTCCACCTTCCGGGCGGCCGGTTCCCCACGGGTTCCGCCCTCGAAAAGCTCAATGCGTGGATAGCCGGCCGTTACCAAAAACCCCTCATTCTCGGCTACACGAATCAACAAATCTATCTGGACCGCGACCTCATCACCGCGCAACACCTCGACCTAACCCGCATTGAAGACGAAATCCGCGACCGCCTCCTCAAGGAGCCGGGCGTTATCGATGTCCTGCCCACCCGTGAACTTCCTGCGCTGGCGGCTGCCGGCACTATTCGGGCGGCCCTTGCCCGTGGAATTTATCCCAATCGATCCGGCGACCTCATGATTTTGCTCGGATCCGGCTGGCTTGAAGAAGACAATAAGAATGCCACCAGCCACGGCACGCCTTACCAATACGACACCCATGTGCCCATCATTTTCTGGGGCTGGCAAGTGCCCCCTCATCGGGAGTTCGACGAGCCCGTCGACATCACCCAAATCGCCCCCACCGTCGCGCAGATGCTGAATATTCAATTCCCCAGCGCCTCCGACAATCGCGTCCTGCCCGGCCTCTTGGGCATCCACGCCAAACCCGGAACCGTAAAGCGCTGAGGCACTCCTCGGGCACTGCGCGCAGCCGATTGGTGCTGTCTCAGCGGGGCGGGGCCAGTTGGGCGGTGAAAATCACATCCCACTTTTCGTTCTGATCCACGGCGTAACGATCGAAGTCGTTCGAGCGGGCCGTGACCACTTGCAATCGATCGAAGCGGATGGCCTGCGTGTCACCCAAAAGTTTCCGCGCTTCATCCACCAACCCGGCGCGCACCAAATTGGTATCGCCCGCTTGCGCCCGACTCGCATCGGTCCCGGGAAGATACATCAAGCTGACGTGGGGCATGAACGCGTGCGGCGCATCATAGTCGGTGGCCGTCCACAGCTTGGCGAGTAAAGGAAAGTCCGACGACGCGTTGTTCGTAAACACCGTTGGGAAAGCCGCCGGCTTGAGTTTCAGGAAGAGGGATTGGCGCCAGATATCCCGGGTAGCCACCAGCGGGTCCGCGACC
>CAIQEI010000021.1 GCA_903870815.1 uncultured Verrucomicrobia subdivision 3 bacterium
ACATGGCCGTCAGGAATTTTTTAGGACGATTTGGGAGATGACATTGCCAACGTCGCGACAGCGGTCAATGATCTTTTCAAGCAGCTCGTAAAGGTCCTTTAGAACGATGACTTTCAGGGCGTCGTGGCGGCCGCTGAACAAATCGCGGTAAAGTTCCATGATTGCCTTATCGGCGTCGCCCTCAACCTGCTGCAAACGATCGTTCCATTTTTTAACCTCCTCGAGGTTGATCCCGGAACGGAGGCTTTTAACCAGGCTAATCACACACTCGGTGGCTTGATCCACAAACTGAATTTGTTTGGAAAAATCCACGCCCCGGACGTGCTGCGGCACGAGCACGATGCGTTCGCCAAATTTTTCCACCGTCTTGGGGATGCGATAGAGCGCCAGCGCCAGCGCGTCAATGTCCTCGCGTTCCAGCGCGGTGACAAAAGTCGTATAGACGGCGTTGCGGATCTGGCTGGTGATTTCTTTGTCCTTGCGGCGCGCGCGGGCGAAAACCTCCAACTCAACGGGCTGGTCGAGCGACTGGCTCAACTTAACCAGCGATTGGACGCTGTTGTGGGCCTCCAGCGCACTGGCCTCGAGCAGACCAAAAAACATATCCTCCTGGCCGAGCAATTTTTGGAGTGAAAACATAATAGACGTTATATTTTGCGGGAGATGCGATTCAATTACCGCACGGATTTTGCAATTTATTAACCCAAGCGCAAGCCGGGATCGCGGACTTTGTCACCCAATTGTAACATTAACGACTTTTGTTTGTCACAATGATGTCACAATCTGTTCCCGTATTCCGACACCAAACATCATGAAAAACAGAAACAAAAGAAATACTACCAAACTTGCACTCTGTGCCGGGGCCGCGGCCCTGGCCGCCCTCACCCCCCAGGTTCACGCGCAGTCCTCCGACGCGCTGATCGACAAGCTGGTGGACAAGGGCATTCTGACCGTGGACGAGGCCAAGGATCTCCGCGACGAATCCGACAAGAATTTCAACACCGCCCTGCAGGCCAAGTCCGGCATGCCGGACTGGGTGACTAACTACAAGGTCTACGGCGATTTTCGGGTCCGTTATGACGAGGTGTCCAGCACCGATAACAACACGCATTTTGTGGAACGCGACCGCTATCGCTTCCGGCTGCGCGCGGGCCTGATCATTTCGATGCTGGACAACCTGGAGGTGGGATTCAGCCTGACCTCGGGCGATCCGGCGTCGGCCAACAATTTTAACAACGCGGGCAACCCGCTCTCGAACAACACCACGATGCAGGACAATGGCACCAAAAAGAACGTCTACATCGACACCGCCTACGGCAAATGGACGGCCTTGAACAGCGACGGCTGGCTGCTTTCGGCGACCTTCGGCAAAATGTACAATCCACTCCAGTTCACGCCCATGGTATTTGATAACGATTGGACGCCGGAAGGCGTGGCCTTGCAGGGCGGCTACACCTTCAACGACCAGCATGCCATTCTTGTCAATGGCGCAGCGTTTGTCGAGGATCAGGAAGTCGGCGGCGGGAACACAGGCTCGGTCCAAGCGCCCGCCCTCTTCGCCGGCCAGGCCATTTGGAACGCTAATTGGACCAAGAAATTCGGCACGTCACTGGGGCTGGGCGGCTACATTCTCGCTAATTCACAGAACCTGACCACCACCGCCGTTCCCTACCTCAACCAAGGCAATTCCCGCACGACCGGCGGCGTGCTGATCAACGGATACACCCCGATCATCGCCGATGCCAGCGCCACCTACAAATTAGACTCATTCCCGTTGTATCCCGGTGCCTTCCCCATCAAGGTGGCCGGAGAATACATCAACAACGTCGACACGATTTCGGGCAACAATAACAATCAGGCCTTTTGGACAGGTATCACCTTCGGCAAAGCCAGCACCAAACACACTTGGGACCTGTCTTATCGCTACGAATACCTGGAAGCCGACGCGATCTATGACCAGTTGGCGGATGATGACAACGGTGCATACTACCAACACGCCCCCAATGGTGGTTCGGCCGGCTGGTTTGGCGGCACCAACGTCAAGGGCCATCTGTTCAAGGCCGACTACTCGATCACCGACAGCCTGACCCTGTCATTTACCTGTTTCCTGAATGAATTGATCAATCCAAGCTTGAACACCCCGGCGGGCGCGAACCACGGGGAACCCAACAATAGCGCAACCCATCTGATGGCCGACCTGATGTGGAAGTTCTAAACGTCACCCAATTGTAACGAACAAAAACGAACCGTTTCCTTATAATAAAAGAATTATCGTATGAAAAAAATTGCAACTATCCTCGCGGCGACCGCTTTCGCTGCCAGCACCTTGGCCGGCAACATCACCGTCAAAGGCTCCGACACCCTCGTCATCCTCGCCCAGAAATGGGCCGAGGTTTACATGGGACAGCATCCCGACGTGAAGATTCAGGTTTCCGGAGGCGGCTCCGGCATCGGCTTCGCCGCACTGCAAAGCCAGACCACCGACCTCTGCGACGCCTCGCGCAAGGCCAAGCCGGCGGAAATCGCCAACTGCCTCAAGGCCTTCGCCGCACGCCCAACGGAATACAAGGTGGCGCTGGACGGACTGTCCGTTTATGTGAACCCCGAAAATTCGTTGAAAGAACTGACCATGGCGCAGGTCGGTGACATCTTCACCGGCAAAATAAAAAACTGGAAAGAAGTCGGCGGACCGGACGCGCCGATCACCATTTACAGCCGAGAAAACAGCTCCGGCACCTATGAGTTCTTCAAGGAACATGTGCTCAAAGGCAAGGACTTCGCCGCCAGTGCGCAGACCATGCCCGGCACCGCCGCCATCGTGCAGGCGGTGTTGAAGGACAAGAACGGCATCGGCTACGGCGGCGCGGCCTATGGCGGCGGCAGCAAGCTGCTTTCGATCAAGAAAACCGATGCCTCCCCGGCCATTGAGCCGACCGAGGCGAACGTCGAAAGCGGGACCTATCCCATCTGGCGCCATCTCTATGTCTATGTGAACCCGGCGCTGGACAAAGGCGAGGTAGCCGCCTACCTGAACTGGATCCGCAGCGACGACGGCCAGAAATATGTCAAGGACATCGGCTATTATCCGCTGCCGAAAAACCTCCGCAGCAACTGATTTGATCGCTGTTCCTCCGACGATCACCCACGCGGGCGGCGCGGAAACCCTTGAGGTTTCCGTTCCGCCCGCATAAATTTTTGATCCCTTGACGCCCAGCCCACAAAATGAACCGCGCCGCAGCCACGGCTGGATGGGCATTCATCGCGGCCACCAGGCGCGCCCCGTGGAATGGCTCGCGGAAAAATTTATTTTTTTCGTCTCCCTCTCCGCCATCCTAATGGTGTTGCTGATCTTCCTGTTCGTCGCCCGCGAAGCGCTGCCCGTCTTTTTTGGCCAGACCAACACCGCGCTCGTTCAAAAACCCATTCCGCCGGACGAGATGGACAAACATTCTCCCGCCGAACTACAGGCCTATCTGGAACTGACCCCGGACGAATTCGCAAAAACAGAACGAAAAACCCTGCGCGCCCTCATGGATGTCAAGCTGGAGGCGCAGGATGACATCCCCGAAGATTTCCGCAACGACCCCGACGCCCGCATCAATACCACGGAATGGAAATATCTCCTCCAGTCCCACCAATGGAACGGCTACGACAAACCCGAATACATCTGGCAACCCGTCGGCCAGATCAAAAAATTTAACATCATCCCGCTCTTCGTCGGGACGCTGAAAGTCACTCTGATCGGGCTGCTCTTCGCCGTGCCGCTCGCGGTCGGTGCCGCGATTTACGTCTCGCAGCTCGCGCGCCCGCGTTTACGCGAAACCCTCAAGCCGGCCATTGAGCTGCTCTCGGGCATCCCCTCCGTCGTGGTCGGCTTCTTCGCCCTGATTGTTATGGCAACCGTGCTGCAATCCCTCTTCCATTACCAGACCCGGCTCAACGCTTTCGTGGCCGGCCTCGCACTTGGTTTTGCCGTGATCCCGGTGATTTTTTCCATCGCCGAGGACGCGCTCACCAGCGTCCCGCGCACCTACACGCAAGCCGCGCTCGCGCTCGGCGCGTCGCGCTGGCAGACGGCCTGGCAAATTGTTTTACCCGCCGCGCTGCCGGGCGTTTTCGCCGCCACCGTACTGGGCTTTGGGCGCGCCATCGGGGAAACCATGATCGTCCTGATGGTTTGCTCTGCCAGCGTGATGTCCTGGAGCATCTTTGATTCAGCACGCAGCATCACCACCACCATCGCCGCCGAAATGGCCGAGGCCGTCAATGGCGGACCACATTACCGCATTCTCTTCCTCCTCGGCGCGCTGCTTTTCGGTGCGACCTTCGTGTCCAACATGATCGGCGACTTCGTCATCCACCGGTTCAAGCAAAAGCTGGAGGGCAAGCGATGAGCAAAGTCCAAAGTCGCCACTTCCGGGCGGAGAAGTTTGATTTCTGGTCGTTCTTTTTTTCCGGGCTGACCGGACTGGCTACGCTATTCATTCTCGGCATCCTCGCGACGATTCTCCTCAACATCATCGTCAACGGCTGGAGCGCCATCTCGTGGCATTTTGTCTCAACGATTCCAAAGAAAGATTTCTTCGATGCGAACACCACCGGGGTATTGCCGATGATCGTCGGCACCTCATTCCGCGTGATTGTGATGACGATTTTCGTGATTCCCGTCGGCGTCATCACGGCGATCTACCTGACGGAATATGCGCCGAACACCTCGATCATCACGCGCATCATCCGCGCCGCCGTGAACAACCTCGCCGGCGTGCCGTCCATCGTGTTCGGTCTGTTCGGCCTCGGCTTTTTCATCAACTTCGCGGGCAAAAACCTGGACCTGCTACTGCACAATGCCAACGCCGTCTGGGGTCAGCCGGCGCTGATCTGGGCATCGCTTACGCTCGCGGTAATGACGCTGCCGGTGGTCATCGTCGCCACCGAAGAGTCTCTAAAGGCGATTCCGCCGGGGCTGCGCGAAGCCAGCCTAGCCCTCGGCGCCACCAAGCTGGAAACCATTCTGCGCATCGTACTGCCGCAGGCGCTGCCCGGCATCATGACCGGCGGCATCCTCGCGGTCAGCCGCGCCGCCGGCGAAGTGGCGCCGATCCTGTTCACCGGCGTGGCCTATTACATGGCCTCGCTCCCCGCCCACCTCAGCGACCAGTTCATGGACCTGGGCTACCATGTTTTCGTGCTTTCCACGCAGTCGCCGAACATCGAACAAACCCGGCCGATTCTCTACGCCACCGTGCTGGTGCTGCTCTTGCTCACCTTCGCGCTGAATTTCGTCGCCATCCTCATCCGCGCCCGCGTGAGGAAAAAACTGCGTGCACTCGGCTGACCCCACTGAAATCATTTTAAAGTTATGGCTGAAACTTTGATCCCGAAAATCGCGACGCCGGCAACCACATTGACCGCGGCGAAAACCGGCACGCCGCTCATTGAGATCGAAAACCTCTCGCTGTATTACGGCGCGGCCAAGGCGCTGAAGGACATCTCATTGAAATTGGAAGAGAAGGTGGTCACCGCGTTCATTGGCCCGAGCGGCTGCGGCAAGTCCACCCTGCTCCGCTGCCTCAACCGCATGAACGACTTGATTGACAACGTCCGCATCGACGGCGCGATCAAGATCGGCAGCCATGACATTTACGCCGCGAACGTGGATGTGATCGAACTCCGCAAACGCGTCGGCATGGTGTTCCAGAAATCCAACCCGTTCCCAAAATCGATCTACGAAAACGTCGCTTACGGGCTACGGCTGCATGGCTTTCAAAGCAAATCCGAACTGGATGGCACCGTTGAACAAAGCCTGCGCAATGCCGCGTTATGGGACGAAGTGAAGGACCGACTGCACTCCAGCGCGCTCGGCTTGTCGGGCGGCCAGCAACAGCGGTTGTGCATCGCCCGAGCCATCGCCATCAAGCCGGAGATCATCTTGATGGACGAACCGGCTAGCGCGCTCGACCCCATTGCCACCACGCGCATCGAAGAGTTGATACTGGAATTGAAAAAAGATTTCACCATCGTCATTGTGACGCACAACATGCAGCAGGCCGCGCGCATCTCGAATTATACCGCCTTCTTTTACATCGGCGAACTGGTCGAATTTGACGTCACCGCCAAAATCTTCACGAATCCGGCAAAAAAGCAGACAGAAGATTATGTGACAGGCCGCTTCGGTTGAGTTAATTTTTGTTCAGGTATTTATGGAAAATCATTTTGAATCCGGACTGGAGGCGCTGCGGCAGAAAATCCTGCTCATGGCCAGCCGCGCCGAAACCTCCGTCAACCAAGCCGTCCAGGCGCTGGTCCAGCGCGATCACGACCTGGCGGTCAAGGTCCGGGAGGATGATAGCGTCATCGACCAGTTTGAAGTGGAAATCGACGAGATGGCCATTGTGCTTTTGACCAAGGCGCCACTCGCCAGCAATCTGCGGCTCATCACCGTCGCCATGAAGGTGTCACAGAACCTCGAACGCATCGGCGACGAAGCGACCAAAATCGCCAAGCGCGCCCGCGATCTCACCCAGGAACCGCCCGTGAAAATCAACCTCGACGTCAACCACATCGCGAGCCTGGCCCTCGCCATGGTCAAGGATGCGCTCGACGCTTTTGTCCACCGCGACACGGCCGCCGCCCGCGCCATCATCCCGCGCGACAAGGAAGTGGATGTGCTAAACAAGGAGATTCAACAGTCACTCGCTCTGCACATGATGGCCAATCCCGACGCCATCGCCCGCTGCCTGCATTGGATTGTCGCCATCAAAAGCCTCGAACGCATCGCCGACCATGCCAAGAACATCGCCGAGGAAGTTGTTTACCTCTACGAAGCGCAGGACATCCGACACACCTTGAAAAGCTAACCGAAACCGCTGAAGCCTGAGCCTGATAATTCCAGGCCATGGTTTTCGAAATGCGTCAACGTCAAGTGATCCAACCAACCGGGGCCCGACCTTAACCGTTCATGCGCTACATCGAACCCCATGCCCACATGGTCAGCCGCACGACGGATGATTACGAGCGGATGGCGCTAGCCGGTTGCGCGGCGGTCTGCGAACCGGCGTTCTGGGCCGGCTACGATCGCAGTTCACCGGCCGGTTTTTATGATTATTTCTGCCAGCTCACCGAGCACGAGCCGAAGCGCGCAGCGAAGTCCGGGCTGAAACATTTCTGCTGGCTGTGCATCAATTCCAAGGAAGCCGAGGACGTGGCGCTGGCGGCGGAAGTCATCGCACTCGTCCCGAAATTCCTCAACCGCCCGAACGTCCTTGGCATCGGCGAGATCGGGTTGAACAAAAATTCCCGCAATGAACTGCGGGTGCTGGAAATGCAGGTTGAACTGGCGGCGAATCACAACCAGCTCGTACTCGTGCACACTCCCCACCTCGAGGACAAGTTGAAAGGCACGCGGCTGATTCTCGAGGTGCTCAAAAATGAGAACCGCATCCGGCCGGAACGCGTCATCATTGACCACGTCGAGGAACACACCGTAGAAATGGTTTTGGAGGCCGGCATGTGGGCGGGCATGACGCTTTATCCCGAAACAAAATGCACGCCGGCACGGGCAATTGACATCCTGGAAACCTACGGCAGCGAAAACATCTGGCTGAACAGCGCCTGCGACTGGGGCGTAAGCGATCCCCTCGCGGTGCCCAAGACAGCGATGGAAATGAAGCAGCGCGGCCACCTCGCCGAGGCGATCGAAAAAATCATTTTTCAGAATCCAAGAACGTTCCTCCGCCAGTCGCCAAACTTCAAACTGTAGCAGCGATCGGAAACTGAACAACAATAAGTAACGGTCAAGGAAACGAAGTGCGACAGCCCTAGAGCGCCGCCAGCCTAAAAGCCAATTCTGACCAGCCGGGAGTTCCGCTGGTTCGAAAATATCCCGGTCACTTCACCACGACTTATTTGGACGGCTTGAACCGGTTTAGAATCTCGTGGCGCGGAACGGCTTTGTTCTTAAGAGCTTCCTGACGTTCGGTCACACCCTGACCGTAGGTCGGGGGCGGATTGGGGTTGCGATAAAGGACGCCGGTGTAAAGCTTGGTGCCGTAGGCGCGGGCCAGCTCGGTAGCCTTTGCCCGGTCGGCGGGATCGTGACCCAGCGATTCCAAACTTTGCAGGTTGGCCTTATGCGCTTTGAGCTGCTGATCTTCCTGACCATAGGTCACGCAGGGTGATTGGACATTGATGAACGCAAAGCCGGGAAAACGGATACCTTCCTCGATGATCCGGGCGAGGCCGGCCATATCCGCCGGTGTGCCTTGGGCCACGTACGATGCGCCGTAGCCCATGACATAGAGCAGCGGGTTGACCGGGTCTTCGAGGCTGCCAAAGCTGGAGGTGACGGTCTTCCGCCCACGTTGCGAGGTGGGCGAAAGCTGGCCTTTGGTCAGACCGTAAATCTGGTTGTCCATCACGATGTAGGTGATGTCGATGTTGCGCCGGATGACATGGGCGACATGGCCGCCGCCGATGGAAAAACCGTCGCCGTCACCGCTGGCCACGAGCACCAGGAGTTCAGGGTTGGCGAGGTTAATGCCCTGGGCGATGGGCAGTGAACGTCCGTGCACCGTGTTGAAACCGTAGGCGGTCGTGTAGCCCGGGATGCGGCTCGAACAGCCAATGCCGGAGACAAACGCAATCTCATGCGGCGGCCGGCCGATGTTGGCCAGCGCGCGCGTGATGGCAGTCACAACGCCAAAATCGCCGCAGCCGGGGCACCAGATGGGTTTGAGGTCGCTCTTGAAATCGCCGGCCTGAAATTTGGCCAACGAGATCGGTTTTGCAGGAGGTTCGAGGGTGGTCATGATGGATGATCTTTGGGATGAAGTTTTCGCGGGTCAGTTTTCGACGGGTTCGGATTGTGGCTGGCCGCTTTGGATGGCGACGACCATTTCGCGCAGCCGTTCTAGGATTTCGGACGGCAGAATGGGATTGGAGCCGCTCTTGGCGAACGCTTTGACGTGCGCCGGCAAATCCACATGCATCCGCACGATGCGATAGAGCTGCGCCTGATAGGATTGTTCAATAAACAAGCCGCGCTGGACCGATGCGAAGAAGTCCTGATAGACGGGTTCGGCCACCGGATAAAGCAGCTGGGGCACGAGCAGTTTCACCTGCAAACCTTCCGCCTGCGCCAGCCGCAACGCTTCCCGCGCCACGCCGGCCACGCTGCCCCAACTCACCATACCGATAGGAGCCTCCGGATGGCCTTCCACCGCGAACAGGTCGCGGCGGCTCTTCAGCGGATTAAATTTATTGAACCGCTTTTCGTTCATGCGCGCATGCAGCTCGCCGCTGGCGGTCGGACGACCTTGCTCGTTGTGCTCGATGCCGGCCGCGAGATAGTTGCCCCCAAGCATGCCGGGATGGCTGATCGGGCTGATGCCGGATTCGGTCAGCTTGAAGCGCGCGTAATTCGTCAGTTCCGGCCCGCTGGGGTGCCGGCGCTCGATGATCTGGAATTTTGTGGTGTCAATCGGATCAACGGTCTCCTTGCGTTGCGCAATCTCCTGGTCCGACAGCACGATCACCGGGGTCTGGTAATATTCGGCGAGGTTGAAGGCTTCAACCGTCACGCCGAAAATATCGGCGACGCTCGTGGGTGCCAGCACGGGCCGCAAGCAGTCGCCGTGCGCCGAAAAGGCCGCTTGAAACAGGTCCGATTGCTCGGCCTTGGTCGGCATGCCCGTGGACGGGCCGCCGCGCTGGACGTTGACGCACACCAAAGGAAGTTCGGCCAAGCTCGCGAGGCCGAGCATCTCGGTCTTCAGCGACATGCCGGGCCCGGAGGTGGCGGTCATCGCCTTTTTGCCGGCGAACGACGCGCCGACCACGGCGCCGATGCCAGCAATCTCATCCTCCGCCTGCAGGACGGTCCCGCCATACGTCCAGATTTCGCGGTCGAGAAATTGCATGATTTCCGTCGAAGGCGTAATCGGGTAACCGCCGAAAAAGGTACAGCCGGCAAATATTGCGGCCGCCGCGCACATGTCGTTGCCATCCGTGAGGAGCTTGGTCAAGCCGCCGGATTGCGGAGCCGAGAGCTTGCGGTCTTCCTTCAGCGGGTTGGCCGCGGCGAAATCCAGGCCAGCCTGGAAAGCCCGGACGTTGCCTTCCACCACGGCAGCGCCTTTTTTGGCAAATTTCTTGCGGATGCCAGCCAGCATGCTCTCGCGGCCGATGCCAAACCAGCCGGCCAGCAGCCCGGCAATCACGATGTTCTTGGCCTTATCGGTCCCGGCATGGGTCGCGGCCATCGCGGTGATCGGCACGCTGAATACGACCGCCGGTTTCACGCCCGGCAACGGCAGTTGGTCGGGCGCGACACCGGTAGCGCTCTCGTAAATCACAATGGTCGCGGCCTCGACGGGAAGCTCCGCGCCGAACCGGCGGAAATCTTCCCAATTGAGCGCCACCGCAACATCAAGCGGGCCGTTAGGATTGAGCACCGGACGGGTCGCCAGCCGCAGCCGACAGGAGGCCTCACCCCCGCGGATCTGCGAGCCGAAGCTCTTGGTCATGACGCCATGATAACCTTCCAGCGCGGCCGCCGTGATCAGCGATTCCCCCGCTGAAATCACGCCGTCGCCGCCGGAACCGGCAATGCCTATAATCAAATCTTCACTCATGCATTACCAATGGACTAGATTTGAGTCCTGTCGGCTAACCTTCTATTGCTAATTTCATAACAATTCTAGCAAATGAATGCTGCCTTCCGGCGTGGGAAAATCCATGGCTGAAGACGACACTCGCTGGCGATCGCGAGTTCGCGGTGAAGCCCCCCCTGCGACCGGGTAATAGCCAAAACGATCCGGCGAAGCTACGCCGCCTGGCGCCCGGTTGACTCTCCGGTCAAAATAGGTCTTTGCGATGGGCGACCAGCGAGGAAGATCAGCGGCTAAATCATTTCAACAATTGAAACGCCGCCGGCTCGCCCGTCGCGGAATCGCCGCTGATCCACAGTTGATAATTGCCCGGCTCCACCAGCCAGTTGCCCCGGGCGTCGTAGTAGCCCAGGTCCTTTGCGGCGAGCGTGAAACTCACCTCGCGCGATTCCCCGGGTTGCAGCAGGATTTTCTTAAAACCTTTCAGTTCGCGTAACGGCCGCGGTCCGGCGGACGCCGCGAGCGCGCGGAGATAAAGTTCCGCCACCGCCGTGCCGGCCCGCGCACCGGTGTTCTTGATGGCAGTCCGCACCGTGACCTCACCCCCCATTGGCACCATGTTGGTTTCCAACTGCGCGTGGCCAAATTCAAAAGCGGTGTAGGCCAGTCCAAAGCCGAATGGATACAGCGGGGTCGTGATCACATCCACATAATTGCCCTTATATTCACCAAACCCCGGCCGGCCAGTATTGTAATGGTTGTAGTAAAACGGCACCTGCCCGACGTTGCGCGGAAAGGTCGTGGTCAAACGCCCCGACGGGTCGGTGACGCCGAAGAGCAAGTCGGCCACGGCCTCGGCCCCCTTCCCGCCCGGGAACCACGCCTCCACAATGGCGGCGGCCCGGTTCTGGAGTTGGGGAATCGCCAGCGGCCGGCCGTTGAACAGGACGACGACCACAGGCTTACCGGTCGCCGCGACGGCATCGAACAGTTGCTGCTGGCGGCCCGGCAGGCCGAGGTCGGTGCGGCTGGCGGATTCGCCGCTCCAATCCTGCGGTTCCCCCAGCGCCAGGACGACGACATCCGCCGTCTGCGCCACCGCCACGGCATCGGCGATTTCATTAGTACCGAGCGGCCGCTCATTAACGGGCGTAAAGTCGGAGAGGTTCAACGGCGGCTTCGGACTGCCCGGCGAGATCATCGGGCAGCCGCGCGCGATGGCAATCTGGAAATCAAAGTTCAAGTGATTGCGCACGGCCTCGGCGAACGTGATGAGATCATTGGCGTGGGCGGACGAATGCCACGGACCGACCAACTCCTGAGCGTTTTCCGTGAATGGACCGATGAGCGCGAGTTTGTTCAGGTGCGGCGAGAGCGGCAGGATGCCGTTGGCATTTTTCAACAGCACGCAGGATTTAGCCGCCGCCACGCGGGCGAGGTCAAGGGCGTCTTCCTCCAGATACGCCGTCCGCCAGCGCGCCTCATCGGTGAACGGATGATCGAAGAGGCCCTTCTCAAATTTGACCATCAGGATGCGGCGGACCGCGTCGTCCACCATTTTTTTGGAGACTATCCCCTGCTCCACCAACTGCTTCAACGTGTCGTGATAATTCGTGGAAACCATTTCCAGGTCCACACCGGCCGTGATGGCCAGCCGGGCCGCCGCCGCCTCATCCGCGGCCACGCCGTGATCCACCAGTTCGGCGACCGCCTGCCAGTCGCTGACGACGAAGCCGGGGAACTTCCATTCGCCGCGCAAAATATCCGTGAGCGTGTGGCGGTTGCCGCTCGCGGGAAAACCGGACAGGCAGTTGAAAGCGCTCATCACGGTCAACGCGCCGGCTTCCACGCCAGCATGGAACTGGGGCAAATAAAAATTCCGCAGCGTGTACTCGGAGATTTCCGTGGTATTGTAATCGCGTCCGCCCTCGGCCGCCCCGTAGCCGACGAAATGTTTTAAGCAGGCGACGACGCGGTTGGTGTCCGCGACGTTCGTCCCTTGGAATCCGCGCACGGCGGCCGCCGCGTCCAGCCCGCCGAGATAGGGGTCTTCGCCAAAACCCTCGGCGATGCGGCCCCAGCGCGGGTCGCGCGCCAGATCCACCATCGGCGCAAACGTCCAGTCCACACCCGCCGCCGCCGCTTCGCGCGCGGCGATCGATTGCGTCTGCTCAAACAGCCCCGGCTCCCACGCACAAGCCTCGGCCAGCGGGATAGGAAACGCCGTGCGGAAGCCGTGGATGACGTCGTGCCCAAAAATGAGCGGGATGCCGAGTCGGCTTTGCTCGACGACGAGGTGCTGCAATTTGTTCCGCATCACCGGCGTTTCGATGAGCGTGCCGTTGCCAAGAAAGGAGCCGATTCCGCCCGCGCGCAGTTCACCGGCCAGGGTTTTATCCGAATCGTTGAGCAGCGCCAGTTGCTGGAGCTGGCCAATTTTTTCGTCCAGCGTCATCCGCGCCAGTAGGTCCTGCACGCGTTTGGCAATGGACTGCGACGAATCTTCGTAAACGTTTCTTTTATTGTCCTTGTTGAAGTCGATCCAACCCTGGTGATAGATGGAATTCTCGGCCAGCGCCGCCAAGGCGACCCACTGGCATAGCAGATATACGGTGAATCTCATGCGCAGAATCTGACGGGAAGCCGGGCGAAATTCAAAAGATATTTTCGCCATTAAATCCACCAAACACAGAAATACTGTCCTAAACAGTAGGCGTTTCTTTCGCGGGATTGGAGGATTCCGTGGTTAAGCCGCCCCCGCCACGAGCACCACAAACTCGCCTTTTAAGGCACGCTTCGCTGCGATCTCCAACAGCGCCGCCGGTTTGCCGCGCAGAAATTCCTCAAACTTCTTGGTCAGCTCGCGCGCCAGCACCACGTCGCGGTCCGGATAGACCTCATTCAACTCGCCCAGCAATTTTTCGATGCGATAGGGCGATTCATAGAAAACCAGGGTGGCGGCAATGGTTTTCAACGCTTCCAGCCGGTTACGCCGCTGGCCGGATTTATGCGGCAAAAAACCGACGAAATGAAATACCTCCGTCGGCAGCCCGCTCGCCGTGAGCCCGGCGACGAGCGCGCACGGGCCAGGCACCGCCTCCACGCGTAAGCCGGCGGCGATGGCAGCTTTCACCACGCGTTCGCCCGGGTCGCTTATGCCGGGACTGCCGGCGTCCGTTACCAGCGCAACTTTCTCGCCGCGCCGGAGTCGCTCGATGATTTCCTCGCTGCGCCGCGCCTCGTTGAACTGGAAATAGCTGAGGAGCGGCTTGGTTATGCCGAAATGTTTGAGCAGTTGGCCGGAATGCCGGGTGTCCTCGGCAGCGACCACGTCGCACTCGCGCAGAACGCGGAGCGCGCGGAGCGTGATATCCTCAAGATTGCCAATCGGCGTGGCGACAAGATAAAGCGTGCTGGGCGTTAGCGGCGGCAGGGCGGCTTCCATGATCTGACTAAAACAGAAATCCGGGTGGAAATAAACTGGATTCAACTGGTGACAAACCGGGGCCGTTCAAAGATATTACGCGGACACCAAAAGCGTCAGTCAGGACCAAACCTAATCCAGGGCAGGCCGACGGGTGGAAAATTACAAAAAAACAATCTGTCTGGCTGGACAGTTGAGTATTCGTCCAGCCTGATAATATTGGATTACTAATGCGAATAGCGGTCGAGGATATCGGCCACGACGCTTTCGTTCAATTCGTTACCTTCCAAAAACGGGAAGCCTTCCCAACGAACGTAGCCCTGCGGATCAATGATGAGCACATGTGGAATGCCGGTCACCCCCACGATTCCTTTCGTGCGCGCCTGGGTGTCAATGGCCACGGAATATTCAATCTTTGGATTTTCCAAACGCCGCACCGCGTCCTCGGTCTCGTCGGAAATGCCGATGACCACCAATTTGTAGCCGAATTTCCGGTGATAATCGTTCAGTTCCGCAATGGCCGCACGGCACGGCGGGCACCAGGTCGCCCAAAAATCAATTAGCACGAATTTGCCCCGGCAATCCGGCACGCTGGTCAGCCATTTTTCCACAATAAGTTCGGGCGCTTTCTGGTTGAGGAAGGATTTGGCCCAGATTTTTTTGCCCGGCGATGCGGCCGGCACCTGACTGGTTCCAGCGCGGTTCTCCACAACCGCTTGGGAAGCAGGCTGGTTAATCAGTTCGTGGTGATATTGAGCCTGATCTGCCGCCAGTTTATGCTCAGCCTGTTGAGCCTTGGCGGGGTCATATTTGAAATACTCTTGCAGATTGGGCGCAAGATTTTTCAACTTCACATTGGCCACCCCCAGGTCGTAGGTGAAATAAATATCGGTGGCGGACACGGCGGTGATGGTGACGTTGCTATAGATGTCGCCTCCCGCCTTAAGAACCGGCAGCTTCTCATCCGCTCCCAACACGGATATGGCGGCCCCCAAGTCGAGGACTAAGAAAATCCAAAAACGCATTTCATCCCTGTATGGACCTTCCTAACCGCGATGTCAAGCGGCAGACGTTTGATATTCAAAAGCAGCAATCCGTCCAAATTCCATCCCCATGGCGCGCTAAAACCGGCGGCTTAGAAATCCAGCTTGTCGCCCTTGGGTTTCAAACTGAAAAGAAAATCGGCCAGGTCGCTCAATTCGTTGGTGGTGACGATCCCGCCCCATTTGGGCATGAAATGCGGCGGCTCAGGACCGTTGGGATTTTTACGGGGAATGACGCGCTCACCCCGGCTGATGAAGGCCAGCAATTCGGCCTTGTTGTAGCCGTCGGCCACATAAATCAGACTGGGAACCTGTTCGGCGGTCTTGGCGTTGAAATTCGAAACACCGCCCTTGCCGTCCGGCCCGTGGCATTGGAAACAGCCGTATTTTTTGAAGACGATATGGCCGCGATCCGGAGGCGACATCTTGGCCAAATCGACGGCGGAAGGGCCGTTGCCATTGACTGCGGCGCGAACAGATTTCATATCGGACTCGTCACAGGCACCGCTTTGGTTGCCCCATGAGGTGCGGATATAGGTCAACACGGCGGCGAGCTCGGTGTCCGACAGGCCGGCACCCATCGGGGCCATGGCGAGATTCCAGTCCTTGCCAGACACTTTGATTGGCCCGTTCAAACCCGCCAACGGCACGCGGGCGAGGGAGACCATGTCCTTGGCCACCCAATCGGAACCGGCGAGCGGCGGCACCTGACCGGGCTTGCCCAGGCCATCGCTGCCGTGGCAGAGGCCGCAGACACTTTCATAAACCGTCCGTCCGCGCGCCGCCAGTGCGGCCGCGCCGGACTGCGGTTGGTAAGTGGCGAGTTGATCCGGGGTGCGGTAGGGCGAATAAATGCGCGTGTCAAACCAGCCGCTGCGCAGGTCGAAATAATAAGCGCCGAGAAACAGGAGCACGAGCGCGAGGACCACGATCCAAATGGGAACGCAGTCGGTCGTGACCGTTGGTTCGGCGTCCGAGCGTGGGCGATAATCGGGCTGTTCGTCCATGTTCACAAAGACCGTAACATCCAGTTGCGGCGACTGCTTGGCAAGGCGGATTATTTGCCGTCGTATTTGTCGTGAACTTCCTTGATCTTGGCTTCGTCAGCCGCCCGGTCTTCCGGCGTGGCCGCCGCGAGTTTGGCATCCACGGCCGCCTTCTTCCGGACGCTGGAATCATACGCGAGGAACTCGTAGATCTGCTTGGCTTCGGAACTGGAGATGCCCGAACCGGGCTTGCGCATCATGCGCTTCACATAGCGGGACCATTCGGACGGGAGCGCGTAATCGGAATTGATCGGCCGGCTCAGCTTATGGCACTGGGTGCATTTCTGGCTGAACAGGTCATAATTGTCCTTCAACGCGGACGGATACTTGGAGATATCGATGGAGGCCGGGCCTTTTTCAAAGGCATCAATCCGCGCTTTCGTGGCGGCATCCATTTGATCATCGGCGCGGGCAGCCCCCGCCCAGACCAGGGCTAGGGCCATCGCGGCAAATAACAACTTTCGGGAGGTGACAATATTTTTCATCTTAGATTGAGGTCGTTTAAATTATCAGGTTTCTATGATTGGCTTAAAATCCGTAAGAGAGCTGGAAAATCAGCTGGTTCGACGGTTGCGGGGTCCCTCCGATGATGGAATTATGAATGAATTCATAATCCCCCTCAAACAGAAGCGTGTTGGTGATGTAATAAACATAACCCATGGTGTAGCGGCGAGAGTCAGACCCTAAATTGTTGCCAGCGACGGTTCCCAAGCCATTGTTTTCCTGGTCATATCGCCCAATCAATTCGATGTCGCTGATGATCGGCAAATCCAGGTTCAATCCAGCCAGCTTGTAACCAGCCTGAACCCAGGCACCCCATGGCCGGATCGTACCCGCATCGGCCGTGTTATACCAGGTATCAATGTACTCGCCCTTGATTTCAACGTTCGGGCCGAAGTGTAACGCGGCATCCAGAACACAGGCGGACCAAACATAGCTGTTGTTGTCATCCCAGGTGCCGCTCTGACCGGACACGCCGAGTTCCAAGTCTTTATGGGCCCCTCCCCAAGGTATAAACCAGCCAATGCGCCCGCCGCCGCTGGGCGCGGAATGCAAATTGCCGGTGTTGCCATTGTTCTGGATACCGACGTTACCGCCTAAATCTAAATTAGCGATTGTGTTACCACCGCTGATCGTATAGGCGTTGCCGGTGCCATCCACCGAGCTGGGCCCGTTGGCACAATAAGCCGAATATGTCAGCATCTGGCCGGACTCACCCAGCGGATAAGAGCCGCGTAACTGCGCCCCGGCGCCGGCACCCGGCAAAAACTCCACGCCGTACGGATCATCCGGTATTTTGTTCAGCCAGCCAGCGGTGCGTTCGCTATAGGTGCCCAGCGGCAAGAGCATGTAGCCACCCACGAACGTTACGTAATCGTTGACCAGATAATCCATCTGCCCAAAACTCATGCTTACCGAGGTTGAGCTGCCGGTATCATGCGTATACGTCCCGCCCTGATTACCATTGACGAGATAGTTTCCATCGGACGTCCCATTGTTCACCGTCACATCAAAGCCGGCCTCGAACAAAATGCTTTGATTGGCCTGAAAGAGGAAGATCGGCGCGAAGTCCGCCAGCATTTGGCCATTATGCGTGCCGTTGCCATAGGTCTTGGCGTATTGAATTTCCGCATCGCCGACCATGGTGAAATTATGCCGGGCCAGAGGCGGAGGCGTCGCCTGGGCCAGCGCCACGGCGCTGGCCTGCTCCACCGCGTTGGTCGCTAAAAGCTGGGTCTCACCTAGTTTTTGCTCCAAGGTTTGAATCTGCTGCTGATCCTGCTGGTGCGCCTGCTGCAATTGCTGCACCATGGTTTTCAGCGCGTTGAAATCCTCATCACTGACCGCGGCGCGGGAAAGTTGCGGTGCGGCCAATCCCAAGACCCAACTGGCGGCAGCCGCCCCGAGAATCCGCGTATTTAAATTCTTGTTCATGATTATTTTTTTGTTTTAAAGCGAGGATCAGTTGCCGGCTTCTTCCTTCATGTATTTCAAAATTTCCTTCGCCTGCTTGGCGGGCAGGTTGGCGCGCACCCGCATGTGGAGCATAATCGTCTGCCACTGGGCGGAATTAAATTCGGTGGGATAGCGTTCCGGGTGACAGCGGTTGCAGTTGACGGCGTAGAGTTCGGCGCCGGTCAGTTTTTTCGGCGCCGGTGCCGGCGACTTGGCCGCGGGTTTGGTTTCATCCGCGCGGGCGGTGTTGATGAGGGCACCCGCTGCAACCAACGCAAGGGCAGCAATCGCAACCGGGCGGAGCAGGAACCGTCGGCTTGGGTTTTGATGTTTCATAATGTTCAGGATTATTTTCACTCAAATGGTCTCTTTTCTAAAATCAATGTCTAACATATTATTTCCTTTCTCTATGCTTTTAACTAACCATATCTTGCTATTTATAAAACAATAATTGTCTATGCCCTGCCTGAGGCTACAACAAGAATGTCCCAGGGCTAGAGGGCTGGAAAATGGGGTGAGGACCATCAGACCGGAAAATCCAACGACAACCAGCCAAGTGCAATAGGCAAGCTGACTTAACTGAGTCCAAGCAATTGTAATCGCTACGGCCCGCCGTTGTGGCAATCAATACAGGTAGGGTTTTCGTCCAGATCGCCACCGGGATGGATGAATTTTTGGCCGGCAGGCGCGAGCCGGTTGAGTTCCTCGCCGGCTCCTTGCGCGAGGATCGTGTGACAGGTATTACAATCGTTAGCCTTGATCGTGAGCTTACGGTCCTCGGTTTTATGTTGACCGTCGTGACAACGGAAACACCCGGGCCAGATCATATGGCCAACGTTGTCAGGGTAGCTGGCCCAGCTCGCCTTCATCTCCGGAAAGAAGTTGTCGGCGTAAATCTGCTGGAGGGTGGCGGTGGCGGTCGGAATGCTCGTATCGCCTGGATACTTTACGGCGAGCGTGGCGGCAATGCCGGCTTTCGCCTCATCATCCGTTTTATACGGCCGCGTCAGCACGAACACGGCGTTCGTCTTGATCCATGGAATCGCCGGATCAATCCGGCCGAACGCCATCGCCTGGTTGACGGCCTTCTCCGGCGAGAGATAACGGTGCGAGGGGCGGTTGTGACAGTCCATGCAGTCCATCGTCCGAAGTTCCAGCTTCGCCACATCGTTGGTAAAGTTTTTCGTCTTGAACACGGTGACTTTGCCGCTGGCATCGGTCACGCGCACCCAGGGAATTTTCTGGCGCGCCTCGTCGGTGGCGACGTATTCCACCTTGTTGCCTGGCAGGTTGTGCCAGTGGATTCCCCCCACCTGCCCCTGCCGCGGATCGCTGCCGCCAATCTTCAGGAGCAGCCTGATCGAATACGGCGAGTTTGACGCGTCGCTCTGGAAATAATTGAAGGTGCGGTCAAGGTTGCCAACGAAGGATTGCGGCCAGTGGCATTCCTCGCAGGTATCCCGCGCAGGACGCAGACTTTTAATCGGCGTGCCGATGGGAGTCGGATATTTATGGAACGCGACGGCATAGAGCTGGTAGGAACCAGAAATCTTCGATTTCACAAACCACGAAACACCCTTGCCGACGTGACATTCCACGCAGGCAACGCGCGCGTGAGGGCCATGGTCGTGCGTGGTGAGTTCCGGCTTCATCACCTTGTGGCAGGTCTCGCCACAGAACGTCACGGACTCGGTGAAATTGAAGGCATTGTAGGAACCGATGGCCGAGAGCAGGAGAAACGCCACGCTGCCCGCGATGAACGTCACCAGCACCCGCCGGTCGCGCGGCCGGCTCAAATCAATCTGCAGGGACGTCGGCCCGCTGCCCCGGGCGCGGCGGCGGCGTTCGAGCCAGGCACCGGCAAAAGCCAGCACGATGCCGCCGATCAGAAATGCCGGCACCCCGATGTAGGTCAGGATACTGACGTAGGGATTGGAAAACTTGGCAATCGCATCAAGGACAAAGAGCAGAAGGAACGAAAAAAGCGCGCCGAGGCCGACCACCGCACCGACGAAACTTATCCAGTTACGAAAAAGCGAAAGGCGGGACGAGTGCCTCGGATTTTGCTCGGCATTCATGGCGGGGGGGGGGGGGAAAAATTGCGGATAAAGATGGTAATAAAACTGGTTGCCGACCGGTGGAAATTACGCCGGAGTAGTCGTTGTCTGTTTCTTCGACCGGCGACCCAACCGGCCGGCAACCAAAACGGCTTATTTCTTTAGACCATGAACGTAGGCCACCAGCGCCTTGATCTCATCGTCAGACAACTGGTCAAACGGCTTCATCAAGGTTTTGCCGTCGTCGGATTTCAAGCCTTCCTTGATGGCCTTGGTGGCGGCGTCATCCTTGAGGTCGGCCTGCACCTTGGCGTCGGTGAAATCCTTGCAGCCAAGTTTCGTGCCCATCTTGGTGTCGCCCTTGCCTTCGGCGCCGTGGCATTTGGCACAGAGGGTGTCCCAGTTTTCCTTAGCCTCGGCGCCCTTCGCGGTCAGCGCAGCAGTCAGGCCAAACATTGCAGCTAGCAGAATTAATTTTTTCATCATCTCATTCTCCGGTTGATTTTAATTTATGGTTGTGACGCCGTAGCGCCGGTTTCAGAATTAATTTCGCCGACCTGCGGTAATGTGACTAACCATCTATTGCTGAATGGTAGGCATTATTTGGTGAGCCAAAAATCTGGCCCGCTAACTTTGTGAAAATTAAGAACCCCGTGAAGTGGTGGCAGGAGCCGGAATTGAACCGGCGACACAAGGATTTTCAGTCCTCTGCTCTACCAACTGAGCTATCCTGCCGACCGTGGAAAGAAAATGAAACCAGAATTTCCCGGCGCTGACAAGCCGCAAATCAGATTCAAACAATCTGCGGCTGGACCATTTCGGGATCCACATTCAAATCCTGAATCGCCTGCGCGACCACTTTGCGGTCGATCATTTTTTTCTCGGCCAGCGCGTAGAGCGTGCCGATGACGGTGGACTCAGCATCCACGCCGAAAAACCGGCGCAACCTCCCGCGGGTGTCGCTGCGGCCAAAACCATCCGTCCCGAGCGTGAACAGCCCGCCGGGAACCCACGGCGCAACCTGGTCCGCCACGGTGCGGATGTTATCCGACACCGCGACGAATGCGCCCGACTCTTTCGCGAGCAGGGTTTCGAGGTAATTTTTCTTTGCGGGCAACCCTGGATGCAGCATGTTCCAGCGCTGGACGCGAATGGCATCCGTGCGAAGCAGCTTGTAGCTCGTGGCGCTCCAGACATCGGCGCTCACGCCGTATTTTTCGCCCAGAATCTCCTGCGCCTTCAACGCCGACTGCATGATGGAGCCGCTGCCGAAAAGGTGCGCCTTGATTTTTTTGCCCTCCGGACCGGCCTTGAATTTATACAAGCCTTTCAGAACGCCGTCCTCGACACCCGCCGGCATCGGCGGTTGCGGATAATTGTCATTGTAAAGCGCGAGGTAATAAAAAATGTCCTCGTGCTCGATAAACATCCGGCGCAAACCGTCGGCGATGATCACCGCAAGTTCAAAGCCAAACGCCGGATCGTAAGGCAGACAAGTGGGAATCGTGCTGGCGTGCAGCAGGCTGTGACCATCCTGGTGCTGCAAGCCTTCGCCGTTGAGCGAGGTGCGACCGGAAGTGGCTCCCAGCAGGAATCCTTTCGCGCGAATGTCGCCGGCGAGCCAGAACAAATCACCGACACGCTGTGGTCCAAACATCGAATAGTAAATGTAAAAAGGGACCATCGGCACGCCGTGCGACGCATAGCTCGTGCCGGCGGCGATGAATGACGACATCGCCCCCGTTTCGCTGATACCTTCCTCCAGAATCTGACCATTCTTGGCCTCGTGATAATACGAGAGGGTTTTGCTGTCCACCGGCTCGTAGAGCTGGCCTTTGGGCGAATAAATTCCGATTTCGCGGAACAGCGTGTCCAAACCAAAAGTCCGCGCCTCGTCGGGAATGATCGGGACGAGATGCTTGTTCAGGCCCTTGTGCTGGAGCATGAGGCTCAGCATCCTACCGAACACCATCGTCGTCGAGGCTTCGCGCACCGAGCCCCGCACCAGTTCCGCAAAATGGTCCAGTTTCGGCACGTCGAGCGGGACGGGACGGACGATGCGCGCCGGCACAAAACCGCCGAGGGCTTTGCGGCGTTCGAGCAGATACTTCGTCTCGGCGCTGTCCGAAGTCGGACGAAAAAACGGCATTTCGGCGATGAGGTCGTCGCTGATCGGAATGTCAAAACGGCGGCGGAACTCGCGGAGTTCCTTCTCGTTCATTTTCTTCTGCTGGTGCGAAATATTTTTGCCTTCGCCGGCCTCGCCGAGGCCGTAGCCCTTGACGGTTTTGGCGAGCACGACAGTCGGCTGGCCTTTGTGCCCGGTCGCGGCCTCGTAGGCCGCGTACATTTTCCGCACGTCATGGCCGCCGCGCAGCAGTTTGGAAATCTGCTCGTCGGTTAGGTGATTCACCAGTTCGAGCAATTGCGGATATTTCCCGAAGAAATGCCGGCGCGTGTAGCTACCCGGCTCGACGATGTATTTCTGGTAATCCCCGTCCACGCATTCTTCCATCCGCTTGAGCAGCAGTCCCGTATGGTCCCGCCGGATGATGTCGTCCCACTCGGTTCCCCAGATGACCTTGATGACGTTCCAGCCCGCGCCCCGAAACAGGCCTTCCAGTTCCTGAATGATTTTTCCGTTGCCCCGCACCGGGCCGTCGAGCCGCTGCAAATTGCAGTTCACCACCCAGATGATGTTGTCGAGGTTCTCGCGTGCCGCCAGCGTGATGGCGCCGAGCGATTCGGGCTCGTCGGATTCGCCGTCGCCGAGGAACGCCCAGACTTTGGGCTCCGTTTTCCAGTTCACCAAGCCGCGGGCCTGGAGATAACGGTTAAACCTGGCCTGATACAGCGACATGATCGGGCCAAGGCCCATCGAAACCGTCGGGAACTGCCAGAACTCCGGCATCAAATAGGGATGCGGATACGACGACAAGCCGCCGCCAGGCGCCAGTTCCTGCCGGAAATTTTGCAGGTGCGATTCATCCAGCCGGCCCTCGAGATAGGCGCGGGCATACATGCCGGGCGCGGCGTGGCCCTGAAAATAAACCATGTCGCCGGGAAAATCCGCCGTGCGGCCGCGGAAAAAATGATTCTGCGCCACCTCGTAAAGCGTCGCCGAGGACGCGAACGACGCGATGTGACCGCCGACGTTCGTATTCGAGTTCGCCTTGACCACCATGGCCATCGCGTTCCAGCGGATCATGCTCTTGATCCGGCGCTCGATGTCGCGGTCACCGGGATAAGCCGGCTGCTGGTCGGCAGGAATCGTGTTGACGTAAGGCGTGGTCTGACCGGCGGACGGGCGCGGCGCGGCGCGGAGCTGCGTGGCGAGCTTTTCCAGCAATTGCGCGGTGCGCTCGGGCCCCTGGTTTTCCAGCGCCAGTTCAAAGACCGACTGCATGGATTCCGACCATTTGTCGCCGTTGGTGGCAGTCGTGGAGACACCGCCGCGCGCGCTGTAAATATCTTTTTTGGATGCTTTCACTAGTTTAACCTCGTTTCGCGAACACGAAAACGACACTGGGATATTAAACCGAATTTGTCTCCGTGTCGCCAGCGAAATAAAGACCCACAAATGAAGCGCCTCGACCTGACGCCCCTGACGCCCGCTGAAAATCTCGCGGCGGACGAGGTCCTGCTCGACCGGTGCGAGGCCGGGCACGGCGATGAGACTCTGGTTTTCTGGGAACCTCGGGAAACCTTCGTCGTGGCCGGCTACGCGAACAAAATCGCCTGTGAAGTGAACACCGTCGCGTGCGAGGCGAAAGGCATTCCCATCTTTCGCCGCTGCTCCGGCGGTGGCACCGTCGTCCAGATGCCCGGGGGATTGAACTACTCATTGATTCTGCGTATCACCGAATCCGGACCGACGCGGAACATCACCACCGCGAACCAGTTCATAATGGAGAAAAACCGCAGGGCGATTACTACAACTCTGCCGCAATCCACAATTTCCGTGCGGGGCCATACTGATCTCTGCCTTGGTGAAAAAAAAATCGCCGGCAACTCCCAGCGCCGCCGGAAAGATTTCCTACTGTTCCACGGCACATTGCTTCTGAATTGTGACCTGACGCTGATCAGCGATTTGCTAACCATGCCTTCGCTGCAACCGGATTACCGCGCCCACCGGCCGCACGGGGAATTTGTGACCAACCTGAATTTGCCCGCCGAAAAGGTTAAAGCCGTGCTCGCAAAAGAGTGGAACGCAAACGAAGAATCAAGAAATCCGCCGCTGGATGAAGTCTCCCAGCTCGCCCGAGAGAAATACATGGTGCGCGAGTGGAACTACAAATTTTGAATTGGCAGGGCGACGTTGTTGGTCGCCATTAGCTGACCAGCAGGTCAGCCCCACCATCAGAGCAACTCCGCCAGCGCCGCCTGGCTCTTCGCAAAAATCTCCTCGTGCAGAGAATGGCCGTGCGCGTCAATCGTCACCACCGCCGGAAAATCCACCACTTCCAGTTCCCAGATCGCCTCCGGCGAGCCAAACTCCTCCTTGAAATAAACGTTGCGCACCTTCTTCACGCACTCGGCCAGCACCTGCGCTGCGCCGCCGACCGCGTGCAGATAGACACAGCCGTATTCTTTGCACGCCGCCTGGGTTTTCGCTCCCATGCCCCCTTTGCCAATAACGCCGCGCAGGCCGAAATCGCGGATGACCTGCCATTGATAGGGCTCCTCGCGAATGGACGTCGTGGGACCGGCGGCGGTGCATTTGTAGGAGCCATCCGGCTGCGGCATCATCACCGGCCCGCAATGGTACATGATGCCGTCCCGCAAATTCACGCCCGGCGGCAGCTTGCCGCCGTCGTGCAAATATTTATGCACCGCGTCGCGCCCGGTGAACACGACGCCGGAAATCAGCACTTCATCGCCGACTTTGAGCGCGCGGATTTTTTCCTCGGTGAAGGGAAAGGTCAGTTTCGTCATAACCATTCAGAATTCTGCCATCACAGTCGCAACAACGCCTCAGTTGGAAAAGCTAAAAATCATTCCAGCAGCGCCTCGGCGTGTTTCCGTGCCGCCTCGCTCTGGCCGCCGAGCATCCGCGCCAGTTCGGTTACGCGTGATTTTTTGTCTAGCAACGTAATCTCGGAAATCGTCCGGCCATTTTTCACCTGCTTGGTCACGACGTAATGCGCATCCGCGGGGGCGGCTACCTGCGGCAAGTGCGTGATGCAAAACACCTGCCGCTTGGCGGCGATTTGCTTCATCTTCTCGCCGACCGCATTTGCCGTTTCGCCGCCGACGTTGGCGTCCACCTCGTCAAAAACCAGCACCGGAATTTCATCCTGGGCGGCGAGCACGGTTTTCAACGCCAACATCACGCGGGCCATTTCGCCGGATGAAGCGATGGCACGCAGCGGCTTGGCTGGCTCGCCAGGGTTCGGCGCGAACTGGAATTCTACCGTGTCGAATCCAGAGGAGTTGGGAGTTGGCAGATGGGAGTTAGAGTGTCCGTTCCCCATCTGCCATCTTCCATCTGCCATCTCCTGCTGAATGCCAAATTTGCTTTGCTTGAAGCCCAGTTCTTCCAGTTGCTTACTCACCGCTTTGGCCAGTAGCGGAATCACTATTTTTCGCGCCGCGGAAAGCTTTTTGCCGGCGCTCAAAATCTCGGCATCGAGTTTATCGAGCGCGGCGTTGAGCCGCGCCAGTTCGGCGTCACGGCTTTCGAGCGCCGCGAGTTTCTGTTTCGCCTCCTCACCGAAAGCGATGACTTCGGCGAGGGTCGCGCCGTATTTGCGCTTGAGCGCGTGGATGAGATTCAACCGCTCCTCCAATTCCGCCAAGCGCGCCGGATCCACGTCCACCTTGTCGGCATAGCGCGAAAGCTCGGTCTGCAATTCGCGCAAAGCTCCGCCGGCTTGGGCGTGCAGGCCCACCAGATTCTCCGCGCCGGCATCCACGCGCTGAAGCTCCGCCAGCACGCGACCAATCACGCCGGACTGCGTGAGCAACGAATTCTCGTTCTCGCTCAAGGCGTCGAGCGCGGCCTGGCTCAGTTGCAGCAGCTTCGCGGCGTTGCTGGCCCGGTTGAATTCCGCCTCGACGGACTTCTCCTCGTCCGGCTGCAAGCGCGCGCCGGAAATTTCCTGAACCTGAAAGCGCAGCAAATCTAGCTGCTGCGCGTAGGTTTTCTCATCCACGATCAGCGCCGATTTCTCCTGTTCCAAAACCGCGTGCCGGCCAACGAGTTCGCCGAAAGCCTCGCGTTCCTTTTCCAATCCACCGAACGCATCAAGAATGACCAACTGCTTCGCCGGGTGCAGCAGCGACTGGTGGTCGTGCGGGCCATGCATGTCCACCAGCCATTCGCCAATGCCGGCCAGCGTGGCCAGCGTGGTGGCCGACCCATTCACAAACTGGCGGTTGGCGCCGGCGCTGGTGAACGTGCGTTTGAGGACAAGCTGATGCTCTTCGCACGGCTCCAAACCGTTCTCCTCCAAAAAACCTTTCAGCGGCGCCCGCAGTTTCCGGATGTCGAAGACGGCCTCGACCGAGCAGCTTTCCTCGCCGCTGCGAATCAGCGTGCGGTCGGCGCGTTCGCCGAGCACGAGGTTCAGCGCGCCGATGATGATGGACTTGCCCGCGCCGGTCTCGCCGGTGATGACATTGCAGCCCGGCTGGAGTTCCAGCGTGAGGTCGCTCACCAGGGCGAGGTTTTTGATGCGCAAGGTCGTCAACATGGCCAAATTTTGAGCCACAGATAAACACAGATGGACACAGATTCAAAAAGGAAAATGCTGGGGACACGAATTTCACAGATTAACGCGGATTCAATCCGGACAAATCCGGCGGTAAAATTTGTTCGGCGGTGATTTTAGTTGGCTACTTTGCGTCTCTGCGCCTTTGCGTTTAACCGGATTTTCATTCGCCGAAATTCCGGCTTCTGCTAATTTGGCGCGGCATGGCTTTTGAATTTACTATTCTCGGCAGCGGCACCTCGCAGGGCGTGCCGCTGATCGGCGTGGATTATCCGCCGGAATATTTGGCCAATCCCAAAAACTGGCGCACCCGCCCGGCCATTTACGTCGCCACTGACCAGGTGAAGCTCGTGGTGGACACGCCGCCGGATTTCCGGATGCAATGCCTGCGCGAAAAAATCAAGCACCTCGACGCCGTGCTGGTGACTCACGCCCACGCCGACCACGTTATGGGCATGGACGACTGCCGGCGGTTCTGTGATTTGAACGGTGAACGGACCCTGCCGATTTACGCGAGCGAAGCGACCATGGTGCAACTGCGGCGCGTGTTTATCTACGCGTTCCATCAAGGCCCGTGGCCGAGGGGTTATTTCATGCCCGAAGAGCGCGTCATCACCGGCCCGTTTGAAATCGGCGATCTGAAGGTCACGCCCTTCGACCTGCCCCACGGGCGCACGACCACCACCGGCTTTCTCTTCGAGCAGGCCGGCCGGAAGCGCCTGACCTATTTGAGCGACTGCAAGGAGATTCCCGAGCCCGTGCTGGAACGGGTGCGCGGCGTGGAAATCGCCGTGCTGGACGCGCTACGCCACCGGCCGCATCCCACGCACATGTGCCTGGACGAGGCGCTAACCGCGGCGCGGCGCATCGGGGCGGGCCGGACTTACTTCACCCACCTCACGCATGATTACGACCACGACAAATCGCAGGCGGAACTGCCGCCGGGCGTGACGCTCGCGTGGGACGGTCTCAAAGTGACGGCGGAAGAATGAACATCATTGCCGCAAATTCCGCCAATTCGGTTGAACCGACTTTCACGGGCAGGGCCCAATCACGAACCATGACATATTTCAGGAGAAACATCTGGGCCTGGCTGCTGGCGTTTCTGCCACTGCTCGCACACGCCGGCGGCGACGAGGTGGTGGTGGTATACAATTCCCAAATGCCCGAATCCAAGGCCGTCGCCGACCATTACGCAGCGGTGCGGAATGTGCCGGCGAACCAGATTTTCGGTTTTGCCCTGCCAACCGATGAGGTCATGACACGCGCCGACTTCACGGAACAGTTGCAGCAGCCGCTCGCCGCCCGTCTCGAAGCCGCCGGCCTGTGGAAATTTGGCCAGGTTACCTCGCCCGGCACGAACGGCCAGCCGGATCAGACGGAAACCCGAGTGGTGCAATCCAAAATCCGCTACGCCGTTTTGTGCTACGGCGTGCCACTCAAAATCTCGCCCAGCTCCATCGTGGGCGACTTGATGGACCGGTTCATTGGGAAAATCTCGAGCCAGATCACACTGGACAAACTACGCCACAATGAAGCCGCCGTGGACTCCGAACTCGCCTGGCTGCCGCTGCTCAAAATGGACATCCCGCTGACCGGTCCGCTGCTGAATCCGTTTTATCTCGCCACCAACAGTGCCGCGATGAACTGCACCAACGGCCTGCTGCTCGTCGCGCGCCTCGACGCCCCGACGCCGGAGATCGCCATGCACCTCGTGGACAAAGCCGTCCAGGCGGAAAACACTGGGCTCTGGGGCCGCGCCTACATCGACATGCGCGGCCTGGACGAATCCAACACCAACTATTACCTCGGCGACCAATGGATGCTGGGCGCCGCGCAAGTCAGCCGGCTGCTCGGCTTCGAAGTCGAGGTGGACACCAACGCCGACACCCTGCCCGCCTCGTTTCCGATGAGCCATATCGCCATCTACGCCGGCTGGTATGCCGGCGATGCCTGCGGCCCGTTCACCGCGCCGAAAATGGAGTTCATGCCCGGGGCCTTTGCCTATCACCTGTTTTCGTTCAGCGCCGACACCCTGCGGAGCGCAACCCGCAACTGGTGCGGCCCGCTGCTCGCCAAGGGCGCCACCTGCACCATGGGCTGCGTCTATGAACCTTATTTGCAATTCACCCCCAACATCGCCTTCTTCATGGAGGCCTTCGGCAGCGGCTACAGCTTCGGCGAAGCCGCCTGGTCGTCACAACTCGCCCTGTCGTGGCAGAACACCGTCATTGGCGACCCCTTGTACCAGCCGTTCAAGAAAACGCCGCCGGAACTGCATGCGCTCCTGGCACGCACCAAAAACCCGCTGCTCGAATGGTCCTTCGACCGGCTAATCTGCCTCGACATTGCCCGCGGCCTACGCGCGCGGCAATTGATTCCCTTTCTCGAAAACCTGCCGGTCACCGCGCACAGCGCCGTGCTCAGCGAGAAACTTGCCACGCTTTACGATGCCGCCGGCATGCCCAGTTCCGCCATCGCCGCCTGGCAAAGCGCGCTACAACAGAACCCCTCGCCGCAACAACGCCTCCGGCTCCGGCTCACCCTCGGCGAGAAACTGACCGCGCAGGGCCTGAACGCCAAGGCACTCGAAAATTACCGCGCACTGATTGTCGAAGCGCCGGATTATCCCGGCCGAAACGCCATTGACGAAAAGCTCAAGGCGCTGAAACAAACAATTGCCGCCGAAAAAACGAAATGATTAAACCGCGAATTATGCGTTGTCAGAGTTGTTACCGAGCCGGTTCATTTTTGGATTCCTGGCTCCGTTTTACCACAAATTAGCCGACTAAACCAATCGAGAAACTGAACTTGTTCATTGCGCGGTGCTCTTTGTATTGGTCGGCGCTTGCTGTGAGCCGGCACAGATTTTTCGGTATCGGTCAACTTGGGCTCCAATGCCGGGCTGGTTCTGAAATGCCAAGTCTTTGTAAATTGGCGCGCAACAATCCGCATGGGCGGCGAGCAACGCCCGCCAATCAGACCAAAGCTGGTCGTAGGTTGCAATGGCGCGGGAAATTGTTTGGCGGTCGTATTTTTTAGTCTCGTCACCCATGGCACCGTAAAGCAGAATAGTCCACGCCTGCTCAAAGATGGCATATTTGATCCGGCCGTAAGTCGAAGAAACGATGACAAACTCTTTGGTTTTTGCGTTGGGAAAATCAATCTGCTGCGATAGCGCTTCAATTCTTTTCCAGATTGCCACGGATTCCGCTTTTTCCGTCAGCGCAGCCCAAACCAGGTTTTTTTTGATGAAATATGACAGATCCGGCGCAGCCATAAAATCGTCGCGCGCCCAGAAGCTGTCCACCGGCCCCAGCAAACTGCAATTCCCGCGCAGCACGGCGGCGGCGGAAAGCAAATTCAACTCGCGAAACCGCGCGATGTCCGGCCCTTGTAGGTTAAGTTCGTCACGCGCAAACTCGTCAAAAATGTCCGCTTCCGCACGATTTGGATTTTCAGCGTATTTTGCAATGACATAAGCGTTCAACTCACACCAGAGCTCGTTTTTGATATAGGGTCCTTCCCAGCCACCACCACGCGACCATGTCCAAATGCCCGCGAAGTTGTTGTTGCCGACGATGTCGCGCAGCCCTTTCGGCCGACCCGGCTTCATCATCAAGCCATATTCTTCCCAGCCATTGATGACGCCATCGCCGACATAATATGGATGTGCGCCCTTGCCATAATATTCCCGCTGGCATTGCACTTCGACAATCTGCCGGTGTTTGCCGATGCCCAAGGTTGGGTTGAAGGGAGTCATACGCAGAAAATCACCCGCCTGCGGCTTGATGGAAAAAACAAGGTTCGGATGCGGGTCAATCGCGTCCGTCACCTTCAAATAATATTCGGGGTTGTTGTGGAAATTATTTCCGAAATCCCAGGTGCGGTAGAAAACCATCTTGTCGCGTTTCACGCAGGCTTCGTCGCGGAGAATTTTCAATAGCGCAATGTGGTTTTGCGGCCCGTGAATGATCGCGGTGGCGCTTTGCATCTTGCTTTCGTTCGCCGCCCCGCTCGAGGTGTGATAGGGACTGTCAAAAAGATAAATTTCACCGGTGCGAACAATGAGTCCGTCGAGCGCCGGGCAACGGTCGAATAGTTCGCTGATCTGCGCCCGCAAAATCCGTTGCGTCATCGGCCGCTCCAGGTCAATCCGGCCCTGCTCGTCGCAAATCTCATTTTTATAGCGCGCGACCAGCGCTTTTGGCAGCACGATGAATTGAAACCATGCGTAGGCCTTGAGGCCGGAGCGGTGCGACTGTTCCGCCAGTTGTTCGAGTGACTTGGCGTGCTGCTCGATCCACTCGCGGGCGCCGCCGCCCTTCGTCAAAATATCCGGCTCGATGGCATCAAAGGTCTCACATGAATCTGCCTCGGCCATGATGCCCTGGCCATTGTAGCCCCAGACGGCGAGTTTATGCGGATCACGAAAGACCGTCGCTTGTAGCGGTTCTCCCGGATTATTATGCACCATGTCGATCACGAATCTTCCGGAAAAGTTGTTGGTGAAATCCAAAGCCAGGGCTGCGCGATCCACGCAAAACAATTTTGCAATCAATAATGTCGCCGCAAGGAACCGATAGGAACGAGCGCGTGCCATATCTTTTTGGGTAAAGTTTGTCTGAAGAATTTCTAAAATTTGTAACGGGCGGTTTGTCTTTGACCCTTACTACTTGGAGTTCAAGGATGCCATGCTCAGAGTGGCGGAACGACGCAGGCACCGCCGACTGGTGGCGGGTATTGCAACCTCAGCGCCAACGGCGGTTGGCTCCAGCTGATTTGGCCGACGATTATCTGTCACACAAATCCTTCTTTTGAGATTTCTTGTCCGATATCCCAGAACCAATCCATTCAGCAAGCGACCAAATCATACCCAGCACGCCAATCAATACAACCAAACAAACCCAAAGATACATGATAATTGTGGAACGAAATATCAATGAAAGCCTCGTGCAAGCCCAAATCCCCGCGCAACCCAAAAGTGTGACTGTGGCAAATCCCATAAATGACCGGATATGGCGAGAAATAGTCATAAATTCTAGTTGGCCTTACGAAAATATACTGAGCCACCGCCGACTCCCAGCGTAAGCTAGCACGACGCGGCGAATATGACGATGGCACGAATGTACTATCCCCTTTTGCATCATTGCCGGTGTTCCAATTTGTTGACACGTCAATCGGGGTTTTCTTCCAAACACCCGCGTTTCGCTTCCATTGACGCTAGTCTCCGGTCCGTAGGGGGCGGTTTCCCGTTCATTTGTGCGCGTGTCTGGACCATTCCCTGCGGTTTCCGGTTCATTTACGCGCGCGTCCGGACCTCACACTGCGATTTATGCTCCATAAACCGCGGTTTCCCGACCGTAACCCGCGGTTTACAACCAAAGACTGCGGTATGCGTTACACAAACTGCGGTTTGCGGATGACAAACTGCGGGTAACCAACCCAAACTGCGGTTAATGCTCCATATACTGCGGTTAGCGTTCCATAAACCGCAGTATTAGCTCCATAAACCGCGGTTTGCCGATGGCAAACTCTTTCATTCCGACGGCAAATCACCCTGTTTTCCAAGGTGTTACACGATTTTCACCGGAAAATAGGCTCAAGATGCGCGCGCGGGTGTCGCCTTAGCCCCTGGAGCAAATTCAACTATCGCCGCAAAAATGCGCAGAAAGCACGAACCCGCTCCCAAACCCTCGTCCAATGCGCGGTCCCGTTCCGCTTCCGCATTGACAGCGCTGTTCCGGCGTGTTTCTGTTCGCTGATGAAGCGGTTTGGTTTGAAAATAAATTGCGTCCTCATTACTTTGCTGCTGGGTTGGTTAGCCTGGGGCCAAGCCGGCGGCGATCCCAAGCCGGAAGAGATCACCAACGCCATGCGCCTGGCCAGCCAATACAAGACCGAGGCTGATGTAGTAAAGGCCTATCACGCCGGAAAGATTGATAAGGGCGACGCCATGCTGGTTATGGGGATGGTGGAAATCAAGGAAGCGGAACAAAACGGAGCATCTATGGACACCTACGGCAAGGTAGTTGACCAAAACGGCCAGCCGGTGGCAGGCGTCAAGGTTAAAGGGCGTGTGCATCTGGGCCTCGGTGAGGGTCGGGATCATTACACGGAAACGGATGCCCAAGGGCAGTTCCTGTTTCTCGGACTGCATGGAATAGGCATGAACTTTGACCTTACGAAAGAAGGATACGAATTCGATTATATGCTGCCCTGCGCCCAACGACCTGGAGATTATCAGCCCGACCCAAAGAATCCGTTGATAATCCCCATGTGGAAACCTCGCGGAGCCGAGCCGTTATTGCATAGGGAACTTGAATCGCGTGTTCCCTACGACGGCACGACAGCAACGTTTAATCTGACCACAGATCAGAAATCCACCAATGGTAATCTTAAAATTACACTGTTACGCTCGCCATTAAAAATCCGGCGTGGCATTGATAAATATGCGTGGAATGTAAAAGTTGAAATGATAGATGGAGGTCTTTTGACTGAAAACAGCCCATATCCCTATTGGGCTCCCGAAAGTGGTTATCAACCTGCGTTTGTAACAGGTATGACTTCAAACAATGTTGCTTGGAATAGGGAATTGAAGCAAAACTTTTACATTAAAGATGGGCAGGGAAAATATGGACGATTGCTTATAGACCTTTTTACAGATGCAGTTCGTCCCGATACAGGAATCAAAATTCAGACTTGGCTCAACCCCTCTGGATCGCAAAATCTGGAGTTTGATTCCCGCAAACAAATCACGCGATGAAAATCAGAATTCACCTCAGCATCATATTTGCGGCAGCCTCATGGCTGCTTACGGGAGTAAAAGTCCTTGCGCAAAGTTCAGCCAACGGGCCGCAAATGGATCCCGAAATAGCCGAAATGCTGTCCACCAATCCGCCGCCGCAGGGCTACTCAACGCGGCTTAATTATGTGAGAATCTTTACCAGTCAAAACGATATTCACAAAGCCTACCGCTCCGGGCAATTGACCAAGGGCGAAACCATGATTGCCACCCGAACACTGGAGGCCATGGCGTCGTTTGACACGTTTGGCAAGGTGATTGACCAGAACGGTCAGCCAGTTGCCGGCGTCCAAGTATTGAGCCATTTGATGGAAGGGCTGGGAGGCTTTAAAGAGCGCGACACGGCGACGGACGCCAACGGCTTGTTTCATTATGTGGGATTGCACGGCATGGCGTTAATTATGCACTTTAAAAAGGAAGGCTATGAGTTTAACGAGCGGTCGATGCCTGAACGTCCTTCAGATTATCTGCCTGATCCATACAATCCATTGATTATTCACATGTGGAAGCTCAGGGGTGCGGAGCCGATGCGGCATATACAGATTGACCGTCATATTTCTTGCGACGGCAGCGTCAAGAGATTTGATTTGCTGTCCTCCACGCAAGGAAACACCGGAGATTTGATAGTAACTCTGAACCGAGACCCGTTGATGCGGAACCGTAATGAGGGGGGCAAACCTTTCAATTGGACGGCAACTTTTGCCATTACTAATGGTGGGTTAATGGAAATTCCCCCCCAACACCATCTATCCGTATGAAGCGCCGGCAGAAGGTTACCAGCCCGTGATAAAATGAAACTATCCGACCAACATGGTGGGGTGGAGAAGTAACATCAAACGAGATTATTACTTCAAATGCCAAAACGGACAGAGTTACGGACGTATGAGCATTGAAATATGGGCCGGCGGGCTAACTCCTGAAATGGCTTTTAGCTTGGAAAGCTTCGCCAATCCCGGTGGCTCGCGGAACCTGGAGTTTGATCCGAGCAAATAAATCATTGGATGAACCGTCAATAACCGCCCATGTCCATGCCCATCTTCTTTGACACGCACGCGCACCTGGATTATCCCGAATACGAAAAGGATTTTCTGGAAGTCCTCGCCCGGGCCGCCGCCGCCGGCATCACCAAGATCATTTCCATCGGCACCAGCCTGGACAGCAGCCGCCGCGCAATCGCGCTCGCGGAACAGCATCCGGCCATCTACGCCGCCGTCGGCTGGCATCCGTCCGAAGCGCTGGAAGCCCCCGCCGATCTCCGCCCTGCCCTGCGCGAACTCGCGCAGCATCCCAAAGTCGTCGCCATCGGCGAGACCGGGCTGGATTATTATCGTTTGCCCAGCATGAAACCGGAAAGTTGGAGTTCACGCTTCAGCGTGTCCGGGGACAAGCTTAAGCTTGAACTCCAGCAAGCCGACATCGATTACAAACGGCGGCAGGCGGAGATTTTCCAGCAGCAGCTTGAGGTGGCGGCGGAGCTTGGCCTCAACGCCATCATCCACCAGCGCGCATCCTTTGATGACACCCTCGCGCAGCTCGCTCCGTTCGCCGGCCGGGTGCGCGGCGTGTTTCATTGCTTTGGCGAGAGCGTGGAGCGGTTGCAGCAGGTCCTTGCCCTCGGCTCGCTGGTCAGCTACACCGGCATTGTGACCTTCAAGAACGCCCAGAACGTCCGCGCCGCCCTGGCCGCCACGCCGCTGGACCGGTTCATGCTCGAAACGGATTGTCCGTATCTCGCCCCGGTGCCCTATCGCGGCCAGCGCGGCGAGCCGGCCTTCGTGAAGGAGATTGCCGAAACCGTCGCGCAGGTGAAGGGCTGCCCGCTGGAGGAGCTCAGCGCCGCCACCGGCCGCACCGCGCACGAATTTTTCCACAAGCTTGGAAGGCCGTGAATGCCCGAGGAACTCCAGGTGCGGATCCACGGTGACGCGGCGCTGCCCACGCTGATCTATCTGCCGGGCATCCACGGCGATTGGACCCTTGTCGGCGATTTCCGACGGCAGCTCGCCGGCACCGTGCGCTTTGTGGAGTTCACCTATCCGCGCACGCTCATCTGGTCGCTGGACGACTATGCGGCGGCCATTGAATCCGCCCTCGCGCAAAACGGGATCACCGCCGGCTGGCTGCTGGGTGAATCCTACGGTTCCCAGGTGCTCTGGACCATGATCCGGCGGCAACACTTCGCGGCGCAGGGAATCATCCTCGCCGGCGGCTTCGTCAAACATCCGCTCTACTGGGGCGTCCGGCTGGTGGAGTTTTTCTTTGCGCGGATGCCGTCCCGGCTGCTGCGCTGGCTGCTCCACGGCTTCGCCTGGATGGCGCGGTTCCGCTACCGGCACTCGCCGGAGACACGCGAAAACTTCACGGAATTCATCGCCCGCCGGACGGAGCTGGATCGCCAGGCCGCCCTACACCGGCTCCGGCAAGTGGCCGGATCCGACCCGCGCGAAACCGCCCGCGCCACCCGCCTGCCGGTCTATTGCCTCAGCGGCGGGCTGGACCCCATCGTGCCGTGGCCGTTGACGCGGCGCTGGTTGCGGCGGCATTGCCCGGCCCTGCGCGGCGACCGCATCCTCTGGACCGCCGACCATAATGTCCTCGGCACCGGGCACGTCGAGGCCGCGCGGCAGACGCTGGCCTGGCTGCGGGCCTGACGGGTTTCCGTTGGCAGCCCGGCAAATCCGTTCTATCTTTCGGAAAAATGATTCGCGCCATGACCAAATCGCAGGTATTGGACCGCTACTTTCTGGATGCCCGGCACAAACTGGTGGATCTCGCCGCCTTCCTCGACCGCGTGGACCGCGCGGGCGGCCCGGCGGATTTCCGGCTGAAAAGTTTTCGCGCCGCCCTCGCCCAGCTGGACGGCCGGCGGAAGCACAAGGCCAAAGCCGTCCTGCTGGCCTTCAGCGACCTCACCACCCAACCCATCGCCACCGCTACCACCAAATCCGCCTGCGGCGCGGCAAAGCGTTAATATTGAGGCTCAGTTCGGAACAGCGGTCTGAGACCGTCTGCGGTTTAAAATCGCACCACTATCAGATCGTTGTAGCGGCGCTTTGTGAGAGCCGTTTGATTATCAATTCGGCGGTCACAGACCGCCGCTACAGTGCAATTCCAAACTGAAAATGGTATGAGATATTTGGAAACCCGGCCGGGTCTGGGAGAATGTTTTTAGCGAGGCGGAATTTGGCGCGGTCTCAGCCAAGACAGTAGAGAACCACAAGCATTCCAAAACGTGGTTGCGTAGACAGGGCGCGACACTCCGTGCGCCCCACTGTGTTTGAACCGGATGCGCCCTAGCTTACGGTCGATACCGCCTCGGGCTGCGGCAACTCCTCTGCCTTGTGGAATTTCACGCTGACGATCTTGCTCACGCCGTGTTCCTGCATGGTCACACCGTAAAGCACGTCGGCCATACCGATGGTGCGCTTGTTGTGCGTGATAATAATGAACTGCGAGTGCACGATGAACCGCTGCAAAATTTTCACAAACCGCACGACATTGGATTCGTCGAGCGGCGCGTCCAACTCGTCCAACACGCAGAACGGGCTGGGCTTGACCTGATAGATGGAGAAGAGCAGCGACACGGCGGTCATGGTCTGCTCGCCGCCGGACAGGAGTGAGATGCTCTGCAACTGTTTGCCGGGCGGCCGCGCCACGATGTCGATGCCGCTTTCCAAAACGTCGTTTTCGTCGGACAAAATCAAATCCGCCTTGCCGCCGCCGAACACCTCCACGAACATGAGGCGAAAATTGTCGCGGATCTTTTCGAACGTCTCCAGGAACATCTGCCGCGTCTGCGTGTTGATACGGTTGATGACCTCAAGCAACTGGGTCTTGGCGTTCACCAGATCGTCGTACTGCGTGGTGAGGAACTGGTGGCGCTGCTCGGTCTCCTCGTATTCCTCGATGGCGACCAGGTTCACCGGCCCCATCTCGTCAATCTTCTGCTGCAAAGTCTCGACCTGCTGCGAAACGGAGTTCCAGTCAGTGGCCGCGCCGCTCACGGCCATCTGCTCGGGCGTCAGCGTCTCGATTTTGGCCGGGCCTTCGTCCGCGTAGGTGATGGTGATGCACTCGCTGCGGATGTCATCGAGGTTCAGGTGATATTTCTGCTGCACCTTTTCGCGCAGGTTCTGCACCGACATGTTTTTCTGCGCCAACTCGACCTCCACCGCGCCGCGTGAATTTTGCAACTCCGTCAAGCGGTTCCGCTGGCCGCGCAAATTTTCTTCGCGCGTGGAGATTTCGCCATCCTGTGAATTTTTGCGGCCGATGAGCTCGGCGGTCTGGGCGCTGACCTGTTCGCGCTCGTGCTGCAGCCGCTCAATCTGGCCGCGCGATTCCTGAATCTCGGCCTGCGCCTGCTCCTGGCGGGAGATGAAGGAGGAACATTCGGCCTTGCGCTGCCCGACAACCTGCGTGAGTTCCTGGATGCGCGACTCCAGCGCCGTGCGCTGCAGCTTGAACGAAGACGCGAGCTGCTCGTCCGACGCGAGGGCGACCTTGCTCTCAGTCAACGCGGCATTCGCAACGTCGCGGGCCTGGCGCAAATTTTCGAGCTCGGCGGTCAGCGCGGCGACCGATTCCTGACCGGCGCGTTCGCGGGCCTCGAGTTCGTTCAGCCGGTCGGTGAGCGCCGCGCGCTTCTGCAAACCTTCCTGCTCCTGCGCGGCAAGACTTTGCACCTCGAACATCACCGTTTCAATCTTCTGGTGAAGCAGGCGGTTGGAGTTTTGCAACGCCTTGAACTCGCCTTCGCGGGTGGCTATGGCGACTTCCTGCACCCGCAATTCGGTCTGCGCCTGCTGCAAGCTGGCCTGCAAATCGGTCTGCTCGCTCAAGAGCTCGCCGCGCTTGCGGCTCGCTGCCTCCACGAGATTTTGCAGTTCGGCCAATTCGGCCTGCAGCTCGGTGATCTGGTTTTTCCGGCCCAGAATCGAGCTGGGCGCCTTGCCGTTGCCGCCCTTGTTCAAATAGCCGCCGGTATAAATACCGTGCCGGTTCAGGAGCTCGCCACCGAGCGTGACGAAGTCGCACCCGGCGTGGCCATTCTGGATTTGCGACGTAGCGGTGCCGAGGTCGGAGGCGATGAAGGTGCGGCCCAGCAGCGATTTCAAAAGTGCTTCCACCTGCGGCTCGGCATGAATGACGCTCATCGCATGGACAATCTGGCCGGTCTGCAGGCCAGCCTGCGCCGCCTCGCTCTTTTCGCCCGGCGCCATTTCGCCGACAAATGAAAGCTGCTTCTCATCCTGGTATTGCTGGATGGCCAGCGCGGCCACACTCGCGCGACCGGACTTGTTTGCACTCAAGTCGGCAAGAATTTCCTGCGCGGAAGACGGCTGCTCGGTCAACACCAGTTGCAAATTATGGCCGAGCGCGTTTTCCACAGCGGTGACAAATTGATCCGGCACGCGGATGCGGTCCGCCAGCGAGCCAATGACCGAGCGCGACTGGCGCAGCGCCGCGACCGCGCCGGCGTCAAACCCCTCATGCGAGCCTTCCAGCTGTTCCAGCACGGTCAGGCGCGAACGCTTGTCGGATTGCTGATGTAAAAACTTGTCCTGCTCGGTCGAGGCCGTCTGCAGTTCCGTCTGCAATTCACGCAGCCGGTTCTGCCGCTGCTCGACCGAGCCGCGCGTGGTGGCAACGTTCAGTTTTTCCACCTCGACGCTCGCGGTGAATTCCAGCAAACGCGATTCCAGGCCGGTGCGCTCCACTTCGAGCTGGATTTTTTCGGCCGAGAGCTTCTCCAAACGAACGACATTCCCCTGCTTCTGTAAATCCAGCGCCGTGATTTCGTTCCGGATGCGCGACAAGTCTTGGGCGGCGGCGAAGGCGGCGCCCTGCGCCAGCCGCAATTGCTCCTGCCGGTCGCGCAAATCGTTTTCGATTTGTTGCAAACCTTCGCGTTTCGCCTGCAGGCTTTCGCGGTGCTGCGCCAGCGCGGTTTCGGCGACGCCGAGACGTTCGGTGACGGAAACCAGCTCGCCCGCGGCTGCGTGGCAGCGCTCTTCAGCCTGCGTGATTTCAGCCAGCGCCCGGGCGTTTTGCGATTCGATTTCGCGCAGGCGCTCCTCATTGAACTGGATGCGGCTTTCATGGCGGTCAATGCCCGCCTTCAATTCCAGCCCGCGCTGCTGCTGCGCGGCGACCTCATGTTCGAGGTCGGAAAGAAGTTCGCGCAGTTTCGTGATTTCATTTTCAAACCGGAGAATTTCATTTGATCCGGTTTCAATTTCGTTGCGCAGATTTTCAACGGCGGCCTGGCGTTCGGAGATTTCACCCTGCAGCACGTCGAACTGATGCCGGGCCAGTTGCGTTTCTAGATGCTGCAGCTCCTGCGAAATCTGTTTGTAGCGGCGCGCCTTGCCGGCCTGGCGCTGGAGCGAGCCGATCTGCCGCTTCACCTCTTTGATCGTGTCGGCGATACGCAGCAGATTTTGCTCCGTGTATTCCAGCTTGCGGAGCGATTCCTTTTTCTGCGACTTGAATTTCGTGATGCCGGCGGCTTCCTCAAAAATCATCCGGCGGTCTTCGGGCTTGCTGGAAAGGATCTGCGTGATGTGGCCCTGCGCCAGAATGCTGTAGCTGGTGCGACCGATGCCGGTGCCCATGAAAAGCTGCTGGATGTCCTTAAGCCGGCAGGGCGTGCGATTGAGAAAATACTCGCTGCCGCCGTCGCGGAAAATCCGGCGCGTGAGCGTGACTTCGTCATAGGTAACTTCCACGCCCGCCGCGCGCAAACTTTCTTCGCCGACGCCGCCGAGCGTGAGCGAAACTTCGCCCATGCCCATCGGCTTGCGGCCGTCGGTTCCGTTGAAGATCACGTCTGCCATTTCGCCACCGCGCAGCGCTTTGGCCGACTGCTCGCCGAGCACCCAGCGGATGGCATCCGAGACGTTGGATTTGCCGCAGCCGTTCGGTCCGACAATGGCGGTGACGCCGGGCTGAAAGTTCAGCGCCGTCTTGTCCGCGAAGGACTTGAAGCCAAAAACTGTGAGATTCTTGAGATACATAATCTTGTTGGGTCTAGCCAACCAAAGCTGGCGGTTTGTGTAAAGAGAAAACCACAATATGTTGTACACAATCCCGATTGTAGCGCAACTAATTGGTGAGGAACCGAGGTTTGAATTGCGCTAAAACCGTGACTTTTACCGTTAATACTTCCAATTTCTACGCCCAAATATCGAGTTCGTCAATTGAAAATTAGTGTTGGGTCAAGGTTGAGCCGAAATCAGAAATGGCGTCAACAACACCGGCTATTTTACCGTGTTGATCAGCGATGCCAGACCTTGAATCCGCACTTCCAGCTTGTCCCCGGACTGGATGGGGCCAACGCCGCTGGGCGTGCCGGTGAGGATCACGTCGCCGGGCAGCAACGTCATGTGGGTGGAAATGAAGCTGACGATGGCCGCCGGCTTAAAGATGAGCTGCCGCGTGTTGGAATTCTGGCGCAACTGGCCGTTCTGAAATTGTTGGATGCTTAATTCATTGGGATCAATCATCGTTTCCACGAAGGGCCCGAGCGGCGTGAAGGTGTCAAAGGACTTACAACGCGCCCATTGGGACTCGGCCTTCTGGATCGTCCGGTCGCTGATGTCCTGCGCGGCGGTGTAGCCGAAGATGTAGCGCGCGGCGGCGGCCGGCGTCACATTGCGAATTTTGCGGCCGATGACCACGGCAAGTTCCGCTTCAAAATCCGTGCGGTGTTCACGGAAGGGAATTTCGATCTTGCCGCCATCCCGCAGCAGCGAGGTGGTGGCCTTGAACCAGATCAGCGGTTCCTTGGGAAGCTCGCGGCCCATCTCGCGGGCGTGGTCGAGATAATTGATGCCGACGGCGATGATCTTGCTCGGCACGACCGGCACCAGCGTTTTGACGCCCCGGCGAGGCGTCAGCTTGCGATCGAACGACGGCGCCCCAAAGACATCACCGCGCAGGCGATACAATTCGCCGTCCACGACCTTGGCGTGGAAGATCTCGTCGCCTTTTGAAAATCTGCCGATGGCAGCCATAACAAATTATAATTTTCGATTTGCGATCGCCGGATGAACCGTACCGGAATTCTGCCTCGGAATTAAAAAACCGCAATTCACAATTCACACGCGACGGTTGCCGCTGACCCGATTTAAGGTACATTATCGGCATGAGCTGGCTGACGCAGCAGGAAAAAAAAGTCATCTGCATCGTTCTCGGACTGCTGGTGACGGGCCTGGCGGTGAAATATTATCGCACCGCGCATCCCGCTGCCGCTGCAACCAGCCAGTTGCTTAAACCCTGATATGCAAGAAGTGAATTTCGACGAAGCGCTGGATCAAATTCTCGCGAAGGACAATCGTTTTCATCGCGATGGCTACCTGTTCATGCGCGAGGCGCTTGACTTCACGCAGAAGCAGGTGGGCCGGGAAAATCTGAACAAGGTGCGCCACGTCACCGGCCAAGAACTGCTCGACGGCCTCCGGCAATACGCGTTGCAGCAATACGGCCCGATGACGACGACCGTGTTTGAGGAATGGGGCATCCGCAACTGCCAGGACTTTGGCGAAATCGTTTTTAACATGGTCGAGAGCGGCCTGCTGGCGAAAACGGAAAAAGACACGCGGGATGATTTTCAGAATAGTTACGATTTCACCGAGGCATTTCGGAAACCGTTCTGGCCGCAAAGCAGATCGAACCTCGAGACGAAGACAGTCACCGGCTGATTTCGGGGTTTTACTCCGCACTCGGCACCCGGAGGGAAGGCATGTACATGCGATGGAGGCAAATGCCTTCCGGATTATATTGCCAGGCATCCAACTCGAATTATGCCCGACCTGACATTTCTGCGGAATCAGTTTTGCTGCTTGCTTGCGATCCTGCTTGTTCCCTTTTTCGCTACCACAGTTATCCCGGCGAAGCGGCCAACCAAAAGTTTGGCAATGTCACCAATGTCACGCTTTCAGTCGATGGGACCAATGGGAACGTCACCGCGAACTTCTGGATTGATAACGACGGCGAGGCGGCGGTGACTGCCGTGGCGGCGGGCGCTGCGGCAGCCAACTAGACCGTGCTCGACAGCGCCACGGAAATCGCCCCCGGCCAGTTCCAATTCATCGACCCGCAAGTGACCAGCGCCGGCGTTCGCTTCTATCGCGTCCGTTCGCCCTAGACAATCAACCATTTTAACCATCCCACCGGATGGGAACCAACCGCGAAAGCGTTGGTGAAGATTTTCTGAAGCGGGCGGCTCATCCCGGGCACTCACTCCCCGCCAAATTTAATTGCCCCCGACGCACTTCCGAATACCCTTCCGGTTCGACATTGACCTGAAATGACCAAAGATATTTCCACCATTCCGTCCATTCCGCCGGGCGTCACACTCACCACGCTCGAAAACGGCCTGACCATCATTGTGCGCGAAGATCACAACGCCCCCGTTGTTTCGGCGCAGGCATGGGCGATGGCGGGCAGCATCCACGAAGACCGCTGGCTCGGGGCCGGCCTGTCGCACATACTTGAACACATGCTCTTCAAAGGCACGACCAGTCGTCCCGGCAGCCGCATTGACCAGGAAGTGCAGGAAGCCGGCGGCTACATGAATGCCTATACGAGCTTTGACCGGACGGTTTATCACATCGACGTGCCGAACACCGGCGCAGCCAAGGCGATTGATATTCTTTGCGACATCATGCAGCACGCGACGCTGCCGCCGGACGAGTTGGCGAAGGAAATGGATGTCATCCGCCGCGAAATGGACATGTGCCACGACGATCCGGGCCGCCGCGCCAGCCGCCGGCTATTTGAAACCGCCTACACTAAAAACCCGTACCGCTTTACCGTCATTGGTTATCCCGATATTTTCAACGAGGTGAAACCGGACGACATCCGGAATTACTACACGGAGAAATACGCGCCAAACAACGTCTTCTACGTCGTCGCCGGCGACGTGAAAGCTAACGAGATCGTGGCACAAATTAAGACCGCCTACGCAAAAAGCAAATCGAAGGCGATGCCGCTGGGCGTGCTGCCGCTGGAACCGAAGCAGACTGCGGCGCGCGAAATCATCGAGGAGTCACCCGTGGAACTCGGCCATGTGCATTTCGCGTGGCACATTCCCGAACTCCGCCACGCCGACGTGCCGGCGCTGGATGTCCTCGCCGTGCTGCTGGGCAGCGGCCGCAGCTCGCGTCTTTTCCAGCAGGTGCGCGAGCGCCAGGGCGTCGTGCACCATGTGGATGCCTGGACATACAATCCAGGCTTGCCCGGGCTTTTTGGCGTCAGCGCCATCGTGGATGGTGGCCAGTTCGAGGCCGCGAACGCCGCCATGCTCGCCGAGATTGAGAAAATAAAATGCCTCTCCGTGTCCGCCGATGAATTGCACAAGGCCATCAAGCAGTTCATTTCCGCTATGTTGTCCTCGCGGAAGACGATGGAAGGCCAGGCGCAAAACCTCGGCGGCAACTGGCTGGCGGCAAACGACCTGAATTTCTCCGAGCGTTATCTCGCCGCCGTCAAGCACGTCACCACCCACGACGTCCAGCGCGTGGGCCGCCAGTATCTTACCCCGGAAAACCGCACGCTTTACGCGCTGCTGCCCGAAGGTGCCGCGCCGAAAGCCCGGGCGGAAATCGAGTCAAACGCCGACCACCCGATTCAGAAAATCGTTTTACCGAACGGCCTGACCCTGCTGGTGAAGGAGGATCATCGGCTGCCGTTCGTGGAATTTCGCGCCGTATTCAATGGCGGTGTCCTGGCAGAAAACGCCGCGAACAACGGCACCACGATGCTGCTCGCCAAGATGCTCATCAAGGGGACAGCCACGCGCAGCGCTGAAAAGATCGCGACGGAAATCGAATCCGTCGGCGGACACATTGACAGTTACGGCGGCAACAACAGCTTTGGTATCAACGCCGAGGTCTTGAGCGAGGACTTCGCCACCGGCCTGAATTTACTGACGGATGTGATTTTAAATCCCATTTTTCCCGCCGACGAACTGGAGCGAGAGAAGGAAATCCAGATCGCCGGCATCCGCTCCCGCAAGGACGAGCTGCTCAAAAGCGCGAGCCTCGCCATGCGCGGCGCATTGTTTGGCGACGCCGGCTATGGGCTAGATTCACTAGGCACCGAGGAATCGGTGGCCAACGTTTCCGTCGCCGGGTTGAAGGAGTTTCACCAAAGATTGACCACCCCGAACAACAGCGTGCTGGCAATTTTCGGAGATGTGAATGCAGGCGAGGTCAAAGCGGCGATCGAAAAAGCTTTGGGAAATTGGAAAATGGGGAAGGACATTCGGCCTTCAACTTTCAACCTTCCACAAACAACGCTTAAACGCGTTGAATTAACCCGCGACAAAAAACAGGCAGTACTGGTCATCGGTTTTCCCGGCACTACCTTGGTCGACGATGACCGTTACGCGCTCGACCTGTTGCAGGAATGCTGCAGCGACCTCGGCTCACGCCTATTTTTGCGCATCCGAGAGCAGCTTGGTCTGGCATATTACGTCGGCGCGCAAAATTTCGCCGGCCTCGTGCCGGGCTACTTCGCCTTTTACACCGGCACTGAACCCGCCAAGGCCGCGCAGGTGGAAGCCGAGTTGTTGAAGGAAGCCGAACTGCTTCGCACCGAAGGTTTGACCGCCGAGGAATTGAAGCGCGCCAAGGCCAAGATCATCGGCCAAAAAAAAATCGCGCGCGCCGACTTGGGCAACCTCGCTTCCACCTCTGCGCTCGATGAGCTTTACGGGCTCGGCTGGCAGCGCGCCGAACTCGATGATGCCAAATATGAGTCCGTGACGCTCGAACACGCCACAACCATTGCACAAAAATATCTTAAGCCCGGCGCGGCGGTCGTAGCAGTGGTGAAACCTGAAATCAGCCAAACCTGAAGTCATCCGCCCCGACCTGAAAGTCGTGTTATGGCGTCCCCATATTCGGCTTTGGAAACTTTGTCCTGCGTAAAACCAAACGGGCGTCCGGCCATTGACCGGACGCCCGTTGATTTGATTAATGGCTTTAGGCCAGCAGCGGATTTTCCGCTTCCGCGGCTACAGCTTCTTCCGGTTCCGGTTCGTCCGGCAATTCCACGAGTGGATTGAGTTTGACCTTCCGGTGAAGGTCGAAGCCCGTCCCTGCCGGAATGATGTGGCCCATGATGACGTTTTCCTTGAAGCCCCGGAGGCTGTCAATCTTGGAACGGGTGGCGGCTTCGGTCAGCACGCGGGTCGTGTCTTGGAAGGACGCAGCGCTCAGGAAGCTGTCGGTCTCCAGCGAAGCCTTGGTGATGCCGAGCAATACCGGCGAGGCCTCGGCGGCCTTGCCACCCTTCTTCTCCACCGACTCGTTTTCTGCCTCGAATTCCAGTTTCTCAACCTGTTCCCCCCACAGAAATTGCGTGTCGCCGGGCTCGGTGATGCGCACCTTGCGGAGCATCTGCCGGACGATGATCTCGATGTGCTTGTCATTGATCGTCACGCCCTGGAGACGATAAACTTCCTGCACTTCGCTGACCAAGTGTTCCTGCAATTCCTGCGGTCCGCAGACATCAAGGATTTCGTGCGGATCCATCGGACCTTCTGTAAGTTGCTGGCCTTTCTTGACCAGATCGCCCTTGAAGACGATGACGTGCTTGCCGATCGGAATGAGATGCTCCTCCTCCAATTGCGTTCCCATATCCTTGATGAGCACGCAGCGTTTGCCGCGCACGCTCGGACCGAAGTCCGCAATGCCGTCAATCTTGGAGATTTCCGACGCGTCTTTCGGACGGCGGGCCTCGAACAATTCCGCCACGCGCGGCAGACCGCCGGTGATGTCGCGGGTCTTGGCCTGCTTGCGCGGCGTCTTGGCGATGAGTGTGCCGGGCACAATTTTATCCGCTTCGTTGACGACGACATGCGCGCCAGATGGAATCGGATAGTTGGCCACGACCTCGCCCTTGTCGTCGGACATGATGATCTGCGGGTGTAAATCCTCCTTGTGGTCAATGATGACCATGGATTCCTCGCCGGTGGCCTCGTCCACTTCCTGTTTCATGGTGACGCCCTCGATGATGTCGTGGAACTTCACCTTGCCGGCCTTCTCAGAAAGAATCGGCACGTTGTGAGGATCCCACTGGACGAACGTGTCGCCCTTCTTGACCTTCGCGCCGTCCTTCACGGAAATGACCGCGCCGATGACAATGGTGTGGTTTTCCAGTTCGCGGCCGTCCGGCGCGAGAATCTGGATGGAACCGTTCTTGTTCAACACGATGTTGTTGCCATCCTGGAGTTCGACGGAGCGCAACTCGTTGTATTTGATGACACCGTCGTTCTTAGCCTTGATTTGCGGCTGTTTGAACACGCCCGCCGCCACACCGCCGGTGTGGAACGTGCGCATCGTGAGCTGGGTGCCGGGTTCGCCGATGGACTGCGCGGCGATGATGCCGACGGCTTCGCCAAGTTTGACCAGCGAGCCGGTCGCAAGATTGCGGCCGTAGCAGTGGCGGCAAATGCCGTGCTTGCTTTCGCACGTCAGCACCGAGCGAATGCGGACCCGGTCAACGCCGGCGACGTCAATCGCCTTCGCTTTCGTCTCGTCAATTTCCTCGTTCGCGTGGATCAGGAATTCCTTCGGGCTGACGGGATTTACGATGTCGTCGCAGGCGAAACGGCCCACCAGGCGGTCGGAGATTTTCACCACTTCGTCTTCGCCTTCGAAAACGGCGGAAACCCAGATCCCATTGGTCGTGCCGCAATCAGCTTCCTGAATGATCACGTCCTGAGAAACGTCCACGAGCTTGCGCGTCATGTAACCGGAATCAGCGGTCTTGAGCGCGGTGTCGGCCAAACCTTTCCGCGCGCCGTGCGTCGAGATGAAGTATTCCAGCACCGACAGACCTTCGCGAAAGTTCGCCAGAATGGGCTTTTCAATGATTTCACCACTGGGCTTGGCCATCAGTCCGCGCAAACCGGCAAGCTGACGAACCTGCTGCTTGTTACCACGGGCGCCGGAATCGACCATCAAGTAGACGGGGTTGTATTCCTTCTTGCCCTGGTTCGCCTTGAGCGTGTCGAACATGACGCCGGAAATCTGATCTGTGCAATGCGTCCATACATCCACGATCTTGTTATAGCGTTCGCCGGAGGTGATGACACCTTTGCGATACTGCTTCTCAACTTCCTTGATTTGCGCCTGGGCGTTGCGAATCTGCTCGTCGCGCTCCTTCGGAACAATCATGTCGTCAATGCCGATGGACACCCCGGACTTGGTCGCCTCGCGGAAACCAATTTCTTTGAGCTTGTCCAACATCACCACGGTCTTGTCATGGCCGGCAAACTTGTAACACTTCCAGATCAAATCGCCGAGGTCGGATTTTTTCACCGGCTTGTTGTGGAAACCGAGTTCCGCCGGCCAGATTTCGCTGAACAACACGCGGCCAACCGTCGTATCGATTATCTTCTTTTCGGCATTACCGAAAGCGGTCTTCTTGCCGAGATCCGGATTCGCCAGGCGAATGCGATCGTGGGTTTTCAATGCGTCGTCGCTGTAAGCGTAAATGACTTCTTCCTTAGAACCGAACAACGGCAGTTCGTTCGAGTTGGCCGGCGCCGCCTTGCGCGGTTCGGCGGTGACGTAATAGCACCCGAGCGTGATGTCCTGCGTCGGCGTGATGATCGGTTTGCCGGACGACGGCGAGAATATGTTATTCGTCGCCATCATCAACAGGCGCGCTTCCATTTGCGCCTCGACGGACAGCGGAACGTGAACGGCCATCTGGTCACCGTCAAAGTCCGCGTTGTAAGCGGTGCAGACCAGCGGATGAATGCGGATCGCCTCGCCTTCGATGAGCTGCGGCTCGAACGCCTGCACGGACAAACGGTGCAGGGTCGGGGCGCGGTTGAGCAGCACCGGATGACCCTTCGTCACTTCTTCGAGCACATCCCACACTTCCT
>CAIQEI010000022.1 GCA_903870815.1 uncultured Verrucomicrobia subdivision 3 bacterium
CTCAACGCCGAGGATTATCTCTTCATCCTTTACACCTCCGGCTCCACCGGCAAACCCAAAGGTGTCGTCCACAGCACCGCCGGTTATCTGCTCTGGAGTGCGCTCACCCACAAGTACGTCTTCGACATCCACGCCGGCGACGTTTATTTCTGCACCGCCGACATCGGCTGGGTCACCGGCCACAGCTACGTCATCTACGGGCCACTCGGCAATGGCGGGACCACGCTCATGTTCGAAGGCGTGCCGACATTCCCCGACGCCGGGCGCTTCTGGAAAATCGTCGAGAAGTTCAAGGTCAGCTCCTTCTACACCGCGCCCACCGCGATCCGCGCGCTCATCCGGCTCGGCGATGAATGGCCGGCCAAATACGATCTCACCTCCCTCCGCGTCCTCGGCACCGTCGGCGAACCGATCAATCCCGAAGCCTGGATGTGGTATTACCGGAACATCGGCGGCGGCCGCTGCCCCATCGTGGACACCTGGTGGCAAACCGAGACCGGCGGCCACCTCATCACCGCCCTGCCGGGCGTCAACACGCTCAAACCCGGCAGCGCCAGCAAACCCTTCTTCGGCGTCGAGCCCGTCGTCCTGCGCGACGACGGCAGCGAATGCAAACCGAACGAAGGCGGGAAGCTTTGCATCAAGAAGCCCTGGCCGGGCATCATGCGCACCACGTGGGGCGACCATTTACGATTCGTGAACACCTATTTCTCCACCTTCAAGGACATGTATTTCACCGGCGACGGCTGCCGGGTGGATGCCGACGGCGATTACTGGCTGCTGGGCCGCGTGGACGACGTGGTGAACGTGTCCGGCCACCGCATCGGCACGGCGGAAGTGGAGAGCGCGCTGGTGAGCCATCCGCACGTAGCGGAGGCGGCCGTCGCGCCCATGCCGCACGACATCAAAGGCCAGGCCCTTTACGCCTTCGTGACCCTGAAGGACGGCGTGGCCGAGAGCGAGGATTTGAAGAAGGACATAGCCGCACACGTCCGCAAGGAGATTGGTGCAATCGCCGTGCCGGACAAAATCCAATTCGCACCCGGCCTGCCAAAGACGCGCTCCGGCAAAATCATGCGCCGCATCCTCCGCAAGATTGCCGAGAATCAGTCCGAACAGATCGGCGACACCTCCACCCTCGCCGACCCCGGGGTGGTGGACGCACTCGTCAAAGGGAAGCAATAGCGACGAGACGAACCCATCATTAGTACGTCGGCGGCTGAACTTTTCGCTGTGTTCCCGGCGGCCGGCCGGTTAAAAAATCAGGCGTCATGCTCATCGCCTTCCACAAACCCTATGGCGTGCTTTCGCAATTCACCCGCGACGGCTCACCGAACCGGCCGCTGGCGGAGTTTGGTTTTCCGAAGGACGTCTATGCAATCGGCCGGCTCGATGCGGATTCCGAGGGTTTGCTGCTCCTGAGCGACGAGCCGCGCTGGAACGAAAAACTTTTGCACCCGCGCCACGCCCACGAACGCGAGTATTGGGCGCAAGTGGAAAACATCCCGAAGCCCGAAGCGCTGGACCGGCTGAAAGGCGGGCTGGTGATTCAAGGCCACAAAACCCTGCCCTGCCGCGCGTGGCTTTTGGAACCGCAGCCGGAGGTGGGGGCATCGCGCTGCGACGACCGGACGACGCAGCGCGCTGTCCCCACCAGAATTCCGCCGATCCGTTTTCGCAAGAGCGTTCCGGATTGCTGGATCGGGCTGGAACTGGTCGAGGGCAAGAACCGGCAAGTGCGCCGCATGACCGCGGCCATCGGGCATCCGACTTTGCGGCTGGTGCGCGTGCGGATCGGCGACTTCTGGCTCGGCGAACTATCGGCGGGCCAGTGGCGAGAACTAACGCCGGAGGAAATAAGGTTGGTTGAGTCAAAACCGTGAAGTGGCCGGACTACGTCCACTTGAGCGGCGCTTTCGGACGGACGAGACCTCACAAACTGCCCAGCATCTTAACGCCCACAAAGCGACGCTGAAGCGGCCGCAGTCCAGACGCTTCGCGACCACCGATCACTTGCCGTCAAAAAACGCGCTTGCCGCCGGGGTGGGCGGATTGAAAGTAGCATCAGCCATGAAAACGCTTCCGGCTTGGGCGATAATTGTGCCGTAGCGGATCCTTGACAGAGCGCGGAAATCATTTCATTTGATAGATGGCGGCTTTCTGCCGAAAGCCGCTACGTCGCAAGAAATTTTCTCGCCCGCAATCTGATTTCTCGGTTTAATCTTCGCCACATGAAGAAGCAAAAAGCTTACGCGGCCGCCGGCGTGGACATTGATCTCGGCAACAAAGTAAAAGCCACCCTGCCCCAACTGCTCGCCGCCACGCACCGGCGCGAGGTGCTCGGCAAAGTCGGCGGCTTCGGGGGCCTGTTCGCGCTGGACGTGAAGAAATATCGCGAGCCCATCCTGGTCTCCTCCGTAGACGGCGTCGGCACCAAGCTCAAGATCGCCTTCCAGCAGGACAAGCACGACACCATCGGCGCGGACCTCGTGAACCATTGCGTGAACGACATCGCCGTGCTGGGCGCGGAACCGCTGTTCTTCCTCGATTATCTCGGGACCGGCAAACTGGAGCCGCATGTGTTCACGGACATCATCAAGGGCTTCGCCCGCGCCTGCGCGGAAAACAACTGCGCGCTCATCGGCGGAGAGACGGCGCAGATGCCGGGCTTTTACCAGCCGGGCGAATACGATGTGAGCGGCACGATTGTCGGCGTGGTGGAAAAATCCAAGATGCTAAACGGCCAGAAAACCGTTAAGCGCGGCGATGTGGTCATCGGCATTGCTTCGAGCGGCCTGCATACGAACGGCTATTCGCTCGGCCGCAAGATTTTCTTCGAGCAGTTGAAATTGAAGCCGTCCAGCCGGGTGCCCGGTCTCAAGGGCACGGTCGGCGAGGAATTGCTGAAGGAGCACATCAGCTACGGGCCGCTGATCCAAGCGCTTCTGAAGCGCTTCAATTCAAAATTAAAAATTAAAAATTCAAAGTTGCCTGTAAAAGCTTTCGCACACATCACCGGCGGCGGCTTCGTGGACAACATCCCGCGCGTGCTGCCGAAGTCGCTCGACGTGGTCATCAAAAAGGGTTCATGGGACATGCTGCCCATCTTCCAAATCATCGAGCAGAAGAGCGGCGTACCGGATGACGAATTATATCAGGTCTTCAACATGGGCATCGGCATGGTGAGCATTGTCGCGGCGGACCAGGCGGACGCCGTGCTGAAATTCATCAAGTCGCAGAAGCACAAAGCATGGATCATCGGCGAAGTTGTCAAAGGCAAGGGCGAAGCGCGGGTGGTTTGAAACCACGGATTACGCGGATTTTAATTCGATTTCACTTTCTTGTTTTTTTAAATCCGCGCCATCCGCGTAATCCGCGGTTAAAATAATTATGAAACTTCTCGTCATCGGCTCGGGCGGGCGCGAACACGCGCTGGTGTGGAAATTGGCGCAGTCGCCGCACGTCACGCAAATGTGGTGCGCGCCGGGCAACGCCGGCATCGCCCAGGAACGGCTCGCCAGAAACGGCGCGGAAGTCAAATGCGTGAACCTCGGGGCGGAAGAACTGCCGAAGCTGCTCGCCTTCGCGCAGGAAAAGAAAGCCGACCTCACCGTCGTCGGCCCGGACAACCCCCTGGCGCTGGGCATCGTGGATCTGTTCCAGAAGCACGGCCTGCGGATCTGGGGCGTGAACCGGAAAGCCGCGCAATTCGAGTCTTCCAAGGTTTTCTCCCAAAAGTTCATGGAGAAATACGGCATCCCCACGGCGGCGGCCGGAACATTTTCAGAGGCCGGGCCGGCCAAGGCCTTTTGCGCCACGCTCGGCGGCAAGAGCGTGGTGAAAGCCGACGGTCTGGCGCTCGGCAAGGGCGTCTTGATTTGCGCCAACCAAACCGAGGCGGAAAAGGCCGTGGACGAAATCATGGTCAGCAAGGCATTCGGCGCCGCCGGGGCGCGCGTAGTCATCCAGGAATTTCTGGAAGGCAACGAGGTTTCGCTGCACGCGCTCTGCGACGGCAAGACCGCCAAGATTTTTCCAACCTCGCAAGACCATAAGCGCGCGCTCGACGGCGACCTGGGCTTAAACACCGGCGGCATGGGCACGTATTCGCCGACGCCTTTCCTCACCGACGCGCAACTGGCCGACGTGGCGAAAAAAGTTCTCGAACCATTCATGCGCGGCTGCGTGGCGGAAGGCATAGATTATCGCGGCCTGCTGTATCCGGGCGTGATGCTGACGAAGAACGGCCCGAAGATTCTGGAATTCAACGCGCGATTCGGCGACCCGGAGACGCAGGTTTACCTCACGCGGCTCGAAAGCGATTTGCTCGAATTGCTGGCGGCCAGCGTGGCGGGTTCACTGGCCGGGGTGGAAGTCAAATGGAAGCCGCAGGCCAGCGTGTGCGTGGTGATGGCCAGCGGCGGTTATCCGGGAAATTATGCGAAAGGCAAAGTCATCACCGGCCTGGCGGATGCGGCGAAAATGCCGGGCGCAAAAGTCTTCCACGCGGGCACGGCGTTGAAGGATGGCCAAATCGTGACGAACGGCGGCCGCGTCCTCGGCGTGACGGCGCTAGGCAATGACCTACGCGCCGCGCAAGCAGCGGCTTACGCTGCGGTGCAGAAAATCCACTTTGATGGCGCCCACTTCCGCCGCGACATCGCGGCCAAGGCATTTTGACGAGGCGTATTCCGGCGCCGCGGTTGGCCGCTTTTCATTTGACGTTCTGCGGCCGCCAATTATGTTCGCGGCATGAACCAATTTATTCCGATTCTACCCGCGACGACGGCGTGGCCAACAGCCAGCCCGGCCCGTCACCGATTTCCGGCCGCCTGGCTCCTGATCGGGCTGCTGCTGCTGACGCTGGGCACGGCGCGGGCGGACGGGCCGGATGACGATTATCTCGCCGCCTACGGCCTCATGAACGAGGCAGACGCACTGAACACCGGCGGCAAGACCGGCCAGGCGCACGCCAAATATATCGAGGCCCAGCAGGCCCTGACGCAGTTCAAGCGGGATAATCCGGGCTGGAATCCCGGCATCGTTTCCTACCGGCTGAATTACATCGCCGGAAAAATCGCCGACACTGTAGCGGTGACCGCCGTTAACGGGGTGACGAATGTCACCACCGTCAGTCCGGCGGAACCGGCGCCCCCGAAACCACTGGTGACACTTCTCGACGCCGGCAGCGAGCCGCGCACCGTGCTGCGCCTGCATCCGGTCGCCGGCAACAAGCAGTCCTTCATCATGACCATGAAAATGGGAATGGACATGGGGGCCACCGGCGGCCTGAGCCCTAACATGGACATCCCAGCCATCGTGATGAACGTGGACGTGGAGGTACAGAGTGTTTCCGCCGAGGGCGAAATCAACTACGCGTTCGTTTACAACGATGTCACAATCGCCGCGAGCACTAATACCTTGCCCGCCATCGCCGCCGGCATGAAGGCCGCCCTAGCCGGAATCGACGGGATGTCCGGAACTGGCCTGATGTCCGACCGCGGAGTGATAAAAAAGTTTGAAATGAAACTGCCCGCCACTGCTGCTCTCCAGTTGAGCCAGTTCACGGACCAAATGAAGGATTCCTTTTCGGGCTCCGCGACGCCATTGCCCGACGAAGCTGTCGGCCCCGGCGCCCGATGGGAATACAAGTCCCGGCAAAAGACGCAGAACATGACCGTGGACCAGACCATCACCTACAAATTGGTTTCCGTGGACGGCGACCGCCTCACCCTCCGCAGCGTCATCTCACAAAGCGCCCCCAACCAGAAAGTACAGAACACGGTGATGCCAGGCCTAAAATCAAATCTCACCAAAATGTCGGGCAACGGGACGGGAAGCACCACGCTCGATCTGGGGAAGATCATGCCGGTGTCCGCCACGCTTGAGGATAAAACCGAAATCGCCATGGGCATGAACCTCGGCGGGCAGCAGCAGAACATGGAAATGAAGATGAAAATTAACGTCACTATCGAATCCAAATGAACCGTTTCGATGGCACGCACTTCCACTGCGGCCATCCGGCGATGGCGGTTTGACGCGGTTCGTTCGCAGCGGTAACTTTCCCACATGATTGATGTTGCAGAAATCCAACCGCGCGCGGCGATGGCCAGAAGCCGTTTTGAACCACTGGCCCGGGAGATTTTCACGCTCAAGAAACGGCTCAACGCCGTGATCCTCGCGCACAATTACCAGGTGCCGGAAATCCAGGACGTGGCGGATTTCGTGGGCGATTCGCTCGGTCTCGCGCAGCAGGCGGCGAAGACGGACGCGGAGGTGATCGTGTTCTGCGGCGTCCATTTCATGGCGGAGACGGCGAAGATCTTGAACCCGGACAAAATCGTGGTGCTGCCGGACAAGGACGCCGGCTGCTCGCTGGAAGAAAGCTGCCCGGCAGAGAAACTGGCCGAACTGCAGAAAACGAATCCGAATTTCTGGACGATTGCCTATATCAATTGCAGCGCCGCGGTGAAGGCGCTATGCGACGTGATCGTGACCAGCGGCAACGCGGAGAAAATCGTCAACGCCGCGCCGAAAGACCGCGACCTGCTGTTTGTGCCGGACGAAAACCTCGGCCAGTGGGTGATGGAGCAGACGGGCCGGCCGATGACCCTGTGGAAAGGGAATTGTTACGCGCATGTCGAGTTCCAGCGCGAGCAGGTGCTGGCGACGAAGCGGCATTTTCCCGATGCCAAAATTGTCGTCCATCCGGAAAGCCTGCGCGAAGTGCGCGAGCTGGCGGACGCGGTCTGCTCGACGGAGAAAATGATTACCTATTGCCGGACAAGTCCGGCGAAGCGGTTTGTGATCGTGACCGAATCGGGCATCATCCACCGGCTGCAGCGGGAATGTCCCGGCAAGGAATTTCTCTGCGCGCCGGCGTTCGACGCGATGCGCGCGCCGACGGATCCCTGCCATTGCAGCGAGTGCAAATTCATGAAGTTGAACACGCTGGAAAAAGTGCTCAACTGCATGAAGAACCTTTCGCCGCGCGTGGAGCTGCCGGCGGAGATTATCAAACGAGCGCGCCTACCGATGGAGCGGATGCTGGAGATTTCGGCCCGGTGACCGGATTTACGATTTGCGATATATGATTTACGAGCGTTAAGAAATTTCCAGCAGTGCGTAAATCGTAAATTTTCAAAAGAGTTGCACCAGTCTGACCAGACCATAGGCGATGCCGGCGCTGACGGGCAGCGTCATGACCCAAGCCCAGAGGATGCTTTCGACGACGGGCCATTTCAGCGCGCTCCAGCGTTTAGCCGCGCCGACGCCCATGATGGACGAGGTGATGACGTGCGTGGTGGAGACGGGCATCCCCATCATCGCCGTGCCCAGCAGCACGGTGGCACCGGCCGTTTCAGCGGCGAAACCGTGGACAGGTTGGAGTTTGACCAGCTTGTTGCCCAGCGTGCGGATGATGCGCCAGCCGCCGATGGCGGTGCCGGCGGCCATCGTCAGCGCACACAGGACTTTTATCCACAGCGCGATGTCCAAAGATTTGCCCGGCAACGGTTCGGCGGCTTTAAGCCAGGCGAGCCAGCCGGGCAACGTGTCAAAGGTGCCAGCCTTGGTGGCGGCGACGAGGGCGAGGGCGATGATGCCCATGGTCTTTTGCGCGTCATTCGTGCCGTGGCTGAACCCCATGTAGGCGGAGCTGCACAATTGCAACCGGCCAAAAGTTCGCGAGACCGTGAGCGGGCGGACTTTTTGCAACGAGAGATAAAGCCCGGTCATGATGACGAACGCGATGGCAAATCCGAGCAGCGGCGAGATGACCATCGGGATGACGACCTTGTAAAGCACGCCGCTACCAGCCCACCAGTGCTTGCCGAGTTCGGGCGCGTGGCTCCAGATGACGGCGTGCCAGTTGCCGTGCGCGGCGGCGAGCGCGGCGCCGATGAGCCCGCCGATGAGCGCGTGGCTGGAGCTGGACGGGAGACCGAAAAACCACGTCAGGAGATTCCAAGAAATCGCCGCGATCAAGGCACAAATGAGCATGGGCGAGGCAAAGCCCGGGGGAATCAAGTTGGAATCGACCAGACCGGAGGCAATGGTTTTGGCGACGGCGGCCCCGACCATTGCGCCCAGCAAATTCGTAACCGTGGCCAGGATGATCGCCTGGCGCGGCGTGAGCACCTTGGTGCCAACGACGGTTGCGATCGCGTTGGCGGTGTCGTGAAAACCGTTGGTGTAGGTGAAGATCAACGCCACCAAAATGACGGTAAAAACCAGAAGCATATTCAACGCGGAGTGCGGAGTGCGGAGGGTGGAATGAAATTGCCCGGCGGCAGGGATTCAATCAATTTGATGACATCCAAAGCGAATCTGTTCGTGCGTTTCTTTAAATTCTCGTTGCTCATATATTATTACACGTTCCGCACGCACTCCGCGTTTCACGAGTTTTTCAGGACGATTTGGGAGATGACGTTGCCGACATCGCGACAGCGGTCAATGATCTTTTCCAGGAGCTCGTAAAGATCTTTCAGGACGATGACTTTCACGGCATCGTGGCGGCCGCTGAACAAA
>CAIQEI010000023.1 GCA_903870815.1 uncultured Verrucomicrobia subdivision 3 bacterium
ATTTCAGAAATCGGAAAAGACAAGGCATGCGATTCCTGAACGTTGCCTGCCATCTGCCAGCCACGGACTGGATTGTGGACATGCAAAGTGCCTCCGGCTGTGTATCTATAATCAGGCACGGGTTTGCTTGTCGATTTGTAGCCGTTTAACTCTGCATCAATAAACTCTGAGATATCCGTTAAACCCAGTTTGGCTGAAATAAGTTTTGCGGTGCGGAGAATTTCCGTCGTGGATTTAGACGAATTGAGAATGTCGCGCTGCAAATCTCGGACGAGTGATGACATTATGTTCTCACTCCTTCGTTAATTTGATTTTCGACCAAGTTCATTCTCCACCTTCAAATCACGCCGCTTGCGCGACCGTTTTGTTTTTGAGCGCGGCGAAGATGCTTTCGAAAATCCATTTGCCGTCGTCGCTGCCGAGCAGCGGTTCGCAGGCGCGTTCGGGATGCGGCATCAGGCCGGCCACATTGCGCTTTTCATTGCAGATGCCCGCGATGTTTTGCAGCGCGCCGTTGGGATTAGCGCTGTCAGTGAGATTTCCGGTCGCGTCGCAGTATTGCCAAAGGATTTGGTTGTGGGCCTTGAGCTTCGCGAGCGTTTCTGCATCGGCAAAATAGCAGCCTTCGCCATGGGCGATGGGCACGCGGAGAATTTTCCCCGCCGGAATTTTGTTCGTGAACGGTGAATCGTTCGTGGCCGTCTTGAGGAAAATGTTTTCGCAATGGAATTGCAGATCGCGATTGCGGATGAGCGCGCCGGGCAGCAGGCCGGCTTCGGTCAGAACTTGAAAGCCGTTGCAAATGCCGAGGACAAGGCCGCCGTTGTCGGCGAATTGTTTCACGGCCTGCATCACGGGGCTGAACCGCGCGATTGCGCCGCAGCGCAGGTAATCGCCGTAGCTGAAACCGCCGGGCACGATGACGACGTCGGTGTCGCCGAGCGCGGCGTCCTTGTGCCAGACGAGCCGCGCGGAATGGCCGAGCAATCGGACGGCGTGAACGGCGTCCTGGTCGCAGTTGCTGGCGGGGAATTGGAGGACGGAGAAATTCATTTTTGTTTTGAACAACAAAGGCGCAAAGACACTAAGTTAACGCTGGAATTTGCTGCTTTGCGCCTTGGCGTCTTGTTGTTATTCAATTTCCAGTTTGTAGTCTTCAATCACCGGATTGCTCAACAGCTTGTGCGCCGCATCGTTCAAGGCCTTTTGCGCCGCCGCTTTGTCGGTGCCGGGCGCGAGGTCGATTTCGATGTATTTGCCGATGTGGACGCCGGTGACGCCGGTGTATCCCATGTGGGCGAGGGCGGTTTGGACGGTTTTGCCCTGCGGATCCAGGACGGCCTTTTTCGGGGTGATGATGATTTTTGCTTTCATGCTCGCGCGTGGTGATTTTGCGGAAAGATTTTTGCGGAAGCGAGTGCAAAAGTTTGCCCGAACCTTCGGTGGGACATAACCGTATTGAATTTTGCCGCGCTCTGCGCCATTGTTCACCCATGAGTTATGCTGAACCACATGATGAGTCGCCCGTTTGCAATCTCAGCGAGGCCCGCAAGCCCGTGGAGCCTTGCACCATCGTCATCTTCGGCGCCAGCGGCGACCTGACCGCGCGCAAGCTGATCCCCGCGCTGTATCATCTCGCCAAGGACAAGCAGATGCCGCCCGCGTTCCGCATCATCGGCTTCGCCCGGCGCGAGAAGACCGACGAATCCTGGCGGCAGGAATTGCGCACGGCGCTCGACCAGTTTTCGCGCACGAAGCCGGTCGATGAATCGGTCTGGAAGGACTTTTCGGCGAAGGTTTTTTATTGTGTCGGCGACCTGACCGACGCGGCGGCTTACGCGCGGCTCGAACAGAAATTGACCTCCTTCGGCAGTGCGCCCTTGCGGAAAAACCTTTTGTTTTATCTCGCCACCCAGCCCAGCCAGTTCGGCTCGGTCGTCCAGCAATTGCACGACTCGAAACTGCTGCACCGGGAAAACGGCGAACATGGCTGGCAGCGTCTGGTGGTCGAGAAGCCCTTCGGCCACGACCTGGCCTCGGCGCACGCGTTGAATGCCGAATTGACTCGCTTCGCCCACGAATCTCAGGTCTGCCGCATCGACCATTATCTCGGCAAGGAAACGGTGCAGAACATTTTGATGTTTCGCTTTTCCAACTCCATTTTCGAGCGGCTCTGGAACCGTGAATCCGTGGATCATGTCCAGATCACCGTCAGCGAAAAACTCGGTGTCGGCGAGCGCGGCGGCTATTACGAGGAGGCCGGCGCGCTCCGCGACATGGTGCAGAATCACATGCTCCAGGTGCTTTCCCTCGTCGCCATGGAGCCGCCCGTGTCACTGGAAGCCGAATCCGTCCGCGACGAAAAGGTGAAGCTGCTTAAATCCATCCGCGCGCTCACCCCCGCCGACGTGGCTAAGCAAGTCGTGCGCGGTCAATACTTCGCCGGCGCCGTGGACGGCCAGCCGCGTCCGGGTTACCGGCAGGAACCCAAGGTGAATCCGGCCTCGAACGTCGAAACGTTCGTAGCCATGAAGCTGCTGATTGACAACTGGCGCTGGTCGGGCGTGCCGTTTTATCTGCGCACCGGCAAAAACCTGCCGCAAAGCGCCAGCGAGGTGCGGATCCAGTTCCGCCCCACGCCGAACGTCTTGTTCGCCGCCCAGTGCGGCGAAAAGCTCGATGCCAACGCGCTCACGCTGCGACTCCAGCCGAACGAGGGGATTTCCCTGCACTTCAACGGGAAAGTTCCCGGCATCAGCACCAGCGTGCGGCCGGTGCGGATGCATTTCAGCTACGACGCCGAATTTGGCGCCTACACGCCCGAAGCCTACGAACGCCTGCTGCTCGACGCCATCGCTGGCGACGCGACCCTTTTTATCCGTCGCGACGAGGTCGAGACCGCGTGGCAGATCGTGGATTCCATCCGCAATGGCTGGGAAGGCAAGCCGCTTACCAACCGTGAATTTTACGCCGCCGGTACCTGGGGCCCGATTGCCGCCGACGACCTGTTGGCGCAAACCGGCCACGAATGGCACGAGCCGCAGGTCATAAAATAGACACTCCGTCGGTTTTTCGCTAAAAACCCCAACCAGACTGTCCGGTTTCTGGCCACCTTTAGGCCGTCACAAACTATTTTTAAAACCCACGTTTTTTAACTTGTAACCAAACGGTTATTTAGGTATGAATAAGAATGTTGGCGGCGGAAAGTTTTTGGTCGTGAAAATTAGTTTGAACTTTTTTCTGTTGGCAACGTCTGATGTAAAGTTGGTTGATGATTTCGCTGTTCGTTTAGGGTTGGCATAGAGGTTTTGCTTGCAGCGCGGCTCGGACAGCGACCCCAAGTTGGTCGCGCTGCCCTTCTGAGCGCCTAGGTGAAGGCGTATTTAACCTCGTCACCGCAAAGGCCGGACGCAAGTCCGGCCCTTTGCTTTTCCTACCCCAATGATCAATCGAATCCCGTCCGCCGGCGCCCGCCGGATGGCAGGCAGGAAAACCAGGCGTTGATTAGGAATTGATTGAAAAGCTGCCAAAGCATATTTTAACCAAAGCATGAAACACCGGCTCGATTTCGAAAAGCCCATCCTTGAACTGCAGTCCAAGCTCGATGAACTCCGCGCGCATCCGGAGAAACATTCGCTCGGCATCAGCTTCGAGGAGGAAATCCTGATCATCGAAAAAAAGATCCAGGAAACGCGCCGGCAGATTTTCCTGCACCTCACGCCCTGGCAGCGCGTCCAGCTCGCGCGCCATCCGCGCCGGCCTTACACCCTCGATTATTTTGAGAAAACGTTCTCTGATTTCCAGGAGCTTCACGGCGACCGGCTGTTTGCCGAGGATCGCGCAATGGTCGGCGGTTTTGCCCGGCTGGGCGAACATCGTGTCCTCGTGGTCGGCACGCAAAAAGGCCGCGACACGAAGGAAAACATTCTGCGCAACTTTGGCTCCGCTCATCCGGAAGGCTACCGCAAGGCGCTCCGCCTGATGCGGATCGCCAATAAATTTGGCCTGCCCATCATCACCTTGATCGACACCGCCGGCGCGTATCCCGGCATCGGCGCGGAGGAACGCCACATCGCCGAGGCCATCGCCGTCAATCTGCGGGAAATGACCCTGCTTGAGGTGCCCATCATCACCTGCGTCATCGGCGAAGGCGGTTCCGGCGGCGCACTCGGCATCGGCGTGGCCGACCGCGTTTTGATCATGGAGAACGCCTATTATTCCGTCATCAGCCCTGAAGGCTGCGCGGCGATTTTGTGGAAGGACCGCGCCAATGCCGCCAAGGCCGCTGCCGCGTTGCGCATCACCGCGAAGGATTTGCTGGACCTCAAGCTCGTGGATGAAATCGTTCCCGAGCCCCTCGGCGGCGCGCATACGGATCCGGCGGCCATTGCGGCGACACTGAAAATGCACCTGCTCAAGCACCTTGAGGAAATCCTCGCGCTGCCCGTGGCCGAGCGGTTGAAGCAGCGCTACCAGAAATTCCGTGCCCATGGCCATTTTATCGAAAAGGCCGATGACGCCTCGGAGATGAAACCGCCGAGGAACCTCGAGGCCGCTGCCGCGTGATCATGCTTTATCCCCTGGTTTTTGAGCCCCTTTTCAAGGAACGTATCTGGGGCGGACGCGAACTGGAACGGCTTTACGCCAAAAAGCTCCCCGCCGCCCGGCCCATCGGCGAATCCTGGGAGATTACTGACCGGCCCGGCGACGCCAGCGTCATCGCCAACGGCCCGCTCGCCGGCCAGGACCTCCGCTGGCTCATGGCCAACCATGCGGCGGAAATCCTTGGCGGCGCCCAACCGGCGGCCGCCGGCCGCTTCCCGCTGCTCTGCAAAATTCTCGACGCGCGCGAAAAATTATCGCTGCAAGTCCATCCGCCGGCCAGCCAGGCGGCCGCATTGAAAGGCGAGCCCAAGACCGAAATGTGGTATATTGCCGGGGCCGCGCCGGATGCCTGCCTGTACGTCGGCCTCCAGCGCGGCGTGAGCCGCGCGGATTTTGAGCAAAAGATTTCCGATGGCACCGTGGCCGATTGTTTCCATTGCCTGCCGGTGAAAGCGGGTGACGCGATGTTCCTGCCCAGCGGCCGCGTACACGCCATTGGTGCCGGCCTGGTGATTTTTGAGATCCAGCAAAATTCCGACACCACCTACCGCGTGTTTGACTGGAACCGGGTCGGCCTCGACGGCCGGCCGCGCGACCTGCACGTCCCGCAATCGCTCGCCAGCATTGATTTCAACGACTTCGAGCCGAAGCTGGTGCCGGCGTTTTACCGGGCGGCCGCCGGTTTCAAATTCCGTCAGCTCGTGGAAGATCCGCTGTTCAGCGTGCAGGAATTTGTGTTCGAAAAATCCGGCTTTGTGAAGCTGGCCGGCCAGTATCTGCGCATCATCGCCGTCACCCAAGGTGCGGCGAAAATTTCTGACGATGGCAGCGGGGTGGTTGCAGAATTGAAGTCCGGCGATTTCTGCCTGATTCCTGCCGTTTTGAAAAATGTGGAAATAAAGGCGGCCGCGGCTACTTCGCTCCTCTGCACTGAGCCGAGTTGATAATCTTACGAGAGACGAATCGCGCCTATTTTCATGCTGCGCGCGTAAATCGTAAATCGGAAATCGGAAATCGTCAATTCCACGCCAAATCCTCCGGCATCTGCGCGAGCAGACGGTTTTTCCAGCCGCCTTTGCTTTGCAGGACTTTTTGCCAGAGCTGTTCCGGCGGTGTTTCAAAGACGAGTTCCAGCGACGCCGGAAACGTGAGCCACGATTTACGCTTCATTTCGCTTTCGAGCTGGCCGGGGCTCCAGCCGGCGTAACCGGCAAACATCCGCACTTTTTTGGTCGCGGAAAATCCGTCGCCGATCTCCAGCAGGTCGTCGAGCGAATGGCCGAGCGCCAGGTTCGGCAGCACGTCGGCTTCGGGGATAAAACTGTCGGTATGCAGGTAGCTTAACGCGCCCGGCTGCACCGGGCCGCCCAGGTAAAGCGGCGCGGTCTTGAGCGTATTCGGCAAATCCGCGATGATCAGGTCGCCGACCGTCTTGCCGACCGTGCGGTTGAGAACCAGGCCGAACGCGCCTTCGGCGTCGTGCTTGCAGACGAGGACAACCGTGCGCTGAAAAAATGACCCGCCCAGCTGCCCGCTGTCGAGCAGCAGCTTGCCCTGCAGGGATTTTCCTTTGTCGCCCATTGCTGAAGTCAATCTGCCCCAACTTGGCGCCCGTGGCAAATCCGTTCCTTCGTAAAAAAGCAAAAGCGTTGAAACGGGTGTCCGCTTCAACGCTTCCGCCCCTTACAAATTAAAGTGCTTTGACTTGCTTCACAATCGCCGCCGCGTCGATGCCGAAGTGCGCCAGCAATTCCGCCGCGTGGCCGGAGCGTGGGATGCCGTTCACGGCCAGCTTGTGGACCTTGACGCCTTCGCTGCTCAATTCGCCGGCTACGGCGTCGCCGAGGCCCCCCTCGGCATAATGATCTTCCACTGTGATGACCGTGTTTCCAGTCTTTTTCGCGGCGGCCAGAATCACGTCCTTGCCGAGCGGCTTGATGCTGTACGCGTCGATGACGGTGATGTTGATGCCGTCGGCTTTCAGCGTGTCCGCTGCCTTCAGGGCTTCAAACAGCGTCACCCCCGCCGCCACCACCGTGGCCTTGTCGCCGGTGCGCAGCACTTTCGCGCCGCCGATGGGGAAGGCTTCGTCATTGCCGTAGATGACCGGCGTCTTCGGGCGCGAGGTGCGCAGGAAGGCGACGCCTTTTAAGGTCGCCATCTGTTCGAGCAATTTTTCCGTGGCCACGGCGTCGGCCGGATAAAAAACCGTGCTGCCCACCACCGCGCGCATCAGGGCCAGGTCTTCCAGCGCCATCTGCGAAGGGCCGTCCTCGCCGATGCTCACGCCGACATGCGAGCCGACCAGTTTCAAGTTCGACTGCGAAATGCCCGCCACGCGGATCTGGTCCGCCGCGCGCGTGAAGAAAGTCGCAAACGTCGAGGCGAACGGCACATGGCCGCGCGTCCCGAAACCGACCGCCACCGCCACGAGGTTTTGTTCCGCGATGTAACATTCCGTCGAGCGTTCCGGGAATTTTTTGAAGAATTTTTCCGCGTACGTGGAATTTTTCGTGTCGCCGTCCAGCGCGTTGATGCGCGGGTCCGCCTCGCCCAGGCGGACGAGCGCCGTGCCGTAGGCTTCGCGCGTGGCGATCTGGTCACCAAGTTTGTAGCTGATGCCCGGATAGCTTGCTGGCGCAGTGAGGTTCGGCGCGGGCAGCGGCGAGGGGGAGGGGATTGGCAGGCCGATACCCGACCGCGCGCTCGGCTGCAGCTCGGCGATCGCCTGCGCGGCTTCGTCCTGGCTGAGGGGCTTGCCGTGCCAGCCGTCCTTGTCCTGCAAAAACGACACCCCTGCGCCCTTGTAGGTTTTGGCGATGATCACCAGCGGCTTGTCGTCCAGACCTACGCCGCCCAGCACTTCCGCGATTTCCTCGAGGTCGTGGCCGTCAATGGTTTCCACGCGCCAGCCGAAGGCGTCGAACCGTTTTGCATAAACCCCGATGTCGTGGCCGAACGCCGTCGCTTGGCTCTGCCCGAGGCGGTTGGCGTCAACGATGGCGATGAGATTGTTCAGTTTGTAGACGCCTGCCAGCGATGCGGCCTCCCAGACGGCGCCTTCGGCGATTTCGCCGTCGCCCATCAGGACATAGGTGTTGTAATCCAGTTTGTCCTGGCGCGCGGCGAGTGCCATGCCCACGCCCACGCCCAGACCCTGGCCGAGCGAACCCGTTGCCACATCGGCAAACGCGAGGCGGGGCGTCGGATGACCTTCGAGGTCGCTGGTGAACTGGCGAAGTTTCAGCAAATCGGCTACGGGCACAAAACCGTTTTCCGCCCACGCGGCGTAAAGCAGCGGCGCGGCGTGGCCCTTGGAAAGGATGAACCGGTCGTTGTTATAGTAGTGCGGGTTCTTCGCGTCATACTTCATGTGACCGAAGAAGATTGCCGCCACGAGGTCCGCCGCCGAGCAGCAGGAGGTCGGATGGCCGCTGCCCGCCGCTGTGGTCGCGGCGATGGAGTGGATGCGCAGCTGGTTGGCGATGCCCTTCAATTGTTCGATGTCCGTATCAATCATAAATTTTAAGAGCGGCAAGGTTAGCCGACGACTGGCGAAAGCCAAGAATGAAAATGATCTTCCCTTCATTCACCCCCGGTGTAAACCGACCCTGCCGCCTGCCGGCCAGTCCCATCTTCCCGGGCAATTACTCACCGACAAGGTTGTTTGGAAATTCAGATGCCAGAATGCGGGGTGAGGGGGTGGTTCGCTCAATGGGTGCCGTTCACGGCGGCAGCGCATGCCCGGCCACGGAGCAGGTCGGCACCGAGTCCACGCTGTTGATGGAATAGGTTCCCCCCTCGGGGCAGACGGGAAAAACGCCGTCCTTCAGGTACGGCAGCAGATTCCGGACGGTCGGCACGGCCTCGCCGGATTTGTTTTTTTCCAGCGCCCACTGCTGTTTCGCGCCGTCAATCGCGCGGAGGTTGTTGATGCAGGCGTGGCGGTGGATGAGGGTCATCCCCGCCTCGGTGACCAGCCGGTTCTCGGTCTGGAGCTGCTGCAGATGATCCTGCTGCAACTGGAGCGCGGTGCGGGCGGTGGCGAGCTGCTGCGTGGTCTGCTTCAGCTCGGCTTTCATCTGGTCAACCGTGGCCTGCGCCTTCGCGAGCCGGTTGGTGTAGATTTCGTTTTGCTTGCGCAGCCGGGCTATCTCCTCCGCCTGCAGTCCGGTGCTGGATTGGTTCAGCTCGTCCAATTTGGACTGGAGCTCGCGCATTTGGATTTGCGCTTCGCGTGTGTCCGTCTGCGCCGCTTCCTTCTCGCGGATGGCGCGGAAGAGCAGGCCTTCCGCGACCAGCATCAGCGCCAGGCACAGCCACGCGAACCAGCGTTTGAGATTCATGGTGAAAGGAGTTGTCGCGCTTTTCCCGGACGGCGTCAAACCCAAACGGGTGGGATGGTGCGCGCGGCGGGGGTTGAACCCACAACCTTCAGCTTCGGAGGCTGACGCTCTATCCAATTGAGCTACGCGCGCAAACTATTAAAAATCAACGAACAAACTCGATGCTAACGGTAGTGTTTTGGTCTTATCACCCGATTTTGCAACCCAATAACAAAACCTTTCTGTACACCCTCATCCGGTTTCACCGCGAGTCTGGTCTTTACTAAACTCGCCAAAAATTTGAATCTGCTCGAATAATCGGGCGTATATTACGCCTTGTACAAGCAGGCGGGCAAGCAAATCCGCCGGTCAGTGCGCCGACAACTCAACGGTACTGATAAATTGAAAGTATGGGCTATCGATCGCTCCGCCCATTGCTTATTTGGGACTGCGGTCTTTGCCGACAGCAATTAAACGCAGCCCGGCCGCCATTCATCGAGCCGTCACCACGACGTAGTTTTTTTTGCCTTTGCGGAGCAGGACGTGCTTGCCGAAGAGCAAATCGACGCTGGTTAAGGTGCGGGTGGCGCTCGCTTCGCGGACGTTGTTGATATTCACGCCGCCCCCTTCAATGTCTTTTCGCGCCTGGCCCTTGGACGGACATAACCCGGCTTGAACTAGCAGTTCCAACAGCGGAATACCCGCTCCTTCGAGTTTGGACTTTTCAATTTCCTTGGTCGGCACTTCGCCCACGATTTCATTGAAGGTGCTTTCGGCAACGTCTTTCAACTCGCCGCCAAAAAGGATTTCGCTCGCGCGTACGGCTTCCGTCGTGGCGTGTTCGCCGTGGATCAAATCCGTCGCCGCCTTCGCCAGCGCCTTATGCGCCGTGCGCCCGCCGGGATTTTCCGCGTGCGCTTTTTCTAGTGCCTCGATTTCCGCCTGCGTTAAAAACGTGAAGTATTTCAGATAGCGGATGACATCGCGGTCGTCGGTGTTGATCCAGAATTGATAAAATTTATAGACGCTCGTGCGTTTGGGATCGAGCCAGATGGCGCCGGCGGCGGTCTTGCCAAACTTGGAACCATCGGTGTTCGTGATGAGCGGCAGCGTGAGGCCGAAGACTTGTTTGCCGAGCTTTTTGCGCGTCAGCTCGATGCCGGCGGTGATGTTGCCCCACTGGTCGCTGCCGCCGATCTGTAACTCGCAGTTTGCGTCGCGCCCCAGCACCATGAAATCAAAGGCCTGCAGCAGCATGTAGCTGAACTCGGTGTAGCTGATGCCTGCCTCGCGGTCTTCCATCCGGGCGCGCACGGATTCCTTGGCCACCATCTGGTTGACGGAAAAATGCTTCCCGATGTCGCGCAGAAAATCGAGGAACGAAATGTTTTGTGTCCACGAAGCATTGTCCACGAGCCGCGCCGGATTTTGTTTGGTTTCAAAATCCAGCAGCTTGGCGAGCTGCCCTTTAACGCTGGCGATGTTGCGGTCGAGAATTTCCTTGGTGAGCAACTGCCGCTCGGCGGTTTTGCCGCTGGGATCGCCGATGGAACCGGTCGCGCCGCCGGCCACGGCGATGGGATGATGCCCGAGCAATTGAAACCGGCGCAGTGCGAGCAAAGGCACCAGATTGCCGGCGTGTAGCGAATCCGCCGTCGGATCGAAGCCGCAGTAAAGCGTGATCGGCGCGGTGATTTTCTTTTCCAGCTCCGCCGCGTCCGTGCAGTCGGCCACGAGGCCGCGCCATTTCAGTTCATCAATAATGCTCACCGCCGCAGATTAAATCGCCAGCGTTGGAGTTCAAGCTTTAGCTTGTCCCCCAAGCCCGCCGTAGCGTGAACTCCAACCCACTTTGGACTTTGGACTTGGGGCTTTGGACTTTAACCTTCGCCGGTGTCGAAAATGTTGAAAGCCTCCGGCGCGATGGCCGCCGCCACCCTGTTCAGCCGCGTGCTCGGCCTTATGCGCGAACAGGCATACATGTTTTTTCTGGGCACCACCTGGGTCAATGACGCGTTTCAATATGCCTTCACGATCCCCAACCTGTTCCGGCGGCTCTTGGGCGAAGGCGCGTTGACGGCGGCGTTCATCCCCATTTTCAAGGAAAAGGAAAAAACGCACGGCGAGGTCGAAATGTGGAAGGCTGCCAACGCGGTGATCTCCGGCCTGCTGGTGGCTGCGAGCGTCATTGTCGCGGTGGTGTTGCTGGGGGTTTCCCTGGCGCTCGCCTTTGGCGCGCCGCCGGATGCGCTGCCGGCGCTGGCCGGCGCGCCCGGGCATTTTTGGACGCCCGGCCAGTTTCCGCCGAAGATCGTTTTGATGCTGCAGCTGCTCCGCGTGATGTTTCCCTACATGATCCTGGTTTGCCTGACGGCGGTGATGATGGGGATGCTCAATGCCCGCGGTCATTTTTTCATCCCCGCGATGGGCGCGACCATGCTGAACGTCGTGATGATCGCCTCCGTCTATTGGCTTGCGCCGAAGTTCGGCGTGGGCCTGCCGAAGGGACAAAAGCTGCCGGTGCAGGTTTTTGCGCTGGCCTACGGCGTGTTGGTGGCGGGCGTGGCGCAGGCGGCGTTTCAGCTGCCGACCCTCTGGCGCGACGGCTTCCGCTATGCCTGGGTGTCGCCTTGGAAAAATGAAACCGTGCGGCGCGTCGTGCGGCAGATGGTCCCCGGCACCATCGGCGTGGCGGCGTTCCAGATCAACGTGGCGCTGGTGCAGCTGGTGGCGCTGTTCGTGGGCACCGGCATCGTGTCGTCGTTCAACGGCGCGGTGCGGCTGATGGAGCTGCCGCAGGGCATGTTTGGCATTTCGCTGGCGACATTTCTCCTGCCGGCGTTGTCCGGCCTGGCGGCGGAAAAAAATTATCCCGAGTTTCGCGCCACCCTGCGCCACGGCCTGGCCTCGCTGATGTTTTTGAACCTCATCGCCTCCGTCCTCTTGGTCGTGCTGGCCGAGCCGATCGTGCGCCTGCTCTTTGAGCATGGCGAAAAGTTCACGGCCGCCTCCACCACCCGCGTGTCCTTTGCGCTGATCTGCCTTGCGCCGGGACTCGTGGCCTTTTCCACGGCTAACATCCTGGCCCGTGCTTTTTACGCGCTCGGCGACACCCGGACGCCCATGCAGATCAGCCTCGTGTGCCTGACGATCAATTTCCTCTCCGCCTGCCTGCTCATGCCGCTGCTTCGCGAGGGCGGTCCGGGCATCGCTAACATTTTCACATCGGCCATCAATGTCAGTCTGTTGTTCTTCGCCCTGCGGAAAAAAATGGGGCGCCTGGAGCTGGAGCCGCTCCGCCATTCGCTGCGGCAGCTAGCGGTTGCGGCGCTGCTGGCCGGCGTCATCGCGTGGGGTGGCTGGCGATGGTGGGAAACCTCCCTGGGTCACGCCACCATCGCGCTGAAAATTGGCGCCGTGTTCGTGCCGGCGGGAATCGCCGGCGGAATCTATTGGCTGTTGGCGCTCGCCGCCAAAATCCCGGCGGCGAAGGAAATGACTGAATTCGCGCTGGCAAAATTCAAAAAGCGGTAAATTGGTAAATGGTTGAATTACTGATTTGGCTAAACCAGTTGACGATTCAACGATTCAACGAGTCAACCATTCAACCATTCAACCATTCAAAGAATCTCCACCACCGCCGTCCAGCCGTTCTCGCCGAATTGCGACTTGAACTTCTCCGCCAGCTGCTCCGCCGCCGCCAGATTTTCCGCGATGGCAAAGGTCGTCGAGCCGCTGCCGGACATGAGCGCCACTAGCGCGCCATTCTCCAGTAGAAATTCCTGGTAGAGTTGCAGCACCGGGAATTTTTCAAAGGCCGGCGCTTCCAGCGAATTGAAAAATTCCGCTCTCGCCGCCTTCAACTCGCCGGTCTGCAACCGGGAAACCAGTTTCTGGGCGCGACCCGGATTGCCGTTCAGCGCCTCGGGGAATCGCGCCAGGTTTTGATACGACCATGGCGTGGAGATGCCGAAGCCCGGATGGACGAGGAAAAACGCCTTGTCGCGCAGCGCGAAAAAGTTTTCCAGCGCCTGCACGTTTTCTCCGCGGCCGGTGGCCAGCGCCGGTTTGTCCTGGAGAAAAAAGGGAATGTCGGAGCCGAGCGCGGCGGCCAGCTCCTGGAGTGTTTCCGGCGGCAGCGGCGCGCCGAACAGTTCGTTGAGCGCGCTGAAGGTGACGGCGGCATTGGCGCTGCCACCGCCGATGCCGCCGGCCAGCGGCAGATTCTTCTGAAGATGGATGCGGACGCCGTCGGTGATTTTGGCGGTGGCCAGGAACGCGGTGGCGGCGCGGTGAACGAGGTTTTTCGCATCCGTCGGCAATTCGGGGTGGCTGCAAGTCAGGTGCAGCCCGGCGCCGGCGCGCTCGAAGGTCATCTCGTCGCAGACCTTCACCGGGTGCAGGACGGTTTCCAGTTCATGAAAGCCGTCGGCGCGCTTGCCGAGGATGTTCAGGATCAGGTTGACTTTGCAGGGCGATTTTTTTTCCAGGCGCATGGCATTCAGCAAAGCAAAACGCGCCAACAGTTCCTGCTGGCGCGCGGGGTGAAATCAGGATTCACGTCAGAACACTTTGAACCGGCTGCCGGGCACAAACGGCGCAACGTCACCGCCGGAATAGCCGGTATACGTGTCCGTGTTGAAGGTTGAGTCGGAAATCAGGCCCGGCCGGTAACTCTCGGGATACTGGGGGTGGGTTGAGACCGTGTTGGTGCAAATCGGATGGTAGGACGGGATGGGAAACGTGGCGACTTCAAATAAGCCCAGGCCGATCCGGCTGACGGACTTGTCGAAGCCGTGAATGATGCCGTAAGAGTAGGTGACATTGGGCTGGGAAAACACGGCGCTTTGTTCGACGCTGCGGCGCATGTCGCCCCACCGGACGATTTCAAACGTGTTGTCCAGGCCGCGGGAAAGTTTTTGTTCCGGCCCGGTGCAGCCGGTCAGGCCGGCGGCGACGAAGGCGGCGGCGAGGAAAAAAATCAATTTGCGCATACGATTTTCAGATGATGATTTGAGCTTACGCCGAATCGCCGGCTTGTAAAGCGCCTTTTCGGTCGCGCCATTCCCAATACCAGGCGATCCAGACGCTGAGTTCAAAGAGCACCTGCAGGACCACCGCCATGACCACTTGGGTGAACGGCTCCGGCGTGGTCAGCAGCGCGCCCAGGACCAGATTGATGACGATCATGTAACGGCGCAAGGCGGTGAGCTTTTTGTAGTCGAGCACGCCGATTTTCACCAGCGCCAACAGCACCACGGGTAATTCAAAGCCCAGCCCCATCCCCAGCAGGAATTTGGTGACAAAGCTGAAATACGTTTCCGCGCGCCATTCGGGGACCTTCACGCCCATCCAGACCGCCCACCAGACGGCGAACTTCAACGCCCGCGCCAGCACAAAGAAATAGCAGAACGCCACGCCGGCGAGAAACAGCCCGACCCCGATGAACGCGGCGCGCAGGACGTATTTTTTTTCGCGGACCTTCAAGGCCGGCAGGATGAACTGCGCGAGGAAGAAGAAAATAATCGGCGACGCCATCAGAATGCCGCCGTAAAAGGCCAGCACCATGGATGAGAAAAACGGCGCGGCGGGATCGAAATAGACCAAATCCGTGGCCGACTGCAGTAGCGTCGACGTCGGCGGATCTTTCTCCACCTGCAGCGAGAGAAAAATATTGCTGCCCACCTGGACCGGTTCGACGTGCAAAACGGTGAACCAGTTCGTCCCAAGGTTGAGGCCGCCGATCTGGTTCGTCGCCAGATCCAGCGTGGCCACGGTGTTTGTGCCGAAACACACCATCGCCTTGCGTTCGGTGTTCACCCGCACGAGCGCCGCGCGGGATAGGGGCCATTTCAAGACCGCCACGATTTCCGGCACGGCATAAAGGCAGACGATCAGGCAGACCAGCAGGGCTGAACCGGTTTTGATGAGCAGCCAGCGGAAATCCTCGAGGTGTTCAAGAAAACTTTTGACCGGACCGCCACCCTCCTCCGGCTCGCCGGATGGTGATTGTGGGGAAAAGTCGGCCATGAAAATCTACGCAGGCAATCTGACCGGCGCGATTAAATGACCTTGGTCTCCGGCGTTTGGGGCTTGGCTTGCGACTGGGCGGTGGTGTTGGCCGGGGGCGCCTTGGGTGCGGCCGCCGACTCGTTATCAATCGAGTCCGTCACTTCCCGGGAGGCTTTCTTGAATTCATTGATGCCCTTGCCCAAGCCCTTGGCGAATTCGGGAATGCGTTTGGCGCCGAAAAGCACCAAAATCGCGACCAAAACGATGATTAGTTCCGTTCCGCTCAATCCCAGGATGGCTAACATGGCATTCATAATTTTATCTGAGTTTACCCTACGCCGATGAGGTCTTTAAGTAAAGCCGCAAAAAAGGCCGCGCGGTGAGGCGCGGCCTTGAGCTGAAAAGCTGGTGAAATCAGACGCCCGCTTTCGGATGCAGCAGGATGAAGTCGTCGCGGCGGTTTTTGGCCCAGGCGGCATCGTCGTGGCCGGGGTCGGTGGGCTTGTCCTTGCCGTAGCTGATGGTGCGGATGCGGTCGGGGCTGACGCCTGCCTTGGTCAGCGCCTCGCGGGCGGCCAGTGCGCGGCGTTCGCCGAGCGCGCGGTTGTATTCCTCGGTGCCGCGTTCGTCGCAGTTGCCTTCGATCAGCAGCTTGTCGCCGGCGCTGGCGGACAACGCCGACGCCACAGACGAAATATTGGCTTCTTCGGTCTGCTTGATGGCCGCGCTATCGAACTTGAAATGAATCGTGTAAGCCGCAAGCGCCGCCGGGTCTTTGATCATGCCTTCAAATGTGTCCAAACCGGCCGTGGGGCCTCCGCCCGTCCCGGTGCCGACACCCGGGCCTCCTTCACCGCCAACGGTGCCGCCGTTGCCAACGGTGCCCGGGCCCCCGTTGTCACCAACCGCACCGGGTTGAGATCCCGGAATCGTCGTGACTTTGTAAGGCGCGTGTTTGCAGCCGGTGGTGGTCAGCGTCACGGCCAGCGCGAGCGCGAGGGGAAAAACAATCTGGTTCATTTTCATATTAAGTATTCGGTTGAATTGACTGGTTAAAGTTTCGGTTAAAAATCAGTGACGAAAAAGTAAAAATTATTTCGCCCAAGCGGGCTGGGAACTGCTTCCGGTCGCTCGCGCACAATCCTTGTCTTGTTTGGTGAAAACGTCAAGCACAGACAGCGTCTGCCGGTAGCCCAGCGAGCGGTTGAAGATAAGCGTCCGCGAATTCGGCGCCCAGGAGGGATTTTGTCCCTCCGCCAGAATCGCCGGCGGCAGGCTGCCGTCCACCGGCACCACGCAGATGTTGAAGTCGCGCATCTGGGAAGTGAACGCGATCCATTTGCCGTCCGGCGACCAGTCCGGCTCCGTGGGACTCGATGCGCCCGTGGTTCTGATATATTGCACCGGCCCGCCGCCGGCCGGCACTTTGGCGAGTTGCCGACGCTCGTTGTGCTTTGTCGCGAAACAAATCCAGGCCCCGTCCGGTGACCACGTCGGCGAGGAATCCTCGTCGCCATGGGTGATCTGTTTCAAATGGGTGCCGTCCGCGTCGCAGACCCAGATATTAGCGCTGCCGGATTTGCTCAAAACCATCGCGATCTTCGCGCCGTCCGGCGAGACTGCCGCGCTGGTGTTCAGCCCGGAATAGCCCGCGATCTTGCGCCGCTGCCCGGTCGTCAGGCTGTGGTAAAATATGTCCGGATTATCCAGCGCGTAGGACGTGTAAAACAAGGCGAGCCGGCCCGGCACCCAGGCGGGCTTGGCCACGATGGCGTTGTCGGAGGTGATGCGCTGGGCGTTGTGGCCGTCGAAATCCGCGATGTATATCTCCCCCGGCCCGTAGCCCGACGGCTGCGCTTTGAACGCGATTTTCGCCGTCGTGCCGCGCAATTGGGCGATGCCGGGTTTGCCGGTGATGGCCATCACGATTTCGTCCGCGAACGCGTGCGCCTGCCGCCGCAGGCTCGCGCCGTTGTAGCTGCGCGAGAGCAGCACGCGCTTGGCGAACTTGTCCGTCAGGCTGCCGGTGATGATGCCCGCGTCGCTGCCGTTGATGAGGTACTGCGCCGCATCCGGCGTGACAAAGCTGAAGCCCTGCACCATTAGGTCAAATTTCAATACCTCCGCGCCCTCGCCGGTAAACCCGCTCAAGGCGACGGGAATGGGTTTCGTCTGGCCGATGACATTGATGGTATTTTCAATGTTAATTTCCTGCGCCTGTCCGCTGGTGAGCGCGACGGCGGCAAGTCCGATGGTGAGCAAGTTGATAATTAATTTTTTCATCCGAGCATCCGTTTGGCTTTGAGGTTAAAGTTGATGATAAACGTCCGTTCTTTTTCCTTCGCGCCGTCCGGAAACGGCGCGACAAAATTCACGCGATCAAGCATCCGCTGCACACTCGCATCCACGCGCGCGTCGCCGGACGGGTCAAGCATGCGTGAGCGGATCACCCAGCCGTCGCTGCCAATCGTCACGCTGACTTTGGTGTTGGCGTCATCGCTGGCCGAGCCATCGGGCGCCATCCACGCCGATTGGTATATGGCCTTAACGGTGGCTGCGTAGAGATCGGCTGACTTGGGATCGCGGACATATATATCGACCTGCGTGCTGGTGGTGAATTGATTTTTAAGATTTGCGATGGCGAGTTGATAGGGATCCGCCAATGGTTCGCGCATCGCTCCGCCGGAATAGTTGGCCGGGTGCATTAGGGCAGGGCGAACCACGGCCATTAAATTGGGAACCACCTGGTGCGGCAACCCTTTTTGAAGTTTGAGGGGGTCCAACGGGGTTGCAGGCGTTTTGGGTATGCTCGCCGCCGGCTGTGGTGTTGGAAATTTGATCTGCGGTTCAGCCGGCAACGGGGATTCTGGAGGCAATTGAGATATGGGTAAAATGTTGACCGGGTCGCCACCAGTCGGGTCGGGCTGTGCGGAGCGGAACGCGGAGCCGGCCAGCAATACTACCGCCAGCAACAGGTGAAAACCCATCGTGGCGATAAAGCAGTTTTTTTGGAGCCGGTTCATTTGAGCGTCAGGCTGGTCTGTGGTTACCCGAGCAACCGTTTGGCTTTGAGGTTGAAGTTGATGATAAAGGTCCGTTCTTTTTCTTTCGCGCCGTCCGGAAACGGCGCGATAAAATTCACGCGGTCAAGGGTCCGCTGCACACTGCCATCCACGCGGTCGTCGCCGGACGGGTTCAGGATGTGCGAGGAAATCACCGTTCCATCGCTGCCAATGGTCACGCTGACTTTGGTGTTGGCGTCGTCGCTGGAAGTGTCGTCCGGCGGCGTCCACGCCTGCTCATAAATACTTTTGACGACCGATGCATAATTCGCATAAGAAACGCTGCCGGTGCCGGGCATTTCAACCGTGGTGGCGGATGAGGCATTATCCTTGATGGCCCGGGCAGCTTTGGCGATCGCCGACGCCCGTCGCTTCGCCTCCTTGGCCGCTTCGCGCGCATCGGCGTCGGAGGTGTCGGGGGTGATTTTGGGAACGTTGCGAACCACCGGCGTGAGGTTGATTTCCCTTTTCTTAGGCGCGGGCTTGGACGGTTTCTCCACGGGCTCCAGGGCCTCCGGCGAAAGTTTGGCCGGCTCGGGCTTGAAAAAGTCCTTCACCTTTTCCATCAGTGTCGGCGCCGGTGGGGTGGGCGGCGGCGTTGGTTGAGGCGGGGTCGGGGTTGGCTGCGGGGCGGGCGGCTGGGCGGCTTTGACGCCGCTATTGAAGGCCGCGTCAATGAGGTTCGCCGGAATCACGGTCAGCAATTCGGTCTCATCCGGCTTCGGGTGGCTGGTGAAAAACGCCGCGCCAAAAACGATCGTCAACACCAGCAGCAGGTGAAACCCCGCCGTGGCGATAAGGCATTTTTTTTGGAGCCGGTTCATTTGGGCGTCGGGTCGGTGCGCAGCGAGTAGCGCGTGATGCCGCCCTTCTGGCAGCCGTCAATCACTTGCGCGACGAAATCGTAACGGCTGTCCTTGTCCGCGCGGATATAGACGACCAGGTTCGGATTGCTGCGAAACTCGCCGGCGAGCTGCCGGATGATTTGTGCCAGCGGCACCGCCTTCCCTTCGAGCTTGTAATAGCCGGTGCTGGTGATTTCGACGGTGCGGATATCATTTTTGTTCAGCTTCGATTTTTCCGGCGTCCCGCCGTGCGGCAGCTTCAATTCGATGCTCTGCGTCAACAGCGGCGTGGTGATGATGAAGATGATGAGCAGCACAAACGCCAGGTCCAGCAGCGGCGTGATGTTGATGTCGCTCAACGTCACCAGCGAATTGCGTTGTGAAAAACGGCGCATGGAAAATCATTCTTCCCCGAGAAATTCCGTTTCCATTTTGGAAACCAGCTCCTGCGCGAAGTTGTCCAGCTCGACCGTGAACGCGCGCAGATTGTGGACGAGCCAGTTGTAGCCGAACATCGAGGGAATCGCCACCAGCAGGCCGGCGACCGTCGTGACGAGCGCGGCGGAAACGCCCGGCGCCATCACCGCCAGCGTCGCGCCCTGCGGCGACTGCGCGATGCCCGCAAACGTGCTCATCACGCCCCAGACCGTGCCGAGCAAACCCATGAACGGCGCGCCGCTCACCGCGATCGCCAGCAGGATCAGGCCGGACTCCAGCTTCAGCGATTCCTTGGCGACGACGTTCTCGATGGCGCGCTTGATGTGCTCCATGTTTTTAAGACTGATCTGCTGCTTGGCGCGTTCGCCCGTCGGCCCGCGCAATCGCGTGTCGAGCTGCGAGCACCCGGCTTGGTAAACGACGTAAAGCGGACAGCCTTCCACCTCCAGTTTGCGGTCGAACATCTCGAGCACGGTTTTCTGGCCCGTGAACTCCTCGCCGAACAGCGCGTTCAACTTCCGCGCGCGCCGCATCTGGATGACTTTGAAAATCATCATCCACCAGACGGCGATCGACGATAGGAATAGCAGGACGATGATGACGATGGCTTCTGGGCGCGCATGATCCAGAACGTAAAGCAACTCCACCTGTTGGGTGGCCGCGCCGATGAATGCAAAAGATAACCCGCTCATAAAATTCAAAACTTGGTGGTGAGGAACCGGTTTTAGGCCAAGTAACGGCTTCCGAGCTTTCGACCGTCAGGTGGATTATCCTCGGCCGCCGCTGAAATTGCAAAAACTTTTTGCGTTAAAAATCGAATCGCGCTTTGCCCCGCCTGTAAAATCGCTTAAAAGAAGCCCATGTCGCAACCGCGCCGCATCGCCCTGCTGCTCGCCCTGGTCACCTTCGCGTTTTACCTGCCGGTGGCGTGGACCGGCTTTTGCATTTATGACGACGGCCTTTACGTCACCGAAAATCCCATCGTGCAGGCCGGTGTGACCTGGGCTGGGGTGAAATGGGCATTTGTAACGCTCGCCGCGAGCAACTGGCATCCGCTCACCTGGCTGTCGCACATGATCGATTGCGGCGTGTTTGGTCTGAATCCAGCCGGTCCGCATCTGGTTAACGCCTTGTTTCATTCGGCCAACACGGCGCTCCTGTTCGTGCTGTTGCTGCAGATCACTAGGCGGCTGTGGCCGTCCGCCTTCGTTGCTGCCCTGTTCGCCTGGCACCCGCTGCATGTCGAATCGGTCGCTTGGATTTCCGAGCGCAAGGATGTCCTTAGCACATTTTTCGCGCTGTTCGCCCTGCTGAATTATGCGCGCTACGTCGAGTTGTCCCCCGGCCGAAGTCCCAATGCCAAAGTCTATTTCGCCTGGAGTCTCGTGACGTTTGCGCTCGGTCTGCTGGCGAAGCCCATGCTCGTCACTTTGCCCTGCGTCCTGCTGCTGCTGGATTTCTGGCCGCTCCGGCGGATTGAAGACTTTAAAACCTGGCGGACAAACTGCCGATTGGTTCTCGAAAAATGGCCGTTCTTTCTCATCAGCGCCGCTTCCTGCCTGATCACCTTTATCGCGCAATCGCAGCGCGGTGCCAGCGCCGTGGTTTCGCTGGTGACGGTTCCGCTCCATTACCGGCTCAAAAGCGTTCCGCTGGCCTATGTCGAGTACCTTTCCAAAACATTCTGGCCCGCCAAACTCGCTATTTTTTATCCGCTCCATGAAAGGATCCCGCTCGGCACCGTTTCGGCCTCGGTGGCGTTGCTGGCCTTTGTTTCACTGGTCGCCATTTGGCTGCACCGCACCCGGCCGTATCTGCTCACCGGCTGGCTATGGTTTCTCGGCATGCTGGTGCCGGTCATCGGCCTGGTGCAGGTCGGCGGGGCTGCGCTCGCCGACCGGTACAGTTATCTGCCGTCCGTCGGCATTTTTATCGCCGTCACTTTTGCCGCGGCCGACGGCGCGGTGCGTTTCAAGCTCCCCCCTTTCATGCTCGCGGGGATTTACGTTTTTATTCTGGTGGCCTGTGTCATCACCATGGAAAACCAGCTTTACTGCTGGCGAAATAATGTCGCGCTTTTCCAGCACGCGCTCGCCGTGACCGCCGACAACGATGTCACTCGCGATAACCTCGGGGTGGCGTTGGAACAGCAGGGCCGGCTCGCGGAGGCCGCCGCGCAATACCGCGCCGCCGTGCGTGTTGAACCCGACCGTTTTCAAGGCCATCATAATCTGGCCAACGCGCTGGACCATCTGGGTCATCCCGCTGAGGCTCTGGCGGAACATCGCGAAGCCGCGCGTTTGAGTCCGGACACGCAGTTTCTCCGTCATCGCCTCGGCCTGTCGCTCGCCTCGGCCGGCCTGACCGACGCCGCCCTCCAGGAGTTTTCCGCGGCCGCGCGGCTCGATCCTCATTACGTGTGGCCGCACTTCGAAACGGCCAAAATCTTTCTCCAGCAGAACCGCGACGACGAGGCGCTCGAGGAACTTCGCGCGGCCCTGCGCATTGACCCGAACAACCTCACCGTTCTCAACTTCACCGCGCAGGTGCTGGCCGCCTCGGAACATCCCGCCACCCGCAATGGCCGCTACGCTTTCGTCCTGGCCGCCAAGGCCAATCGGCTCACCAGCGGCAGCCAGCCGGCCACGCTGGACGTGCTGGGGATGGCCTGCGCCGAAATGGGAAAATTTGACGACGCGCAGTTGGCTGCGCAGTCCGCGCTTGAGGTGGCCGCCGCCCTGAAGCTGCCTGCGGTCCAGCCAATCCGGGACCGGCTGGAGCTTTACAAAAAACATCAGCCGTGGCGGGAATCTTTCGGGGCCACCAACCCGCCGGTAAAAAATTAGAGCGTTTGAAGAAATACTGTTGCCATGCGGAGCGAGGATTTTTGGGAATTTGGCGAGGTTTTGGCGAAGGAAGTGGGAAGCCGAACTTCGGCTGCCCGCAATGGCCTTCCCATGAACTACCCAGTTCAAGGGCCATGAGCAGTTTCAAATTGAAACTGGAAGCTGTGACTGAGCCAAAACAAAGCCGAATCCCAAAGAGACCGCTTATCAAATTTTTCTTAACCGCATGGCTACAGTATTTTTTAAAATGATCTAAATCGTTAGCAGCGCGGCCAGCGTCTGTTTCATCCGCTCCGTCTTCAGCGCCTGGGCGGGTGAAAATTTCCCGCCCAGCCACGGCAACGAGTGGATTTTTTCGGCCGGGAAATACCGCCCCAACAGCTTCGCGTTTGAAGTCGTCGCCGTATCGGGCTTTGCTGGCGCCATCAACACCACCCGCGCCCGCGCCCGCAAATGTTCCGGCAGCGCGGCCAGCGTCAGCCGCACTTGGTTCACCGCGCCCAGCCGGTTTGGCGCGACGATGATGGGGGAGGCCTGCAAGGCAACGATCACATCGCGGGAGTCGAACTGTTCGCCCAGCGGACTTAGCAGGCCGCCCGCGCCTTCCACCAGCGTCACCTCGAATCTCTCCCGCGTCGCGCGGAGATGCGCCAGCATGGCCGCCAGCTTCAGCGGTTTCCGTTCCCGCTCGGCCGCAGCCGCCGGCGCCAGGGCCGCCCGAAAATGCCACGGATTGATTTCATCCAGCGTGAGCGCGCCAGCGAGCGCGGCCTGCAACGCCCGTGCGTCGCCCCGACCGCCGGAACAAACCGGTTTGAGCGCGGCGGCGCGCGCGCCCCGGGCGCGCAGGAATTGCGCCAGCAGAGCCGTTAAAACGGTCTTGCCCACGCCGGTGTCCGTGCCGGTGATGAAGAAAGTTGGCTTCATGTGCGCACATCAAAGCGGAATCAGCCGTTTTCCGCCATCAAAACCATTTGCCATTGCGCCGCATTTTATTTATGCTGCGCGGCTCGTTAAACTCATATTTTACTGTGAACGTATCTGTTGAAAATTTGGCCCCGTGCAAAAAGCTCGTGCGGGTGGAACTGGACGCAACCGCGGTGAACGCGGCTTTCGACGCCATCACGAAGGATATCCAGAAGCAGGCGTCATTGCCGGGCTTCCGGCCGGGCAAGGCCCCGCGTGCGATGGTCGAAAAGAAATACGACGCCGAAATCCAGGATGAGGCCAAGCGCAAGCTCATTGGCGACGCCTACCGCCAGGCGATTGGCGACCAGAAAATCCAGGTGGTTGGTCAGCCCGACATCGAGGAAGTTCAATTTGGCCGCGGCCAGGCTTTGCAGTTCACCGCCACGGTCGAAACCGCGCCGGATTTCCAGCTGCCGGAATATAAGGGCTTGCCCGCGCAACTCGATACGAGGTCTGTGACCGACGCGGACGTGGAGCGCGCGCTGGACCTGCTGCGCGGCCAGCATGCCACCTACAACACCGTCGCGCGCCCGCTTAGCAGCGGTGACATCGCGGTGGTGAATTACACCGGCACCTGCGAGGGCAAAGCCATTACCGATCTCGCCCCCGTGGCCAAGGGTTTGACCGAGCAGAAGAATTTCTGGGTGGAGACGGCGGAAGGATCGTTCATCCCCGGCTTCGCCGCGCAGCTCATCGGCGCGGCCGCCGGCGACCGGCGCACGGTGAATGTTGATTTTCCCGCGGATTTTGTGACCCGGGAATTGCAGGGCAAAAAAGGCGTTTACGAGGTTGAGCTCGTCGAGGTGAAGGAGAAAGTCCTGCCGCCGCTGGACGATGATCTGGCCAAAAAATTTGGCGCGGAAAACCTCGGGCAGCTCCAGGTCGGCGTCCGCGCCGATTTGGAAAATGAATTGAAATACTCGCGTTCGAAGGCCGTGCGCGGCCAGGTCGTCCGCGAACTGCTCGGCCGGGTGAATTTCGACCTGCCGGAAACGGCCGTGGCGGCCGAAACCCGCAACGTGGTCTATGACCTCGTCCGCCAGAACACGCAGCGCGGTATCGCGCGCGAACTGATCGAGCAGCAGAAGGACGAGATTTACGCCGCCGCGGCGGGCAGCGCCAAGGAGCGCGTCAAGCTGGCGTTCCTCGTGGGCCGGATCGCGGCCCAGGAAAAAATCCAGGCCTCGCAGGAGGATGTGCTCAAGCGCGCGCAGCAGCTGGCCGGGATGTACCAGATGCCGTTCGACCAGTTCATCAAGGATGTGCAGAAGCGCAATGGCGTGAACGAGCTTTATGAGCAGGTCCTGCACGAGAAAGTGCTGGAACTCCTCGAAAAAAGC
>CAIQEI010000024.1 GCA_903870815.1 uncultured Verrucomicrobia subdivision 3 bacterium
CGGCACAAGAATGTGATGGTGGTGGGTGACGATGCGCAAAGCATCTATGCGTGGCGCGGGGCGAACTTTGCGAACATCCTGGATTTTCCAAAGCGTTATCCGGGGGCGAAGGTCTTCAAGATCGAGATGAACTACCGCAGCACGCCGGAAATCCTGAACGTGGCGAATGCGGCCATCGCCGCGAACGTGAACCAGTTCGCCAAGGAGCTCTCGCCGGCGCGCAAAACCGGCGTCAAGCCCGCGCTCGTCCAATGCCACCACGCCGGGCAGCAGGCGGCGTTCATCGCCCAACGCGCCCTGGAACTGCGCGAGGAGGGCACCAGCTTGAATCAAATCGCCGTGCTCTATCGCTCGCACTTCCATGCGCTCGAATTACAGCTCGAACTCACGCGGCAGCAGATTCCCTTCTCCATCACCAGCGGCATCCGGTTCTTCGAACAGGCGCACATCAAGGACGCCACCGCCTATCTCAAGTTCGTCGCCAATCCGCGCGATGAAGTATCTTTCAAGCGATTGGTCCTGCTGCTGCCCGGCATCGGCGCGAAAGGCGCGGAAAAACTGTTTCAAAGTTTTACCGCGAAGATGGCCGATGGCACACGGCCGATGGGGAAAGAACCGTCGCCCGTTAGTCCTCCCCAACTCCCAACTCCCATCTCCCATCTCCTATCCGCCTTGATGAAGGCCGTTCCGAAAAAAGCCGCCGTGGCCTGGGCGCAATTCGTCGCCACCATTTCGCAGCTGGAAGCCGAGAGCACGCGCCGGAACGCTGCGAAGATGTTGCGCCTCGTGATGGACGCCGGCTACGACGACTATCTCAAGGAGACTTATGACAATTACGAGCGCCGGCTGGACGAAATTCAGCAGTTAGCCGAGTTCGCCTTTCAGTTCGGCACCGTCGAGGAATTTCTCACGCAGCTCGCCCTGCTCACCAACGTCGAGGCCGAGGAAGATCCGGCGGACGACACGGAAAAAATCAAGCTTTCGACCATCCATCAGGCCAAGGGCTTGGAGTTCGAGGTCGTGTTCGTCATCATGCTGTGCGACGGCTTGTTTCCCTCCGCCCGTTCCAGCGAAAGCAATGAAGGCGAGGAGGAGGAGCGGCGTTTGTTCTACGTTTCCATCACGCGCGCGAAGAACGAACTTTACCTGACCTACCCGCTGATTCGCGGTGGCTTCGGAGCCTCCGGCGCAGACACGTTTCAGTCCCCTTCCCGCTTCCTTTCCGAGATACCCGGGAATTTGCTGAACGAGTGGAACCTGCGGTGACGATGACCGGCTCCCGGTATTATTCCGGCGGCAGCTTCGTGGATTGACCGTCCACGAACTTTTTAATATCCGCCTTGAACGCCGGCTGGAAAATGCAGTTCAGGTGGCCGGCGCCTTCGATTATTTCCACTCGCACATCGGGACGGATCTGCTGCAGCGGTTCGACAAAGACCAGCCGTAGCGGGTCGCGGTCGCCGATGATCACGATGAAGGGGATTTTGATTTTGCGTACCTCCTCGGCGCTGACCGCCAGCCCCTTGAAACCGCGGATGCAGGCCTCAATGGCATTCTGGCTGGCATTGGTATAGCTGGCGGGAACCAGATTGCCGTCTTTCATCCAGCCCATCCCGCCCAGCACGGCCGACCGTACCCGCTCCGGATGCAGCACCATCAGTTTCATCGCGATCATTCCGCCCATCGAATAACCCACCACCTTCGCCTTCTTGATATTCAAATGATCCATCAACCGTACAACATCGTCCACCATCTTAACCCCGTATTGGCCGTCGCTCACGGGCTTGTCGGACCATCCATGCCCGCGACAGTCCAGTGCGACTACCTGGTGGTTTTGGGCTAGCTCATTGATGATTCCCGGCCAGCCCCAATTAATCTCCGCACTCGCCATTAGTCCATGGATAAGGATCACCGGGTCGCCCTTGCCGGCCACCACATAGTGGATCTTGACGCCGGCTGAATCAAAATCCGCCGCGCCCGCCGGCGAAATTGCCAGCCAGATGAATGCGAACCAGATCTGGAATAGTTTGTTCATTTTGACGTGTGCGAACGTAGGTGTGACTGGTGGGGATGTCAATGTTTCCGGAAACCCGTCGGGTCAGAACTACATCCGGCTTGAAGGAGCATCTTCCGCGCGTCAGATAATCATTGCTGTGGCGGGATAACCGGAGTAGAACATCTGCATGCGACTCCTCCTTGCTTCCGTGTCCATTTTTCAGATCTGCTTGTCTGCCTGGTCCCAGGATATAACGGGCGATACCAATGTCCCCAGTCCCCGGGAGATTGAAATAACCCGTCTCGCGGCGGCGGGCGGTTCCGCGGAGGCCCAGTACCTGCTTGGCAATTATTATTATCGGGGCCGGGGCGTGGCCACCAATCAGACCCTGGCCGTTGATTGGTTTCAAAAAGCCGCCGATCAGGGAAACATTTGGGCCCAATGCTGCCTGGGTGCCTGTTATCTGGGTGGGAAAGGTGTGACGGCGGACAAGGCCAAAGCCGTGGCATGGTTCCGCAAAGCCGCCGATCAAGGCTACCCGAACGCCCAATACAGCCTTGGCCTTTGTTATACCCATGGCGATGGCGTCCCCGCCGACCCGAAAGAAGCATTGAAGTGGTATTTCCTCGCGGGCCAATATGGCGACGATGCCGACGCCCAATTCGCCGTGGCCCGATGCCTTTACGATGGCGCGGGCATCAAGACGAACCGTTCCGAGGCGGTCAATTGGTATGAAAAAGCCGCGGCTCAGGACATCGTGGCTGCCCAGATGTTGGTTGGCCTGAGCTATTGGTTTGGTTGGGATGTGAATCCTGATCAGCCCAAAGCCGTGGAATGGTTTAAACGGGCGGCGGAACAGGGCGAACCGCAGGCTTTCGTGTTTCTCAGCGCGGCGTACCTGAACGTCAAAGGCCTCCGCACGAATTATATTCAGGCTTACAAATGGGGGCTGTTGGCCCGGGAATATGTCGACCCCGGCATGACCAGCGAGCTGGCAAAAATGCAGCGGCCGATGCTGCCTTGGCAGGTCTGGAAAGCCCGGCGGCTCGCCCAGGAATTTAAGGAACGGCGCACCATAAAACCGCTGCTGGGTTATTCGGTCAACACGCGTAATATGTACGTACTAGCCAACCTTGCCCGGGCCTATCGGGATCAGTTCAAGGACCGGACCGCGGATGAGCTTGTGGCCGCCAATCCCTATTTCATGTCTGGCACCAACCTGGCGGCTTTTCAACCCTATTGAGCCCCGCTCAATACGATCACGGAGCGCGGCGTTTACGCCGCTTCAACTACCAGAAACACGAATTACGTGGAAGCCCGGCACGCCTGCATTTTTCAGGCTGAAGCGGAGTGCACGCCCGTTAGCGCCGAATTCCTGTCACTCTATTTTACGGGTCCCAATAAGTTACTGGCGGCCCATACTTTAGCGGGGGCGGTTCGCCCCAAGTTAGGACAGTGCTGCCTGCCTCTCAGGCCCAAAAGCATGGTTTCTACCTTGTTTCGAAGTCAAGACCCCGGCTGAGATACATCCAATCCCGCGCCCTTCATTTTATAGGTTGACTATATTGGAGCCTGTGGTTAACTGTTCGCATGAGTATAGCCAATCTAACACCAACGCAATTACGTCACGCCGCTGATCTCCAGGAAAAAATCGCCGGCTTGAATCAACAACTTCAAAGTCTGCTCGGCGGCAGTCCCACCCCCGCTGTTACTGCCAAGCCGGCTAAAAAACGCGGCATGAGCGCCGCTGGCCGGGCTCGCGTCGCCGCCGCTCAAAAAGCGCGCTGGGCTGCCATCAAGGCGTCCAAGACCAAACCCGCTGCCGTGAAGGTTGCCGTTGCCGCCAAGCCGGCCAGAAAAAAGATTAGCGCCGCCGGCATCGCCCGCATCAAGGCCGCCCAGAAATTGCGCTGGGCCAAGGTTCATGCGGCGAAAAAGCCCGCGACTAAGTCCGCTCCCGCTGCCAAGGCGCCGACCAGAAAGATCAGCCCGGAAGGCATTGCCCGGATCAAGGCTGCGCAGAAGGCCCGCTGGGCCAAAATTAAGTCGGGCAAGAAATAATTTAGCAACCACCTTCAACCGCAAAGGCCACTCACTTGAGTGGCCTTTGTTTTTATTGAAAACGGCGCCGGGCCGGACTTACTTGCAGATGCCGCGTTCGCTGGTCCGGATGAATTGGACCAGATGCTGCACTTCCGGCAGCGCGGGTAATTCCGCTTCCACCTTCGCCAGTGCGTTGGCCGTGGAAAGATCTTCGCGAAAAATGATCTTGTACGCGGCGCGCAAAGCCGACTGCGCTGCCTCGGAAACGCCGGCGCGTTCCAGGTTGATCTTGTTGATGGCTCGGGCCACCGCGGGATTCCCCTCGACAATGGTGTAAGGCGCCACGTCCTGCGGTATGCGTGAGCAGCCGCCGGTCATGCAGCGTGTCCCGATGCGGCAAAATTGGTGCACGGCCGTGTATCCGCCCAATACCGCGTGGTCTTCCACCACCACGTGCCCCGCCAGGCCGGCGTAGCCGGACATGATGATGTGGTCGCCCAGCCGGCAGTCGTGCGCGATGTGGACATAGGTCAGCAGCAGGTTGTGCGAGCCGAGCACCGTGGCCGCGCCGTCATTGGTGGCGCAATGAATCGTCACGCCCTCGCGAAATACATTGCTATCGCCAATCTCTAGCCGCGTCACACCGCCTTTCCATTTCAAATCCTGCGTCTTCTTGCCGATGACGGCGAATGGAAATATCTCATTCCCCTGCCCTAGTCGGGTATGCCCGTCCACGACCACATGCGAATGCAGCCGGCAATTCTCGCCGAGCGTCACGTGTTCGCCGATGACGCAAAACGGCCCGACCTCGCAGCCGGAACCGACCTGCGCCTGGGGATGTATGATGGCCGTTGAATGGATCATTTTGATTGCGGATTGCGGTTTGCGGATTGCGGATTACTGCGGCGACTTCTGGCTGTATTGATGGAAGCAACCACCATGGCCAGAATTTCCGAACCTTCCCGCTTTAATTCGGCCACCCCCTCCTTTTTTATTTTTCCGGAATCTTCCAGCAATTCCATCCAGTAAATTGATTCATCGCACTCTTCCTCGACGATGCTCATTTTGGAAATGAAATCCGCCGCCGATTTGGCACGGCAGGCTGCCCGGTAATTTGCGCCCACCGACGTGCCGCAGCGCAATAATTGTCCCGCCATTAAATTATTGGAGCGTGAGGTTGGCAGGTTGTCAGTAAAATGAATTATCTTCAACGCGTAAGCTTTGGTTCTTTGTTTGAAAACTTCTGGACTCATATTCGCAATTCGTTCCGCGAAACATCCAATCCGCAATCCGCAATCCGAAATTTGCAATTGGCTTCACGCGTCTCTCAGCATGAACGTCACTTCCGCCTCGCTCACCACCTCGCCGTCCACCTTGCAGACGCCCTTGGCCTTGCCGATTTTCCCGCGGATCTTCGTCAGCTCGACCTCGATTACCAGCACGTCGCCCGGCACCACCGGCTTGCGCCATCGCACTTCCTCCGCGGACATGAAATACGCGATCTGGTTCGCCGCTTCGATGCGCTTGAGCAGCAGGATCCCCGCAACCTGCGCCATCGCCTCCAGTTGCAGCACGCCGGGCATGATCGGATGACCGGGAAAATGACCGCGGAAAAAATCCTCCCCCATTGTCACGTTTTTCATGCCGACGATGTGGTTGCCCTCGATCTTCAAAATCCGGTCCACCAGCAGGAATGGCGGGCGATGCGGCAGCATCTTCATCACCGCCTCGATATCCATCGCCCCTTCGGCGGACGGCAGCGGCGCCGGCGCTTCCTTCGGGGGTGGCGGCGAAAACGTCTGCGCCGCGCGGATCGGCCGGTTGATCTGCTCGGCGATCTTCTTTACCAGCTCGCAGTTGCCCGCGTGGCCCGGCCGCACCGCGATGATGTGGCCGCGGATGGGTTTTCCGAGCAGCGAGAGGTCGCCCACGATGTCCAGCATCTTGTGCCGCACAAACTCCTCGCGGTAGCGCAGCGGCTCCGTCGTCAGCACCGCGTCGTCGCGGATGACCACCGCGTTCTCCAGGCTGCCGCCCTTGATGAGCCCGTTCTTGAACAAGTACTCGATCTCCTCGTAAAAACAAAACGTCCGCGCGTGCGCCAGTTCCTTTTCCCACGTCTTGGGAGTGACTTCCGTGGAGTAAAATTGCGTAAACCGCCCCTGCTTGTCCGCGCTCGTGCAGGTGATTTTGAAATTCTCATCCGGAAACAGCGTCATGGAAGTCTCGCCGTGGCGGATTTCAATCGGCTCCGTCGGCGTGTAATATTCCCGCTTTTCCGCCAGCGGCACGATGCCCGCCGCCAGCAGGATTTTGCCGAACTCCCGCGAACTCCCGTCCGCGATCGGCGGCTCGTTGGCGTCCAGTTCCACGATGGCGTTGTCGATCTCATAGCCCGCCAGCGCCGCCAGGACGTGTTCCACGGTGTGGACCTTCACATTGCCCTTGGCGAGCGTCGTGGACCGGTTGGTTTCGGAGACGTTTTCCACCCGCGCCTCGATTTCCGGCTTGCCGTCGAGATCCACCCGGCGGAACCGCACGCCGCTGTTGGCCGGCGCCGGCAGGATCGTCATGTTCACGCGGTTGCCGCTATGCAGGCCGATGCCCGAAAAGGTGGCGGGGCGATTGAGAGTCTGCTGATTGAGCACGCCAGATTGAACAAAACACCGGGCGCCTTGGCAAGCGTGCTTTCAAGCTCCCACGGCTGCGTCTCACCCGTCTGAAATGCTTGTAGGCGACGACGTAAGGAGTCTCTAAATTAATGTTATTAGAGCCTTGCCACCCCAACTCCCGCATATAAGGTCGAAGTTGAATGTTGAATGTTTTGGCCCCGGTTCAAAGTTCGTTGTTCGGGTTCCCCGTCCCGTTCGCGCTTTCCGTTTTTCTCAATTCGATGTTCGATGTTCAGCGTTGAATGTTCGGTGTTGTGCTGCCCTTGTCTTTTGATCTACATATGGTCCGCGCCCGTAACGCGCTTGAGTTACCACCCATGAAACCCGCCGCCCAATTCGCCCTCGTTCTCGTCACCGCGCCGGACCTGAAAACCGCCCGCGCCCTGGCCAAGGCCGCCTTGTCAGCCCGGCTGATCGCCTGCGCCAACCTGATCCCCAAAATCGAGTCGCATTACTGGTGGCAGGACAAAATGGAATCCGCCGCCGAGGTGATGTTGGTGATGAAAACCCGAAAAACCAGATTGGCGGCGCTGGAGCAATTGGTCCTCGCCCGCCATCCCTACGATACGCCGGAGTTTCTGGTTCTGCCCTTGAGCGCGGGCAGCCGGAAGTACTTGGACTGGCTGACGGCAAGTTGCCGCTGAAATAATTTGAATCGGGCGCAAACCGGCTTAGAGTTTGTCTGAAAATTCCGAGGGGTGATGCGGCGAGAGATTTTGGCTGCGGCCAAGGCGGCGAGGGAGGAACTGGTGCCCCTCCGGAAGGAGCGCAGCGGGCTGTGACCGATGAACCAACGCCGGCCACAGGCAAAAGACCCGCCGCTCGCGGGATTTCTCCTATTGGTATTCTGGCTACGACTCTGCTTGGTCGGTGCCCCTCTGGCAATAACCTCTCGCCACGACTTGTACCCTGTCTCTTACCCCTCACAAAACAAACAGCAACCCTTGCAATTTTCAGATACGCTCTTAAATTAATTGCGTGAGTCAGACCGACCTCATCCCGCTGCTGTTTCTCGCCCTGCCGGGCATTGCGCTGGGCTTCGGCTTCATGATGCTCGGCTGGATGCTGGCGATGCATCGCCGGAACCGGCTAGCGCCAAAAACTGTTGTTCCGGCTCAGAATTTCTTTTCGTTTTCGCCGGCCACCGTGGCACGTCCGGGTTGCTGGCTCGCCATCCGCGCCGCCTCGCCGGAGGCAGTCCGGTCGGCGCTCGGCTTGAACCGCCCGCAGCCGTGCTCATGGGCCGAAGGCCTCCGGGGCGGTCACGGTTTTTTTATTAGCCCGCGCGTCAACGGCTGGATTATCGTCACCGGCCTCGGCCTGCCCACCCCCACGGATGACGTGGACGCGACCTTTCTGTTTCTCACCGCGCTGAGCCGCACGCTCGGCCACGTGCAGTATTTTTACGCCAGCCGCCTCCTGCATCATCACGCCTGGGCGCGGCTGGATGACGGCTGCGTGACGCGCGCCTACGCCTGGGCGGGCGAGACCGTCTGGAATCAGGGCCGCGAAACCCTGCCTGAGATCGAGGTGGATGTGCGGTTGTTCGCCTACGGCGAATCCGCGGCGACCATCCTGGACGCGGAAATGAATTATGAAAAAGTGCCCCGGCTCGCCGCCCGCTGGAGCCTCGACCCCGCCAAAGTGAAATTCAATTCGCTTCGGCCGGCCATCGGCATTGCGGGCGAATCCGCCTTTCGCTGAAAAATTTTGTTGCAGGAAAGCGGCGGCGCGCGCACAGTGCCGTCAGGAAAGGAACCTATGTCATTCAGCATCGAACTCGAACTTCAGAAATTCCCCAAGTCCGTCAAGCTCAAGGACGGCCACCCGGCCACCCTGCGCCTGCTCAAAGCCGAGGACGAGAAGGCTTTTCACCAGCTTTTCCTCGATATCCCCGAGCCCGAGCGCATGTTCATCAAGCACCGCGTGCAGGACCTCAAAGTCATCCACGACTGGTGCCGGAATATTGACGTGGGCCGCAACCTGCCGCTGCTCGGCGTCGTCGACCATAAAATTGTCGGCGTGGCGACGCTCCACCAGCGGCTCGGCGGCTGGAAGCGCCACGTCGGTCGCGTGAGCGTGCTGGTGCATCCTCAATTCCGCGGCCGCGGTCTGGCCACCAAGCTTATTGAGGAGACGCTCGACTTCGCCCGCAGTGCCGGCCTCGAGCGCGTGGAGGCGGCCTTCATTGCCGAACAAACGGCGGCGATGAAGATGTTCGCCATGCTCGGCTTCAACCAGCTCGTGCGTCTCGAAGATTACGTCAAGGATATGCAGGCCATCACTCACGATTATGTTCTCATGGGCCTCGACCTCCGTACCGACGAGGAATACGCCGGCGTGGGCGGTTGAAATTGACACTTTGCGATCGTTGTTTACGCGCTCCGCCTTCGCGACGTGTTCCGCCGGCATCCCGCCGCGAAAATCGGCCATTACAGATCGAAAATTTAAATGACTCCCGAGATCTGTCCTCATTGCGGTGCCGGCGTTCCGCCCAAGGCGAAAGCCTGTCCCCAATGTGGCGCCGACGAACTGACCGGCTGGTCGGATTCGGCTCACGCCAGTAACCTCGGCCTTCCCGATGAGGATTTTGATTATGCCGGGTTCGTGCAGGCGGAGTTCGGAGCCACCAGCCCGAAACCACGCGGCCTCCACTGGTTTTGGTGGCTTACCGCCCTGCTGCTGATTTTGCTGTTCCTTGTTTTCTGCTTCCACTGAAATTCCGCGGCATACCCGGCCCGCCTGCATTTTTCACGTTGAAGCGGCATGAACGCCGTCCTCCGTTCGCGCCATTTTTTTGTCACTCTATTTCGCGAGTCTCAATCAAAGAGCGAATAATTTTAGTTGCCTTCATTTATGACCCAGGCAAAATTAGCCGCATGACCCGGGTTGCCACGAATTTGCCTACGGGTGGAATTCCAGCCTCGAATTTACATCTGCCAATTAGGCGGGTGATTATCGCGGAAGACGACGAGTGTTTGTCGAACTTGTATGCGTTGGTGATCGAGAAATACTTTACCCTGGTTCAAATTCAAAAATTCACCAATGGGGACGATGTGTGGCGGGAACTATCCAAAGCGAACCCCGATCTATTGATCACCGACGTGCAGCATTCCGGCATGGAAGCTTGGGAAATGTTAGAACTTCTGGCCGCGGCAAAAGTGACTTACCCCATTTTGTTGATCTCCGGTGAAATTCAGTCCGGGGTTGAATACCAAAACATGTATCCCGTGACCGGCTTCACTTTTCTGATCCAGTCCATGAGTTAGTCCTGGGACATGGTTGAGTTTATGTTTTTGTTTGTTCTTTGTCCATCCCCTGCATAGGGAGGGCGAAGCCCGACCGGAG
>CAIQEI010000025.1 GCA_903870815.1 uncultured Verrucomicrobia subdivision 3 bacterium
CGAGAAGTTTTGCTGACATCATCAAAAATTCCATCTAAACTGTTCCCATGAATATTCTGGTTAATCCGTTCACCGTTGGTGTGCTAACCTTCATTTTTGTCATCAACGCCCTGTTGCTGATCCTGCTGGTGCTCGTGCAGCTGCCCAAGAAAGACGCCGGTGCGGGCATGGCCTTCGGGGCCGGCACGGCGGATGCGCTGTTTGGCGCTGGTTCCGGCAATGCGCTGACCAAGATCACTAAATATGGCACCGGGGTTTTCCTGGTGCTGGCCTTGTTCCTCGGTTATCTGCACGACAAGGTCAATGCCGCCCAACATTTGAACGATGTTAGCCTGGTGCAAAAGGTTGATCAAAGACTGGCGCAGCATCCGGTTGTCGCGCCGGCGCCGGCTTCCACGCCAACCACCCCGGCTCCGGCCAACCCGCCCTCGGGAAACAGTCTACTCCTGAATTTGCCGACAACCACCAACGCGCCGGCGGCCAAATAATCGGATTTTTATATCAAAACGCCGGCAGGCAACTGCCGGCGTTTTTTTTGTTAATTTTACTTCCTGACCAGGACTTTGAATCCCGTAGGGACATCGCGCTGCGGTGTCCCCGCCCGCGCGGAGTGGGCGGAACAAACCGTAAACAATTTTACGCGCGGTTACATTCGTCCCGTCGCCTCACGCCGCACCTTTCCGCCGGTGCTGCGCCGCCGGCTGGAGGATTTTCTGGTCGGGCCGAGTTGAATTTGCTTTCGCCAGTAGCCTGTGTTTGCTAGATAAATGTCGTGCGCAAAATCCATTTAATTTTCTTTCTGACTCTGGCCGTCGCCGTCGGGGCGGGGGCGTCGGAAACGCTGACGATGACCGACGGTTCGTTGCAGGCGGGCGACATCGTGAAGTTCGATGACAATGGCCTGTTGCTGCGCTCGGGCGATACTTATACCAACCTGCCGTGGGGCCGGTTCTCGCAGGAATCCTTGAAGCAACTGTCGGCCAACCCGAAAATCCGGGGGTTGGTGGATGTTTTCATAGATCCGGACCCGTCCCAGCGCCCGCCGAAAGCGGAAATAACCATCAATCCCGTGGAGCGGTTGGAACGGCCGGCGCATCCGTCCCTGTTCGGCGGATTGGCGGCTTCGCCGGTGGGTTGGTTCATTTTTCTGGTGCTGTATCTGGCCAATCTTTACGCGGCGTACGAGGTCTCGATCATCCGTTCGCGCTCGGCCTTGCAGGTGGTCGGATTGTCGGCGGTCTTGCCGGTGATCGGGCCCGTGATTTTTCTGTGGATGCCGATGAAGCAGGAGGCGCCCCCGGCATCCGTGATTGAGGCGGCCCCGGAGCCCACCCGGTATCAGGCGTCCACGCCGGAAATCCAGATCACCGAGGCCTCGTGGCAGCCGCAAGGCGAGAAGAAGCCGGAAGGCCAGGTTTATTCGCGCGGCAAATACACTTTCAACAAACGGTTTGTCGAGACGCGGTTTGCCGCGTTCATCGGGGCGGTGCCGGGCGATCTGGCCCAAAAATTCACGATGGAACTCAAGACCATGAAGGATCATTTTGCCGTCCAGCACATCAGCGAGGTCACGCCCACGGACGTGATTCTTGAAACCGTGGGGCGCGGTAAAATACCGGTTCCGCTGGCCGACATTTTGGAGATCAAACTCAACCCCAGGACGGCGTGAAATACCGGAGCATCCTCCTCTTCGGCGCGCCCGGTGTCGGCAAGGGCACCCAGGGCAAGGTGCTGGGTGTTATCCCGAATTTTTTCCATTGCGCGTGTGGCGACGTGTTTCGAAACCTCCGCTCCGACAGCCCGCTGGGTAAGATCTTCATCGAATATTCCAGTCGCGGCCAGTTGGTGCCGGATGAGCAGACCATCGAATTGTGGCACCAGTTTATCGTCAATAGCACCAAGATTGGCCGCTTCCATCCCGACCACGACATGCTGGTGCTCGACGGCATCCCGCGCAACGTGCGGCAGGCGGAGATTCTCCGCGACACGCTGGATGTCCAGGCCGTTTTTCTGCTTCGGTGCAAGGATGAGGACAAGCTCGTGGAACGGATGCAGCGTCGCGCCATCAAGGACAACCGCTTGGACGACGCCAATCTCGACGTCATCCTCGAGCGGCTCAAGAATTACGAAATGGAAACGATGCCGGTGCTGAAATTTTATGGCGCGCATCTCGTTCACAAAATCAACGCCGACCAGTCGCCCGCCAAAGTCCTTTCCGACATCCTGCGGATCGCCGCGAAAAAGTGACCGCCGATGACGCCGCTGCGGATCATTTTCATGGGTACGGCGGAAATCTCCTGCGTCAGCCTGGAAAAACTGGCGGCCAATAAATCTTTTTCCGTCGGCGCGGTCGTCACCCAGCCGGACAAACCTAAAGGCCGCGAGCTCAAGCTCACGCTGTCGCCGGTAAAAATCCTCGCGGAGAAATTGAACCTTCCCCTTCTCCAGCCGCTCAAGGCACGGAGTGAGGAGTTTCTCGCCCGGCTGCGCGAACTCAAGCCGGACTTAATGGTCGTGGTGGCCTACGGACAGTTATTGCCCGCGACCATTTTGGAATTGCCGTCGCACGGCTGCTTGAATGTCCATACCTCGCTGCTGCCAAAATATCGTGGGGCCGCGCCGATCCAATGGGCCATCGCCAACGGCGAGCCCGAAACCGGCGTGACGATCATGAAAATGGACGCCGGCCTCGACACCGGACCGATTCTATCTACGCGCCGCACGCCGATCCTGGCGTCGGATGATTCGCAGACCCTGCATGACCGCCTGGCGCAACTCGGTGCGGAATTGCTCGTCGACACGATTCCCGATTACGTAATCGGCAAGATCCTCCCCCGGCCGCAGTCGGCGGAAGGGTCCTGTTATGCCGCGAAGATTGTAAAGGAGGACGGTAAAATTAATTGGAGCCAGCCGGCGGTGCAAATTTGGAATCGCCTCCGCGCCTTCACGCCGTGGCCGGGTTCATTCACATTTCTGGCCGTCGAATCCAAATCTCAACTCCTGAAAATCTGGAAGGCCGAAGTTGTCGAACGTTCCGGCCCGGCCGGGGAGATTTTATCGGTGGACAAAACCGGCATCGTCGTCGGTTGCGGCCAGGGTGCATTGCGGATTCTCGAATTGCAGCGCGAAGGCGGCCGGCGCCTGGCGGCGGAACCGTTCCTCGCCGGATTTTCCGTTCCGGATGGCGCAAAGTTTGCATCCTAGCCGGGACCGGCAAAACTAGTTGCTGACAGACCGTGCCCTGCGGAATAGTTTTGAGCGATGAACCCGAATCACGAAGTTGGTAGGGATGGCGCGCTGCGCCGTCCCCGTCGCCGAGCGCAGCGTCAGGCGCCGGAACGAATGTTTCCGCCCGTAAAATCTTGCACGGTTTGTTCCGCCCGCTCCGCGCGGGCGGGGAAACCGCTGCGCGATGTCGCTACCGGGTTCATGAATATACAACCTCGGATTTCGCGATGAAATTACCCTGCTTTTTTGAGCTTCGAAATTGCTTCGCGTCAATGCTGGTCAGGTTGCTGATTTGCCTGGCTTGCGGTTGCGGTCTGCTCCCGGCGGCGGAACCGGATTTTTCCAAGGTGGACGCGCAAATCCAGCAGTGGATGGACGCACACCAGTATCCTGGCGCGGGGATTTTGATTGTGTCGAAGGAGGGCAAGGTGCTCCATGAGCGTTATTGGAACGGTTACACGCGGGAGACCACGGTGATGATCGCCTCGTCCTCCAAATGGCTGGAGGCAGCGACCATGATGGCACTTGTCGACGAGGGGAAAATGGAATTGGACCAACCAATTTCCACCTATCTGCCGGAGCTAAAAAATTCCCCCGCCGGCACGAACACCCTGCGGGAGATGTTTTCGCACACCAGCAGCCTCAATTCCATTCCGATCAACGATCATCTGGGTGTGGAGACCTTTCCAGCGCAGCTGGCCGCCGGTCGCACTGGCGTGAAGCCCGGTCAGGAATTTGCCTACGGTGGTACGGCGCTGGCGACCGCTTCGCGCGCTGTCGAAGTGGTGGCCGGCCGGCCGTGGCTGACCGTGTTTGGCGAAAAGATCGCGCAACCTTGCGGTATGCGAAAGACGGTGACCGGTCATAACCTGTGGACGTATTCCAACCTTGTCGGCGGAGATCTCTTCCCCTGCAGCGACGCGGCGGACTACATGAATTTTCTCCAGATGATCCTGCACGATGGCGAGGTTAATGGCCGGCAGGTTTTGTCCACCAACGCTATCCATGAGATGCAGGCCGACCAGATTGGCCGCGCCACGGTGACCCGGCCGGAATATCCTGAAATCACCCTCGGCCAGAAACATCAGTCGGTATATGGCCTCGGCGAATGGCGGCTCGTGCTCGATGAGCACGGCGATGCAGTGGTTTTGAGCAGTCCGTCCTTTGCGGGTTTCTTTCCCTGGATCGACAAAAAGCATGGCTTGGCCGGCGTATTCGTGGGTCGTGCGAATGGCATGGGCTTTGACGCCTTCCACGCCTCGGCCATCCTCTCCAAACTGGCTGGTGACGCGATGGAATGAAGCCGGGCTTGAACCCGATTATCAGGCAAGCCGCGTCATAAGTTTTTGTAAGTTGCGCGTCGCGTCGGCCGTCGGCGTAGGCTTCAAACACACGCCGCATTCGTCCCGAACCGTGCGGAAGAACTGCCGGATATCCGCGTCGCTGCCGGCAGGGATGAAGGTTAACGCAAAGGCAGGCCCGCTAAGTTCAGCCGCACCATCCGGTGGTCTCAAGCGGTGGCGGCTTTTTTCCCGGCGGCAAAGTAATCAAGGTATTTTACCAGCCGGTCTTTCATTTCCTTGCGGTGTATGATGGAATCAACGAGGCCATGGTCGAGCAGAAATTCGGAGGTTTGAAATCCCGGCGGCAGTTCCGCCTGCGTGGTGTCCTTGATGACGCGCGGTCCGGCAAAACCAATCAGCGCCTTTGGCTCCGCCAGAATTAAATCGCCCAGGCTGGCGTAGCTGGCCATCACGCCGGCGTAGTCGGGATTCACGAGGATGCTGATATAAGGCAGGCGGCGCTGGGCGTGGTACGCCAGCGCGGCGGAAGTCTTGGCCATCTGCATAAGGCTGAACATGCCTTCATACATGCGCGCGCCGCCGCTGGTGGAAATGATGATGACCGGCCAGCCGCCTTCCGTGCCGCGCTCAATGAGGCGGGTGAGCTTTTCGCCGACGACCGAACCCATGGAGCCGCCGAGAAAGCTGAAATCCATCACCCCTAAGGCGACGGTGTGCGCGGCCATTTTGCCGATGCCGGTCACGACGGCGTCCTTGATCGTTACCTTCTTTTTATAGGCTTCGAGCTTGGATTTGTAGGTGGCCACGCCCTTGAACTGCAATATGTCCACGCTGGTCATTTCCGCGTCCATCTCCTCGAATGAGCAAGTCTCGACCAGCGAATGGATGCGTTCGCGTGCGCCAATGGTGAAATGGTGATCGCACTTGGGGCAGACCTTGAGGTTTTCGTCCAGTTCCTTGTCGAAAATCATCACCTCACATGATGGACATTTGGTCCACAGCCCCTCAGGAATATCGCGTTTCTTGGACTTGCTGCCGCCGATCTTGGGTTTCTTGGCAAAAGTGGTCTGTTCGGCGTTCGCGGGCGGTGGCGTCAGCGCCGGCTCGACCTGCGACACGCCGCCGATCGATTTCTTCAAAAACGAAGTGGTATCCATGAACACCAAAGTATACAAAATTCAGAGTCCCCGCGCAACTGTCCAGACGGCGATCTCCGCCGCTCCAGCCGCGCGCAGGGCTTTTGCGCAGGCATTGGTGGTGGCCCCGGTGGTGAAAACATCGTCCACCAAAACGAGTCGCTGGCCGTCGAGCCGGGTGCCCCGGCGGACGGCAAAGGCGTTTTTCATATTCGCCGCGCGTTTATCCCGGGTCAGCAATGTCTGCGTTGCGGTCGGATGTAAGCGGCGGAGGCATTTTTCATTCAGCGGTAGCTTGGTGGCGCGGGCTAGCTGACCGGCAAGCAGCGCAGCCTGGTTGAATTCCCGTTCCCGCAATTTGAGCGGATGCAGCGGAACGGGGACGATGCCGTCCCACGCTTCGCCACTCCGCAGAACTGGTGCGGCTTCACGGACGAGCAGGCTGGCCAGGAAATTTTCAAACCAGAGTGCGCGGGAATATTTGAACCGGTGGATTGCCTCCAGCACCACGCTTTTGGCGACGACCGCCGAGCGGGCGGAACTGAAATGCAGGTCCAGTTCGAGGCAGTTGGTGCATTGAAACGCAGTGGTGAGGTCCCCTTCGAACGGCCGGCCGCAGCGCTGGCAGAATGGCGCGCGGATGAAGCGAACGTGTGACCGGCATTGGCTGCAGACGAATCCGTCGCGCGCCGTCGCGCGCTCGTTCCGGCAAAGCTGGCAGACGGGCGGATACAGCAAATTCAAACTTTCCGCTAGGACGCCGGTCACCCGGGAAATTTATTTTGTCCGTCGCCGGTGGGAAGCAAAATCGTTGGTTATTTTTGGTCGCGGCGGCGCGGTTACTGTGTTAATGGTTTTTCATGGGGCGGAAAATTCCCGACAGCGAAGTGGTCGGCCCGGAAAAGTTCGGCCGGTTCTATCTGCGTGAGCTGCTCAACAGCGGTGGCATGGCGGATATCTGGCTGGCTTCGGACGCGCGCGGGAAATCTTACGCGTTGCGCCGGCTGAAACCCGAGCTGCGCTTTAACTTCACCGCCCGGCGCCGCTTTTCCCGCGGCAATAAAATCCTCGCCCTGCTCGCCGGCAGTGACCATATCGTCGGCTATGTCGAGCATGGCAGCGATTACCTGCTGATGGATTATGTCGAGGCCGACAATTTGAAGCTTTTGGTGGCGCGACGGGATCCGGTGCTGGCGGAAAACGTGGCGCCCATCCTGATTGACATGGCCGCCGGCCTCAATGATGTTCACGAGAACGGCTACATGCATCTTGATTTCAAGCCGGAAAACGTTCTGGTCTCGCGCAACGGCGCGGTCCGGTTGATTGATTTTGATATGGCCCAGCCGCTGCCGGAAAAACCGGTTAAGTTCTCGAAAAATCCCGGCACGCCCGGTTACATGGCCCCGGAGCAGTTGAAACGCGAAGGGATCGATGGGCGCGCGGACATTTTCGCCTTCGGCGTTTCCGCGTATGAGCTGTTGACGAATAAAAAGCCGTTTTCTGGCGAAACGCCCGGGGACATTCTCGCCGCCCAGATGGAGCCCGCCGGTCCGGTTGCTCCCAGTGAACTGAATCCTGATGTGCCGCCGGCGCTGGAGAAGGTGATTTTAAAATGCCTGGAGCGCGCCCCGGAGCGGCGTTATCCTTTCTCCGGCGTGATGCTCCGCGAACTCCAGAGCGCGCTTTACGTTTGATCCTCAAATTTTCTCCACCCGCCGATTAATAACCTGTTGCCCGCCGGTGAACCCGCGAAAGAAATGGTGTTCCGGCGCGGGCTGCGAGCAAATTACTTACCGCATCAAATGCCGTTCGGTTCCGGTCGGCAAATGATCAATTCTTGCCAAAAGTTGGTTTCCAAAATGATTCACGGCGCCAAAATAGCGTGCCAATTTAAGGTCTATATTTGCCAATTCTGGTAAGGCGCTGTTGCTGATACCGGTTAACCTGAAATTGTCTAATGCATCGCAGGCCGTCTGGCGATGCGGACAATTTTTATGAGTGCCATTGCCACCACCGCCGAAATATCGCCCGCCAAGCCGGTTGCTAACCTGAAGCACCCCAGCGGCGACAAGCGCTTCAAGATCCTTGAAGTGCACATGAAGAAAAACCAGTTCCGGCAGGATGCCTTGATCGAGGTGCTCCACAAGGCTCAGGAGCTATTTGGTTTTCTGGAAGACGATGTTTTGCTGTTCGTCGCGCATCATCTGAAATTGCCGCCGAGCCGGGTTTATGGCGTCGCGACCTTTTACCATTTCTTCACGCTCAAGCCGCAAGGCGAGCACACCTGTGTCGTCTGCATGGGCACCGCCTGCTACGTGAAGGGCGCGGATAAGGTGGTCGCGGCCGTCGAGGCGCTCGCCCGGATCAAGCCCGGCGAAACCACGCCGGACAATAAGGTGTCCCTGCTGACCGCCCGTTGCATCGGCGCGTGTGGCATCGCCCCGGCGGTGGTGTATGACGGCACCGTCACGCCGCGCCAGACGCCGGAAGCCGCCGTCGCACAAATTAACCAATGGATGAAACCATGATTCTCAACGACCTGCTGCAAGTAAAAGACCACGAACTGGCCGCGCAGAAAAAAATTGTGCTGCGCTGCTGCCTGGCGGCCGGGTGCATTTCCTCTAACTCCAAAGGGGTCAAGGAACAGCTAGATAAAGCGGTGGCCGATGCCGGCCTGCAGGACGAAGTGGAAGTCCGCGGGGTCGGCTGCATGAAATTGTGCTGCGATGGGCCGCTGGTGCAGGCCGACCCGCAAAACAAATTGTTCATCAAAGTGACCCCGGAAAACGCGCCGGCCATCGTTTCGGCATTGAAAGGTGGGAAAACGAATCTTGAAATGGGCGATCCGAACGCCTCTTTCTTTACCAAACAGCTTTCCATCGTGCTCGCCAACAGCGGCATCGTGGATCCGGAACGCATTCAAAGCTACATCGCGGCCGACGGCTATCTGGCCTTGCACGAAGTGCTCAACGAAATGGCGCCCAAGGATGTCGTCGAGGTGATGGTCAAAAGCGGTTTGCGCGGACGCGGCGGTGCCGGATTTCCCACCGGCCTGAAATGGGGCACGGTGGCCAAATCGTCCGGCGCAAAAAAATACGTCATCTGCAATGCCGACGAAGGCGACCCCGGCGCATTCATGGACCGCAGCGTCCTGGAAAGTGATCCGCACAGCATCCTCGAAGGGATGGCCATCGCGGCCTACGCCGTTGGCGCGGACCAGGGTTATATCTATGTGCGCGCCGAATATCCGCTGGCGATCTCGCGTTTGCAACTCGCCATCAAGCAGGCCAAGCAGATGGGGCTGCTCGGGGCCGGAATCTTTGAATCGCCGTTCAATTTCAACATCGACATACGGATCGGTGCCGGCGCGTTCGTTTGCGGTGAGGAGACGGCGCTGATGATGTCGGTTGAAGGTAAGCGTGGCACGCCGCGTCCGCGTCCGCCGTTTCCGGCGGAAAGTGGTTTGTTTGGCTGTCCGACGCTGCTGAATAACGTCGAGACGTTTGCCAACGTCCCCGCGATTTACCGCCAGGGCGCGGAATGGTTCGCCGGCATCGGCACGGAGAAAAGCAAGGGCACCAAAGTGTTTGCGCTCGCCGGCAAGATCAAGAACACCGGCCTCATCGAGGTTCCGATGGGCACCCCGCTGCGCACTATCGTCGAGGAAATGGGCGGCGGCGCGCCCGACGGCGGAAAGATCAAGGCGGTCCAGACTGGCGGTCCGTCCGGCGGCTGCATTCCGTCGCAGCATCTTGACACGCCGGTGGATTACGAATCGCTCGGCAAGCTCGGTTCCATCATGGGATCGGGCGGCATGATCGTGATGGATGAAACTACGAAGATGGTGGATGTGGCGCGGTTCTTCATGGAGTTTTGCATGGACGAATCCTGCGGCAAGTGCATTCCCTGCCGCGCCGGCACAGTGCAAATGCACAACCTGCTGGACAAGATTCTCAAACGCAAGGCCACGGCGCGCGACCTCGCCACGCTGGAGGAATTATGCGACATGGTGCGCAACACCAGCTTGTGCGGCCTCGGTCAGACCGCGCCGAACCCGACCATGAGTACGCTGCGTTTCTTCCGCAACGAATACGAGGAATTGCTTCAGCCTGACACGTTTAATCCACCCACGCACGGCGCCGCTGCCCGGCATGAATCCGCAACCAAATAATATTTATGGCCGCCAAGACACTCACCATTGACGGAAAACAAATCAGCGCCGAAGAGGGCGAAACCATCCTCTTCGCCGCGACCGAGGCGGGCATCAAGATTCCGACGCTCTGCCATCTCGAGGGCGTTTATGACATCGGCGCCTGCCGCCTGTGCCTGGTCGAGGTGAAAGGCACCCCTAAGCTGCTGCCCGCTTGCACGGTCAAAGTCGCCGAAGGCATGGAGGTTTCCACCGACACCGAGCGCCTCCGCAAATACCGGCGCATGACGCTGGAACTTTTGTTTGCCGAACGCAACCACATCTGCGCCGTATGTGTGGCCAACGGCCATTGCGAACTCCAGTCGCTGGCCTATGGCTGCGGCCTGGAGCACGTCCACTACGACTACCTGTTCCCGCGCTGGGAAGTGGACAACACGCATCGCCTGTTCGGCATGGACCATAACCGGTGCATCCTTTGTACGCGCTGCGTCCGTTCCTGCTGGCACATCGAGGGCGCGGGCACGAAAAACGTCTCCGGGCGCGGCGCAAAGTCCAAAATCATTACCGACCTCAACCAGCCGTGGGGCGACTCCGAAAGCTGCACCGAATGCGGCAAATGCGTGATGTCCTGTCCCACCGGCGCGCTGTTCCGCAAAGGCTCGACGGTGGCCGAATCGGTACGCGACCGCAGCAAACTTGAATTCATCGTCAACGCACGGGAGAAAAAACAATGGAACGCTTGAAAATTGCCACGGTCTGGCTCGGCGGTTGCGCCGGCTGCCACATGTCCTTCCTCGATCTTGATGAGTTTCTCATCGACCTCGCCGGGAAAGTCGACCTCGTCTACAGCCCCATCGCCGACGTGAAAGAATATCCCGAAGGCGTCGATGTGTGCCTCATTGAAGGCGCCGTCTGCAACGACGACAATCTGGAAATCCTCCACCAGGTCCGCGCCCGGACCAAGGTCCTCGTCTCGTTCGGCGACTGCGCCGTCACCGGCAATGTCCCCGCCATGCGCAACCAGTTCGGACTGGGCAATGCCGACAACGTGCTGCAGCGCGCCTATATTGATAATGCCCAGTTCAATCCGGTGAAACCCCGGCAGGATGGCATCGTCCCGCTGTTGCGGGAACGGGTGCAGCCGGTTCATGAACTGGTTCGGGTCGAATATTTTCTGCCGGGCTGTCCGCCGCCGGCGGATTGTATCAAGGCATTGATGGTTCAGGTTCTGGAAGGCAAAACGCCAAAGCTGGAAGGCCGCCAGTTGAAATTTGGTTGAAAGATTTTTTATGTCGAAGCGCATCGTCATTGATCCCGTGACCCGCATTGAGGGCCACGCCAAAATCAGCATCTTCATGGACGACGCCGGCAACGTTGCCGACGCCGAGTTCCACGTCGTCGAGTTTCGCGGCTTTGAGAAATTCTGCGAAGGCCGGCCCTATTCCGAGATGCCCGGCATCACCCAGCGCATCTGCGGCATTTGTCCGGTGAGCCACACGCTCGCGTCCGCCAAGGCCGGCGACGCCATCATGGCTGTCAATATTCCGCCTGCCGCCGACAAGCTGCGCCGGTTGATGAACCTGGGCCAGATGGTCCAATCACATGCTTTGAGTTTCTTCCATTTGAGCGCGCCGGACTTTTTGCTTGGCTGGGACACGCCGCCGGCCCGGCGGAACGTTTTCGGCATCATCGCCGCCAACCAGGAACTGGCCCGCGCCGGCATCCGGCTGCGCCAGTTCGGCCAGGAAATTATCGAGATTCTCGGCGCCAAGAAAATCCATCCCGCCTGGGCTGTGCCCGGCGGCGTGCGCAGTTCCCTTACCGAGGAAGGTCGCGCCAAGATCCGCGCCTGGCTGCCCGAGGCGTTCGCCACCACCAAAGTTGCGTTTGATCTCTGGAAGAAAACGATGAAGACGCACGGGCGGGAAATCCAGATTTTCGGAAACTTCCAGTCGCTGTTCATGGGCCTGGTTGCGCCCGATGGCACCTGGGAGCATCACGGCGGCAAGCTGCGTTTCACCGACAGCAGCGGCAGCATTATCGCCGACCAGATTGACCCCGCAAATTACCAGGATTACATCGGCGAATCGGTGCAGAACTCGTCTTACCTCAAATCGCCTTACTATCTGCCGCTCGGGTTTCCCGAAGGCATCTATCGCGTCGGCCCGCTCGCCCGGCTGAATGTCGCCGAACAAATGGGTGTGCCGAAGGCGGACGCCGAGTTGAAGCTCTTCAAAAAACTCGGTCGCGGTGCGGTCACCTCGTCGTTCCTTTACCACTACGCGCGGCTCATCGAAATCCTTGCGTCCCTCGAATACATCGAGCGCTATATGGATGACCCGGAGCTTTCCAGCGATTACCTGCGTGCCGATGCCGGCATCAACAGTCTGCGCGGGGTCGGTGCTAGCGAAGCCCCGCGCGGTACGCTCTTCCATGATTACACCGTGGACCGCGACGGGCTGTTGCAAAAGGTCAACCTCATCGTTGCCACCGGCCAGAACAACCTGGCGATGAACCAGACGGTCGCGCAAATCGCGCGGCATTATGTCCACGGAAATGACATTCCCGAGGCGATGCTCAACCGGGTCGAGCACGGCATCCGCTGCTACGATCCCTGTTTGAGCTGTTCGACCCACGCCGTTGGCCAGATGCCGCTGCATGTTCAGATGATTGCTCCGGATGGCACGGTGCTGGACGATAAAATGCGCGGCTAAAAAACTCGGAGGGACGAGTCCCAAATTATTGGTTCGTGGTTTGGTTAAACAAAACCGTGCCGGCGGTGAGCCAGGTCGGTCTTATTCCGCCCGCAACATTTTATGCATCGCGAAGTATCAGTGGCCATCGAATCCGAATTACTCGTCATCGGTTACGGCAACACCTTGCGCCGTGACGATGGCGTTGGCCCGCGCGTGGCCGAGGCGGTCGAAGCCTTGAATCTGCCCGGCGTTCGCACGCTCATCTGCCCCCTTCTTTCTCCCGAATATGCCGATCCGATCGCGCGCGCCCGGCGCGTGATTTTCGTGGACGCCGCCGTGGACAAAACCGACGGTGTCCATTTCCGTAAACTGGAACCCGGCGAAACTTCGCAACTCATGGCGCACGCCGCCGATCCGCGCACGATGTTGGCGCTGGCCCGCGACGTTTTTGGCCGAAGTCCGGAAGCCTGGTGGCTGACCATTCCCGCAATTCATCTGGGTTTCGGCACCGATTATTCACCCGCGGCCGAAGCCGGGTTTCACACCGCCGTCGCCAAAATCAGGCTTTTGGCTGACGGATCTTGTTTCTGGAATGACAATAAATGTGAAGCTGTTGGCAACTTCTGCGAAGCGGGTGATTCCTTGCCGGCGTAAGCTATGCGTGTGAAGCAGCACACGCTCCTCAACACCGTCGGACGAACCCGGTTTGACCGGGAATTGATTTCGCGCGAGCCGGCTGCATTCAAAATCCGGCTCAAAGTCGTCGTTCGTGGCGCGGTGCAGGGCGTGGGATTTCGTCCGTTTGTCTTTCGGCTGGCGGAGGAATTGAAACTTACCGGCTGGGTCGGCAATTCGCCGCAGGGTGTCTTTCTCGAAGTTGAGGGCGCCCAGGTGACGCTGGAAAGATTTCTCCTCCGCCTCGAGTCGGAGAAGCCGCCGCGCAGCTTCATCCAAAGCCTCGAAGCGACCTGGCTGGATGCGGCGGGGCATCAGAAGTTTGAAATTCGCCCGAGCGTAGTTTCCGGCGAAAAGTCAGCGCTGGTCTTGCCGGATATCGCAACTTGTCCCGACTGTCTCCGTGATATCTTTGACCCGGCGAACCGGCGCTTCGGCTATCCCTTCACCAATTGCACGCACTGCGGTCCGCGTTTCAGCCTCATCGAGTCATTGCCCTACGACCGCGCCAACACGTCGATGAAGCATTTCCCGATGTGCCCCGCCTGTTGGGCCGAATATGACAATCCCCGGAATCGCCGCTTTCACGCCCAGCCGAATGCCTGTCCGGTTTGCGGACCGCAGCTGGAACTATGGAGCGACATCGGTGAAAAAATGTTCGGCTGTAATCAGGCCCTCCTCGCCTCCGCGCAGATGATCCGGCGCGGGAAAATCGTGGCCGTCAAGGGCATTGGCGGATTTCATCTATTCGTTGATGCCCGGAATGAACGCGCTCTTCACCGCTTGCGCGAACGAAAGCGGCGCGAGGAAAAACCCTTTGCCTTGATGTTCCCGACCATTTCGTCGGTGAAACAGGTTTGCGAAGTTTCGGACCTGGAAGCACGGGCGCTGCGCTCTCCAGAAGCGCCGATTGTTCTCTTGCGGAAAATCCTCGATCGTCAATCGTCAATCGCCCATTCGGTCGCTCCCGGTAATCCCAACTTGGGCGTGATGCTGCCGTCCAGCCCGCTGTATCATCTGCTGTTGTTGCAGCTGGATTTCCCCGTTGTCGCCACAAGTGGCAATTTGTGCGACGAACCGATTTGTATCGACGAAAATGAGGCTTTGGCGAGATTGCGGGGGATTGCCGACGTTTTCCTGGTTCACGATCGTCCAATCATCCGGCCCATCGACGATTCGATTGTTCGCGTGATGCTCGGCCGGGGATTTGTTTTGCGCCGTGCGCGCGGCTTTGCGCCGTTGCCGGTTCAGGTGAGATCCAATGCCGAAGGTCCAAAGCCCAATGTCCTGCTCGCGGTGGGCTCGCAGCTGAAAAATGCAGTCGCCCTGGCGGTGGGTGACAATGTTTTTGTGAGCCAGCATATTGGCGACTTGGAGACCGAACCGGCTCATCAGGCGTTTCGCCGCGCGGTTGCGGACCTGCCCAAACTCTACGATGCGCAGGTGGAGACGGTTGTGGCTGATCTTCACCCCGATTATCTTTCGACCAGGTACGCTCAAAAATGCGGCAAGAAAGTCATCCAGGTCCAGCACCACGCCGCGCACGTCTTGTCGTGCATCGCGGAGAATGAAACCCAACTTCCCGCGCTCGGCGTGGCGTGGGATGGCACGGGCTACGGTCCGGATGGTTCCATTTGGGGCGGAGAATTCTTTCTCGTTACCGGCGAAAATGTCGATCGCGTCGCGCATCTTCGCCCATTCCGCTTGCCTGGCGGGGACAAGGCGGTGAGGGAACCGCGCCGCGCTGCGCTGGGGTTGCTTTATGAATTGTATGGCGAGGCCGTTTTTGAAATGGGTCATTTGGCCTCGCTGCGGGAGATGCCGCCGGTCGAAATGATCGCCTTGAAGGGGATGTTGCAGCGCGGGTTTAATTCACCGTTTACCTCCAGTATGGGACGCTTGTTTGATGTGGTGGCCTCGCTGGTGAATTTGCGCCAGCAGATGCGGTTTGAAGGCCAGGCGGCGATGGATTTGGAATATGCGATCGGTGATATTGAGACGACCCGGTGTTACCATCTGCCATTAGTCGACCGTCATCCGGTACTGCAGTTGGACTGGTCGCGGATGATTTCGGCGATTTTGGCCGACGTTCGTGGCGGCGTTGCCGTGGCGGAAATTTCCGCAAAATTCCACAACGCGCTGGCTGAGGCCGTGGTTGGAGTCGCCAGGAAATTCGGACAACCTCGGGTTGCCTTGAGCGGCGGCTGTTTTCAAAACCATTACCTGGCCGAGCGGACGGTGACCCGGCTGCGCGAGGAGAAATTCCAGCCCTATTGGCATCAACGCGTGCCGCCGAATGACGGCGGCATTGCGCTCGGGCAAATCTACGCCGTCCGAAACCAGTTAACCCTGAAATAATTTATGTGCCTGGCCATTCCCGGAAAGGTTGTCAGCATCAGCGGCGACGACCCGCTGACCCGCATGGGCCGGATCAATTTCAGCGGCATCGTTAAGGAAGCCTGCCTCGCTTATGTGCCCGAGGTGAACGTCGGCGACTATGTCATCGTCCACGTTGGCTTCGCCTTGAGCAAGGTGGACGAGGCTGAAGCACAAAAAGTCTTTGAATACCTCAAACAAATCGGCGAACTGGGCGAGTTGGAGGCGCCGGCCGGATGAAATTCATGGACGAATACCGCGACGCGGATTTGGCGCGCAAGTTTGCGCGGGAGATCCAGCGGATCACGACCCGGCCGTGGAAAATCATGGAAGTCTGTGGCGGACAGACGCACGCCATCGTGAAATTCGGCATTGATGAGCTGCTGCCGAAACGGATTGAGCTGATCCACGGGCCAGGCTGCCCGGTTTGCGTCACGCCGCTGGAGGTGATTGACCAGGCGTTGGAAATCGCGGCGCGCCCCGGCGTGATTTTCACCTCGTTCGGCGACATGCTGCGGGTGCCCGGTAGTACGACTGATTTATTGAGTGTAAAAGGGCAGGGCGGCGATGTGCGGATCGTATATTCACCCCTGGATGCGGTGAAAATCGCGGAACTGAACCCGGCGAAGGAAGTCGTCTTCTTCGGCGTCGGCTTCGAAACCACCGCGCCGGCGACGGCCATGGCAATCTATCAAGCGGCGCAGAAAGGTTTAAATAACTTTTCGATGCTTGTCTCGCACGTTCTCGTGCCTCCGGCGATTGAGGCGTTGATGTCGTCGCCCGATTGCCGCGTGCAGGCGTTTCTTGCCGCCGGCCATGTCTGCACGGTGATGGGTTACGAGGAATATTTTCCGCTCGCAAAAAAATATCATGTGCCAATTGTCATCACCGGGTTTGAGCCGTTGGATATTTTGCACGGTGTTCTGCTGACGGTGCAGCAATTGGAATCCGGCCGCGCGGAAGTCGAAAATCAGTATGCGCGGGCCGTTTGCCGCGAAGGCAACTTGCCGGCGCAAGATTTGATTAAAAAAGTCTTCCGGGTGGTTCCCCGCAAATGGCGCGGCGTCGGCGAAATCCCGGAGAGCGGACTTGGATTGGCCGATAATTACACTGCCTTTGATGCGGCCAAAAAATTCGGCCTGTCCGACCGGCAGGTGGACGAGCCGGCGGAATGCATCGCCGGCTTGATTTTGCAGGGGCTGAAAAAGCCGCACGAATGTCCGGCGTTTGGCACGCGCTGCACCCCGGAGCATCCGTTCGGAGCAACGATGGTATCCAGCGAAGGCGCCTGCGCGGCCTACTATCGCTACCGGCGGCATGACGCGGCAGAAATGGCGGGGGCCAAATGAGGGCGCCAGATTTCAGCGCCGCCTGTCCGGTTCCAATCGGGCAATATCCCCACGTTCTGCTGGCGCACGGCGGCGGTGGGACGTTGATGCACCAGCTCCTCGAAAACGTCTTTGGCCGGGCGTTCAGCAATCCGATTCTCGACACGCACCATGACTCCGCGCAGTTCACCGTACCAGCGTGTCGGCTGGCGATGACGACGGATTCCTACGTTGTGCGCCCGATTTTTTTTCCGGGCGGCGACATTGGCTCCATGGCGATCCACGGCACGGTTAACGATCTGGCGATGAGCGGTGCGCGGCCGCTCTATTTAAGCTGCGGCTTCATCATCGAGGAAGGCTTGCCGATGGAATCTTTGTGGCGCGTGGTGTGTTCAATGCGCGATGCGGCAGTAAAATGCGGCGTGCAAATCGTGACCGGCGACACCAAGGTCGTGGACAAAGGCAAGGGCGACGGCTTGTACATCAACACAACCGGGATCGGCGTCATCGAGCATGAACAAATTATCTCGCCGCAAAATGTGCAGCCGGGCGATGTGGTGATTGTGAGTGGCGATCTCGGCCGGCACGGCATGGCCATCATGGCGGTGCGGGAAGGGCTGCAGTTTGAAGCCGACATTGAAAGCGATTCCGCCCCCGTGCATGAACCGGTTTTGCAGTTAATTAAATCCGGAATCGAAATCCATTGCCTCCGCGATTTGACGCGCGGCGGGCTGGCGAGTGCGTTGAATGAGATTGCCGAGTCCGCCGGGGTCAAAATCGCCGTGGAACAAAAATCCATCCCCGTGCGCGAGGACGTCCACGCCGCTTGCGAAATGCTGGGTCTCGATCCGCTGCACGTTGCCAACGAGGGCCGGTTCGTTGCCTTTGTTGCCGCCAGGGACGCGGCGCGCGCGCTGAAAATCCTGCGCGGATTTGAGGTTTCGGCCGACGCCGCGCTCATCGGCCGGATCGCGGAAAAATCCGCCCCTCTGGTCGTCCTGAAAAGCGAACTGGGTGTGGGACGGATTCTGGACATGCCGAGCGGCGAGCAATTGCCGCGGATTTGTTAGCCGCGCATCGTGGCAGTGCATCAGTCGGCCAGATGGCACTATTGGGCGAAAATCAGTACTGCCTTGGTCGGAATTGGTCGGCGCTGATTGCTCGTACATTTTGAAAAACGATAATAATCAGCCGAAATTGTCTCCATAAGTTGAGCAAGATATGTCAAGAATTCAACAATAGCCGTGTGGTGCAACCTTCTGCCGGACGGTAGCTTCAGGGTGTAAATTGTGGAAACGACAACCACCCATAACGCGTCCGCGGTGACGCCGGGTAAAAAGAAGCCTGGTGCTTCTTATCACCCGACGCCGGTACGCGAGACCGCTTTTGACCGGCCCCGAGATTGGCTGGGCAACCGCTTTGTCTATGCCGTCATTTCTTCGCGGGCGCGGGGACTTTCGCTCGGCGTCAACGTCAATCCCGATAAATTGTGCAACTTCGACTGTTCCTATTGCGAAGTGGACCGCCGGGTGCCGTCATTGGAGAGCAAGCTTGAGGTGGATGTCATGGCTGCGGAATTGCGCAAGACGCTCGCCTTCCTTCAAAACGGCAAACTTTCCGAGCACCCTTATTATCAATCCCTGCCGGCCGAGCTGCTCCAGTTGCGCCAGGTCGCATTGAGCGGCGATGGGGAGCCGACGCTGGCGGCTAATTTCGTCGACGCGGTCCAGGCCGTCGTTCGTGTCCGCGCGCTGGGCGGATTTTTCAAGATCGTTTTAATCACCAACGGCACCGGCCTCGACCAGCCGGCGGTTTTGCGCGGCCTGGAATTTCTCACCCGTTCGGACGAAATCTGGATCAAGCTCGACGGCGGCACCCAGTCGTTGATTGACAAGGTGAATCGTCCGGATGCGCCGCTGGAAAAAATCCTTTCGAACATCCTCCTGGTTGGCCGCCAGCGGCCGGTTATCATCCAAAGCCTCTTCCCGGCCATCCACGGCGATGAGCCGCCGTTTGAAGAGATCCACGAATACGCCCTGCGGCTGAAGGAACTCAAGGCCGGCGGCGCGGAGATTTCGATGGTGCAGATCTACTCGGCCGCACGGCCGGGCGTGAATGCGGATTGGGGGCACCTGCCATTGCGCGTGCTTTCCCAAATCGCGCAGACGGTTCGCCAGACGGCCGGGATTCGTACCGAAGTCTTCTAAGCTAATTGTTCTTCCGTCGCTAATAGGGTTGACCGGGATTTCAAATTTGCTAGACAGAACGAAGTACCGTGCCGGTTGGATCGTGTTTCCAACCCCGGTCATTCCCCATTCGTGCCAAAACCAACCGCATCCATCACTACCCAGCCCGGCAAGGCGGTTTCGCAGCTTTGCCCAAACTGCGGCCTGTGCTGCGATAGCACGCTGTTTGCCGACGTGGAATTGCGTGCGGGCGATAATGCGAAGCGGTTGCGGCAGCTCGGCTTGACGCTGGTTCCCAAGGGGCGTAACAAAACCGCCTTCGCGCAGCCCTGCGCCTGCTTCGGCGGCAGTCTCTGCGGCATTTATCAGGACCGGCCTGAACGCTGCCGCCAGTTTGAATGCGGTTTGTTGCGGCGCGTTGAAGCCAACACCATGACGCCGAACGCGGCATTGAAGGCCATTTCCGAGACGAAGCGACGGGTGGAAGAAGTGCGCGGATTGCTGCGCTCAATGGGCCAGCGCAACGAACAGACCGCCTTGACCCATCGCTACGCCGCGGCGATGAGCGCGCCGATTGATTTGGCGGATGAGGGCGCCGCGGAACGGCACGGAAAACTGATGCTGGCGGTGAACGACCTGATGACGATTTTGCAGCGGGACTTCCTACGCTAACTTGCCGACATCCTTGGAAATCTTTTCGGCGGCCACATTATCCACCCATTTCACCAGGGCGATGAAGTTGACGAGCGCGGGACTGTCCGCCTTGACCTTGAACAGATTCCGCAGGGCGTGAATCGTTTTGGTATAAACGGCGGCGTATTTTTCGTGGGTCAGCCGGGTGACGAAGGTTTCCAGAATGGGGCGGGCGAGGGGATCCGTCTGGCCGTCGGGCAGATAGGGGAATAGGCAGAACACGCGGACAAAAATCATCGGGTCGGCCTCCGTGAGGACCAGCCAGCAGGCTTTCACCTCGTCGGCGTCGTAGCGGCCATGCATCCGTTTGCGGATGGCGGCGAGGACTTCACCGGGCGCGGCGCGTGTGCCGATGAGGTCTTTGATGTGATCCCAGGCGAGCTGGCGTTCGCGTTCCGGCGAAAGCATGGATTGCTCGGTCAGCCGCTCGAGGACCTCCTTCAAGCCCAGCTGCTGCGCGACGGCCTGGCCGAGCTTTTCCGCGTCCTCCTTCCGCAGCCGGTCGGTGGCGGCGATGGCGCGGATGCACGACTGCTGCATATGCGGGTTGAACAGCCGCAGCACGGCGGCCAGCGCGGCGGGCGTGGGCGACTGGCCCAGCGGAATCAGATGCTTGATGCATTCGACCGTCAGGGGGTCGAGGTCGGAAAGTTTTTCCACGCGGAACGCCAGCGTGTAGCGCAGCGTGCGGGCGAGGCCGCCGGCCTTGCCAATGTTGTTGATCACCGCCTTGCGATGGTCGGAGTTGATGATCAACGCCAGCAACGCCTCCGCCGCCAGCAGTTTGTTTTCATCCAGGACGCCGTCTTCGCCGGTGACGACGAGTTGCTCGATGACCGGCGGCAGGCGCTGGGCGAAAACCACGTCCGGCGATTCCGTGCTCTGGTTCTCGTAGTAATGCAGCAGCTCGAGAAAAAAGGAAAGCCGCAGGAACGAGGTTTTCTGGGTGCGGGCCGCCTCGGTGTTTTCGCGGCTGAGGCGGATTTTCTGGTGCAACGCCTGGATTTCCGCGCGCCGGTCGGCGGCCACCGTAGGGTTTTGCTGAAACAGCTCGGCGAAATCCGGCTTGAACGCCAGCATGATCTCCTCCGGCTTGGGGCGCGGATTGAATTTCACGTCCGTCGTCACGTCCTTGAAAAAAACCAGCGCCTCCGCGCCGAACTCCTTGACGATGCGCTCGCGCGGCACCTGGCCCTTGACGAAACCGCGGTTGGCGCGGGCCACGGCCGGGGAGAAAAAATTGTCCGGATGCGCGAGCAGCGCCTGCAGCATTTCCTTCTCGAAGGGCGTGTCCAGCTTGAGCAGATTCTCCAGCTCCGCCGTGGCCGCCGCCGCGAGATCGCGCTTGGTGCGGTCGAGATTCTTGAGGAGCGCCGGTTGCAGCGTGCAATCATCCAGCTTCCCTTTCAGCAGGCTGGCGCTGACCTCGTTCACATGCTGGTTGTGTTCCACCAGGCGGGAGACGATCACCGCCACATCGTTGAGCGGCAGCTTGCTGACCAGCGTGGTGATGAGGTTGACGAGTTCACCGTGGGATTTCTGGCGATGCTCAATGACCCGCTCCAGCAGCGCCCGCAGCGCCTTGTTTTCCTGTTCCAGCGCCGCGCGCTCGGTCTCGGCCTGCGCCACGCGCAACGTCAGGTCATACCACTCGCGCTGGACTTTTTCCACCGAAGCCAAAGCGATCGTGTTGTCTTGCGCCAATGACATAAGGCCATATTCATCCATCCGCCCGATTCTTGCCATCCCTTTTTTGTCGATTTTGACCCAAAAAATGGCCGCGCCCGCCCGCACCAGTGTTTTCTCTGGCGCGTTTGCTCCCCAAACGGGTTCGTCTGCCGTTGATGACAAATACGACACGGATGAAAAGAGTTCGTACGACCGTGTTAAACTGATAAGCCTGACCCATGCCGGTTAATACGCTTAGCTTAACCATTCTACAATGAAGATAAGCTGGTTATCGAGTGAGATGACCTCCTCATCAAGCAGGATGGCTTCCGCATCGAACAAGATGTGTTCGCCATCGAGCGAGATGACCCATTCGTCGAGTTGGGTGAGCTCCGCTTCAAACTCGACGAGACGCGTTTAAAGCTAGATGAGCTCCCCTTCGAGGTAGATGAGCCCGGATTCGAGCAGTGTGAGGTCCGATTACAGCAGTGCGAGGTCCGCTTCGAGCAGTGTGAGCACCGATTCGAGCAAGATGCCAGCACATCTAGCAGTATAATCGGCTCATCGAGCTAGAAAACAACCTCATCGACGAATACGATCTCCTTTTGCAGTTACAAGCGCCTGAATTCTACGTCGAAATCAAGCTCACGCAACCGCCCGCCGCCTTGACGTGGCGAAAAATTGGGCTCGCATGCTACAAAAGCGAACGCTTTTACAGGCCCGCCCCATTTCCGCGCGCGGCTGATTTATTCAAACGAATGATGTCCTCGAAAATTGGCCTGAGAAATGCGCGAAGCCGGCGGAGTCGCGGAGCGACGGGAAGACAATAGCCCAGCCATTCATGGCTGGGAACAACGCCACCCGGATTTCAAAGTCCCATCTGGGACGGCAGAACGATTTTGGTGGCCGTTCACAACGACCTTTCGTCCCTGGCGGGACTTTGGAGGATTGCGCAAATCGAATCCCAGCCATGAATGGCTGGGCTATGTTCAGGTGAAGCAGCACGACGCCGAAAGCCGCAACCGGGAGTGGTACGCATTCCAGCGATGTGGGCGGTGCGAAGACTAGCCAACTTTTGGTTGCGAAATAGAAATTGACCAGTTTTTCAATGTTTGTATGATGATTTCTCATCCGGATATGAAAACATACTTGGGAAAACTTCTTTTCGGGACTATTGTCTTCGTCTCCCAACTCCACGCGCAGCCCGTCATCACCAGCCAGCCGGTCAGCCCGACGGTGATTTGGGGCGGCAACGCCACCTTCAGCGTGATGGCCACCGGCATCGGCCCGCTCACCTACCAATGGCAGCTCAATGGCACCAACTTGCCCAACAACATCATAACCACCGTCGCGGGCGGAAATCTGTTCAACAACCAGCCGGCCACCAACACCATTTTGAACAGCCCTTCCGGCGTGGCGACTGATGGCGCGGGGAATCTGTATATCGCCGATACCCATAATAATGTCATCCGCAAATTAGGCACCAACGGCATAGCGACCATCGTGGCTGGCAACGGCAATGCCGCTTTTTCCGGCGATGGTGGAGCAGCTACCAATGCTTGTATAGTAGGACCTAGCGCCGTGATCGTGGATCCGGTGGGGAATCTGTTGATTGCCGACTCTGGCAATTATCGCATTCGCAAGGTGGATACTAATGGAATCATTACCACCATCGCTGGAAATGGTAGCCCATTTTTTTTCGGTAACAACGTTGCTGCAACAAATACCGGAATCGGGTATCCGTCAGGCATATGCATGGACGGAACGGGAAACTTATATATTGCCGATTCGCAAGATAATTGCTTGGCGATAGTTGGAGTTAATGGGATTATCTCATTATATGCGGGCCATCCATCCTCAGGCATAGGTAGCTTTGGTGGCGATTATGGCTTGGCTGTTAATGCAAATCTCAATTATCCAACGGGGCTGGCGATGGATTCCTCCAACAATCTATACATTGCGGACAGTTATAATCAGCGAATCCGGGAAGTGGATCACTACGGTTATATCTACACGGTGGTCGGTAATGGCGCGGCCGGTTATGCCGGTGACGGTGGTGTGGCAACCGGCGCTGAAATCAATTATCCAAACAATGTCGCGTTGGATAACGCTCATCATTTATTTATTGCGGATTCAAGTAACAATCGTGTGCGGATGATGGGCATCAACAATATCATCACCACGGTGGCGGGAAACGGCACCAATGGCTTTTCAGGTGATGGCGGCATCGCAACGAAAGCCACCCTTTCCAGTCCACAAGGCATAGCGGCGGACGGCATTGGCAATCTTTACATTGCAGATTTCGGGAATAACCGGGTTCGTGAAGTAGGCACTAATGGTCTCATTTCGACCGTTGCCGGGCGGGCGGTGAACGATGGAGATTTAGCCACCAACGCCACGATAAACTTCGCCCACGCGACTGCTTTCGACACTGCTGGCAACCTTTATGTTGCGGATACTTTTGATAATCGCGTACGCAAAATGAATACGAACGGGGTGATCATAACGGTTGCTGGCAATGGCGTTCCTGATTATTCCGGCGATGGCGGCGCTGCCACTAATGCGAGCCTAAAACAGCCTCTGGCAATTACGGTGGATTTCCTGGGGAATATATTTATCGCCGATTCTTCCAATTATCGAATTCGCAAGGTGGATACCAACGGAATAATTACCACCTTTGCGGGCAATGGCAACGCGGGCTATTCCGGTGATGGCCTCTTGGCGACCAATGCGAAAATAGCAAGTGTGTGGGGTTTGTCCGTTGACAATATCGGCAACCTCTTTATTGCGGATTCTAGCAATTACCGTATTCGAAAGGTGGGCATAGACGGTGTCATTTCGACCGTGGCTGGGACTGGCTCATATGGCTTTGCTGGTGATGGTGGTGCAGCGACCAATGCAACATTATCTTTTCCGACTGCCGCAGTAATCGATTCAGGCGGCAACCTCTTTATTTCCGATTGTTACAACAATCGAATTCGAAAGGTGGATGCCAATAATTCCATCAGCACTGTGGCTGGGAATGGAAGTTATAACTTTTCCGGAGATGGTTTAGCCGCAACCAATACAGGTATTTCCAGGCCGAATTCAGTGGCCGTAGATTCAACCGGCAATCTATTCATCACGGACACGTATAATGGTCGGGTTCGCAGGGTCAGTACCAGTGGAATAATTACCACTTTGGCCGGAAATGGCATCCCCGGGTTTTCTGGCGATGGTGGGCCGGCCAATAATGCCAGTATATCTATCCCTTATGGGGCGTCTGTTGATAAATCTGGCAGTGTCTGTTTTTCTGATTTTTACAACAACCGCATTCGCAAAGTGGCCTACGTAGATTATGCGGATCAGCCATTCTTCACAGTGACGAATGTATCGCTGAGCAGCACAAACAATAATTATTCGGTCATCATTTCCAGCGCCTCCGGCAGCGTGACGAGTAGCGTGGTGACGTTGAATCTGCAATTGCCGCCGCTCACGCCGTCATTCACGACTAGCAACGGCGTCGTTTCATTCACCTGGAGTGCCGTGTCCAACCAGATGTATCAACTACAATACACCACCAACCTCATCGCGCCTATCTGGACGGATCTTGGCAACCCCATCACCGCCACCAGCAACACCGCAGCTACCGCCGATGGGGCTGCCTCGGATAGCCAGCGTTTTTACCGCGTCCGTCTCTGGCCCTAACCGGCACGCGACTGTGTCACGCGCAGCGAAATCAGTCGCAGTGCTCGCGCACCGCAGCGCCTCACGCCTCTTCTTTAAACTATTCAACAATTCTTCGATTTAACCATGCAACCCTTTTCACGTTTCCGCATCCCCTTTCCGGTCTCAAGTTTCAGATTTCAGCCTGGGCGGGTTTACTCCGCTGGCACCAACTGAACGCTGCGCAGATTCATCGGGTGCCAGCCTTCGGCCACCGGCTTGACGGTCAACGTCACCCGGCCGGCGGCAAGGTCCAGTGTGCCCGCAAGGTCGAGCTGTTTGAACGTGACGTAATCCGGCGTGATAGGCGCGGTGCCGGGCACCTTCTGTTCGCCGACCGTGACTTCAAAATTCCCCGCCGCCAGCGCAGCGATCTCGGCGGCCACTTTGAATTTGCCGGGATGGGTCACTTTCACGGTCCAGTTCGCCGTGTCCGCCGGATTCAACCAATAGCCGACGTTGTCCTTGCCGCCGCCGGATTCGTATTTCAGGTCGCCCTGCAATTTCGCCGCGCTGGCCGGCAGCTGCACCTTGCCGTCCGCGCCCTGAAGCACCGCCGGCGTGACGACCTCCGGCGCGCCCTTGATTTTCAATACGACCGTCGAGGAGATTTCATCCGGCGCGGTCGCGGGCACCTCCACTTCCACGTTTTCACCGGCGCGGCTGAATTTTAATTTCGCGCCCGTGGCGAGCAGCCGCGCGGATTGCACGGTATTGACCAGGCCCGGCACGGTCAGCCGGCCGTTCGCCGGCCAGTCGAAGACGTGGAGATAGAGGGTGGTGGTTTTGCCGTTGGCGGCGATTTTCTTGGTGCAGCGGCCCCACGGCAAGGTCTCAAACGGGCTGGCGGTAGAGCCGTAAATCGCCTCGCCATTGACCTTCATCCACGCGCCGACGTCCTGGAGTCGTTCGACTTCAGACACCGGGATGAGTCCCTCGCTGGTGGGGCCGACGTTGAGCAGGTAATTGCCGCCTTTGCTGGCGATGTCGCAGAGGTTGTGGATGAGCGAGGCGGTGGACTTGAAGTTCTGGTCGTCGCTCCGGAAGCCCCAGGTGTCGTTCATCGTCATGCAGGTTTCCCAATCGCGCCCGGGAAAACCCGTCGGCGGGATGAACTGCTCCGGCGTCTCGGTGTCGCCGTTGAAGCCGCCGCCGAGCCGGTTGTTCATGATGATGCCGGGCCGGAGCTGCTCGACCGCGTCATGCAATTTCTGCGCGCGGGCCGGGTTCATGTCCACCGGCGTGTCCCACCAGATCACGGCGGGGAACTGGCCGTAATGGGTGAGCAGTTCTTTCACCTGCGGCACGGCGACCTTGTCGATGTAATCATCCATGTCGTGCTGCTGCGCGGGATCCCACTTGCCGGTCATGGCCGAGCCGCCGTTGTTCCAATCCTGCGCCTGGGAATAATAAAAGCCGAGCTGGATGCCTTCCTTCTTGCAGGCGGCGGCCAGTTCCGCCAGCGGGTCGCGCTTGAACGGCGTGGCGTGGGTGATACCCCACGGGCTGGCCTGGGTGTCGAACATGGCGAAGCCGTCGTGGTGTTTGGCGGTGATGATGATGTATTTCTGGCCGGCGGCCTTGGCGAGTTTCACCCACGCGTCGGCATCGAATTTGACGGGGTTGAATTCCTTGGCATAGGATTGATATTCGGCCTTCGGAATCTTGCCGACGCACATGATCCATTCGCCGGCGCACGGAACCGGATGGCCAAGATAATAGGTGGTATTCACCGATTCGCCGTGATAAAAGCCGGCCGGCACGGAATAGACGCCCCAGTGGATGAACATGCCGAACTTCGCCTCGCGCCACCATGCCATGCGTGCGTCGTGCTGGGCCTTGGTTTCGGCGGCGGAAGTAACGGTGACGAGCAGGAACGCCGATAGGGCGACGGTGATGATGAATCGGGAGGGCTTCATGGTTGGTAGTGGGTCGGGCTTTATTTATCCGACCGGCCCGGGAAAGCAAGCTTGTCCTGAACCAGAATCCGCTGGAAACGAGGATGAAGATCAAGCATGAGATTGTGATTAGGACGGTTCAGTAAAGACACGGTCTGGCTTGATGGACAACTTGACCGGATTAGGCACGAGCTTTAGGCTGGATCAATGGCGAACGCCAAAAAACCTAACCGCAAGGCCGCGCTGCTCGGCGTCGGCCTGGATTCCGACGGCCACAAGCGCATCACCACCGGCCCGAATTTCGCCCTCGTTGGCGGCACGCAGGAAACCCACGAGCAGATGACCGAGAAGGCCATCAAGATCAACGAAAAGCTCAAGGCGCGCGGACAGCAGCTGGAGACGGTCTCCCGCGAGGAGTTCGATGACATCGCCCACGAAGTGGGTTTGAAAAAGCTGCCGCGTTGAGCCGGCGGAAGGGCGGGTTCAGCCGCCGGGGGCTTTCGACTCCTGAACTTCCAGAAACCCGTGCAACTGTTTCAGCCGCGTGGGATGGCGCATCTTGCGCAGCGCCTTGGCCTCGATCTGCCGGATGCGCTCGCGGGTCACGCGGAATTGCTGGCCCACCTCTTCGAGCGTGCGCGCGTTGCCGTCGCCTAGGCCGAAGCGCAGTTCCAGCACCTGACGCTCGCGTTCGGTCAGGCTGCACAACACGTCGCCCATCCGGTCCTTCAACAGGCTGAAACTGGTGATGTCCAGCGGATTGTCCGCGGCCTTGTCCTCGATGAAATCGCCGAAGCTCGCCTCGTCGCCGTCGCCCACCGGCGCCTGCAAGGACACCGGCTGCTGGGCCATCCGCAACACCGCGCGGACGCGGAACACGGGCAGCTGCATCTCCTCGGCCAGCTCCTCCGGCGCGGGTTCGCGGCCGAGTTCCTGGAACAATTTCTTCTGCACCCGCAACAGCTTGTTGATGATGTCGATCATGTGTACGGGAATGCGGATGGTCCGCGCCTGGTCGGCAATGCTGCGCGTGATCGCTTGCCGGATCCACCAGGTGGAATAAGTTGAAAACTTGTAGCCGCGCTTGTATTCGAATTTTTCCACGGCCTTCATCAGGCCGATGTTGCCTTCCTGGATCAAATCGAGAAAGGACAGGCCGCGGTTCGTGTATTTCTTGGCGATGGAGATGACCAGCCGCAGGTTCGCCTCCACCATCTCCGTCTTGGCCTGCAAGGAGCGCGCCGCCGCGTCGCGCAGCCGGTCGAACGCCAGCATGAAATCCTCGTGCGGCATCCGCACGAATTCCTCCAGCGCGCGGAGTTTCTGCTGCTCGGCCTCGACCAGGTGTTTTTGCGCGGAGGATTCCCGCTGGTTTTGTGAGTCGGCCAGCGCCCGCAGGCAGTAATGGAATTTGTCGTGGATGTTATCCGCCATGAGCGCGATCTCCTCGGTCACCTTCTGCTTGAAGCAGAATTTAGGAAACGCCGCCTGGAGTTTCCGGTTGTGCTTGAGGAATTCATCGTGTTCGCGGTTGCGCTTGGCGTGCTGGTGCGCGTCGCGCCACCGGTTGAAATGTCGGTCCACTTCCGCGTCCAGTTCCCGCACGTCGGCCACGAGGCGTTGCAGGTGCTTCAAATGCGATTCCCGGTCGGCCACCTGCTGGTCCTGCACCACGCGGTCAAAGCGTTCGCGGGGCGGATCGGCGAGCAGTTTTTCCGCCAGCGCGATTTGTTCCTTGCCCGCGAATCCAAAACCATAAACCACGGCGCGCAATTCATTTTCTGCCTGCTCAATGCGCTTGGAAATCTCCACCTCCTGCTCGCGCGTCAGCAGCGGCACTGCGCCCATCTGTTTGAGGTACATCCGCACCGGGTCGTCGAGTGCATCAAGGTGTCGTGCTTCCGTTTCCTCTTCCTCTGGTGCCTTCGGCGTGTCCACTTCCGCCTGGTCGACGATTTCAATTTCCAGTTCGCGGAGTTTGGTGAAAATCTCATCCAGCGTCTCCGGCGTGGACACCGCCTCGGGCCACGCCTCGCTGATGTCGTCGTAAGTGAGGTTGCCCTGTTCCTTCGCCAGTTGGACCAGTTCCTTGATTTTCCCGGCCAGCTCGGCGGCGCGATCCACCGGCGGGGCGGCGGGGGCCATCTTTTTAACGGGCGCGGGCGCGGCGGGTTTGCGGGATTTGGGCTTCGGCATAGTGGCTCCGGCGCGACTTGGAATCCGGAGGCGAGGCGAATATGAAAATTGCCGGCGGGTTCGTCAAGCGGCGAAACGCCGTCCGAGTCACTTTTTTCGGTCCACAAAAATGCCCCGGCGTTCGAGCTGCGGTAAGATCATCGCCACCGTCCGGTCAACGGCCCCGAGATTTTCGGCGACCACCTCCAGTGCGGCGCGCCCCAGCGCGGCGCGGCGTTCCGCATCCGCGAGCAGTTCGCTCAGGGCGCTTTCCAGTTCCTCCGGGCTTTTCACTTGGACGGCGGCCTTTTTGCGGAGTAAAGCGCGGGTGATGTCGGCAAAATTCTGCATGTTTGGGCCAAAGACAATGGCCTTGCCCTGCGCGCCCGGTTCGATCGGGTTTTGTCCGCCCATGGCGGTTAGGCTTTTGCCGATGAAGACCACGGTGGCCGGTTCATAGAAGAATTTCAATTCGCCGGTCGAGTTCACCAGCAGGCAGTCCAGCGCGCCCGGCGGCTGGGTGGTGCTCGGGAAAATCTCCGTCCGGAGCAGGAACTTGACCCCGCGGGCGCGCAGTTTCTGGCCGATCTCCTTGGTGCGTTCAAAATGCCGCGGCACCAGGATCAGGAACAACTTGGGGAATTTCCCCCGCAGCCGCCGGACCAAGTCCACCAGCAGAACCTCTTCGCCGTCATGGGTGCTGCCGGCGACGAGTATCAATGCGTCATCCGACACGCCGATCTGGCGCAACATGCCGCGCACGTCGAGCGTGCTGCGTTCAGTGAGCCCCGCCGCGTCGAATTTGAGGTTGCCGACCACGCGCACCGCGTCCGGCCGGCAGCCGACGGCCCGCAGCCGGGCGGCGTCCTCCTCATTCTGGCAGCCCACCCCGGCGAAGGAGGCAAACAGCCGCCGGAACAGGAAGGCGAATCGCCGGTAACGCGGATACGAACGGTCCGAAAGCCGCGCGTTGGCCAGGAACAAGGGGATCTTCAAGTCCGCCGCGCGCCAGAGGAAGTTCGGCCAGATTTCCGCCTCGACGAGGATGATGGCTTCGGGATTGATGGTGGATAGCGCCCGGCGGACGAATTTTCGGCGGTCCACCGGGTAATAGATTTTGCTGACCCGCGTCGGCAGCCGGCGGCGCAGTTCCGCCATGCCGGTGGAGGTGGTGCAGGAGACGACAATTTTTACGTTGGGTACGCGTGGCTCCAGCGCCTGGATCAGCTGGGTGCAAAGACTGACCTCGCCGACGCTGACGGCATGGATCCAGATGACGTGGCGGTTGGTGAGCGCCTGCTTGAGCTGGGAATCGTAAAGCGCAAAGCGCTGGCCGAAGCCGGTGCGCCAGCCGCCGCGCCGCCGCATCCGCCAGAAATAATATGGCGACGACAGGACGAATAAAACCAGGAATAGGATGTTGTAAAATGTTCGCACTTTGAATTCCATCGGCCGCAATGGGCATCGGGGCAGACGACTGAAGCCGGATTATTTCAAAATTTTGACCGCACATCAACTCCGGAAAAAGGCCAGCCACAGGACGAACAGCACCGGCACTAGGAAGGGCACGGAGAACTTTAGTATGAATTCCAGGAAGGTCGGCATCCGCACCTGGTTTTGCTCGGCGATGGCTTTGACCATGAAATTCGGGCCGTTGCCGATGTAGGTGGCGGCGCCAAAAAAGACGGCCGCGATGCTGATGGCCAGGATGTGATGCGGGTGGGTGGTCAGCAAGCTGTGGATGTTTTCCGCGCCTGCCGTCCCGTGCAGCGCGCTCAAAAAGCCGAGGTAAGTGGGCGCGTTGTCCAGTGCGCTCGATAGGACGCCAGTGCCCCAATAAAAGATGGCCGGTGCGGGATGCTGGCCGAGCAGCGCCTGGCTGTCTTGATCCAACCAATCCAGCGCCGGCATCATGGTGGCGAAAATTCCGGCGAATAGGATCGCCACCTCCTGAACCGGATGGAAATCAAACTGATTCGCCGCGTGGACGGATTTCTTGGTGGTGAAATAAGATCCGGCCGCCGCCGCCAGCATCAGGCCTTCGCGCAGGAACACCGGTTTCGGTATGAACACAGCCCCTAGGATCATGGCCAGAAAAAACAGGTTTGGCAGGCCCTCGATTTTCCAAACCTCGGGAGCGTTTTCCCGGTCGCGCACTCCGCGCTGTGCCCGCCGGAAATCGATGTGGTCCAAGCCATAAAAAATAAGCAGCAACAGGCCGACCCCGGTCAGCCACATCGGCCAGCAGTGGGTTGCCACCCACCAGAAGGGGATGCCTTGTAAAAACCCGAGGAACAACGGCGGATCGCCAATGGGTGTGAGGCAGCCGCCGGCATTGGCGACCAGAAAGATAAAAAAAACGATGTGATGCGCTGTCACGCGGTGCCGGTTCATGCGGATCCAAGGCCGGATCAGCAGCATCGCCGCGCCGGTGGTGCCGAGCAGGTTGGCCAGAATGGCGCCGATGAGCAGGAATCCGACGTTCATCAAGGGGGTAGCCTCACCCTTGACGCTGATGTGGATGCCGCCGGAGACCACGAACAGCGAGCCGACTAGCGCGATGAAGCTGGCGTATTCATGCGCCGTTATTCCGAGGCTGTGCGTATCCTTCAAGACCAGCAGGTAATAGCCGGCGGTGACCGCACCCAAACCCAGGGCGACTTTGGCATAGTGCCGCAGCCACCACCGGGGCGCAAAGACGGGCGTGGCTGCCATCGCGCCGAGCAGCAGCGCGAACGGCAGCATGGTCCAGAATTCAGCCAGCGTCATGGCGCGGAATTGTGGTGAGGTTCCGGCGGCGGTCAAACTCAAACGTGCGGCCTGGTGGTCCGGGTGGCTTGACGGCGCGGCGGTTCGCTGCGAGAGTTTCGGCGCTTGCCGCAGGATTCATCAGACAAGGCGACAGGCAAATTGTTCGCTGATATCGCGCAAACTCCCGCCGGGCAATCCATCGCCCGGCGATTGGAGCGGGGCGGAGCGCACTCTTTTTCCGGCATCGCCGTGTCCGCGCAGCCTTTTTTTGCGGCGCTGGTTCACAACCTGTTTCCGCACCGCCAGCTGGTCCTGGTGGCGGAAAACCTGAAATTGCAGGAATCTTTCCAGCAGGATTTGGAGACGTGGCTCAATGTATTGCGGAATGCGGAATGCGGAATGCGGAATGAAACCGCCGCGCCAACTGCCATCCTCCAGTCTCCAGCCTCGCCGCTATTTTACCCCGCCTGGGAAGCCCTGCCGCACGAGGACAAACTTCCGCACGCTGATGTCATCAGTGACCGCCTGCAAACCCTCATCGCACTTTCGGATAAATCCGCAGTCCATACTCCGCACTACGCACTGGTGGTCACCAGCGTGGCGGCGCTCCTCCAAAAAACTTTTCCGCCCGGCGAGTTGCAGGATCGGATGCGCAAATTTAGGCCCGGCGATAAAATCGCCCCGCTCGACCTGATTGATTGGCTCGAAGCGCAGGGCTATGAGCCGGAGGCGCAGGTTTCGCAGAAAGGCGAAATCGCCTTGCGCGGCGGCATCGTGGACGTTTTTCCGCCGACGAGTCCGTGGCCGGTTCGGCTGGAGTTTTTTGGCGACGAACTGGAATCGTTGCGCGAATTTGATCCGCTCACGCAAGTTTCGCGCGGCGAAATCACCGGCCTTACCCTGCCGCCGGCCGGCGAGTTGGGGATTCTTAAGCCAAGGCAGAATGAAACCGCGCTCGCATCGTTGCTGGACTATTTGCCGCGCGATACCATTTTCCTGCTTGGCGAACCGGAATCACTCGCCATCCATGGCAATGCTTACCAACAACAGGTTCCAGCGGGTGATCCGTTTTTCATTTCGTGGCCGGATTTTCTGGTTGAATTAAATCGCCGCGGCTTCACGTCCTGCGAATTAGTTGAGGAGGCTGAAACCGGCCTGGGCGATTTGCCGTCCGTCATCTCTAATCCGCATTTTGAAAATCTCGACGCCTTCCGTCCGCTGGCCGGGCGCGCGCCGGAACCACAAGTCGCCGAGGCCCAGCGACGCGAGTTTTTCCAGCAGCTTCACCGCTGGCTGCGACAGGATTGTTTCGTGCACGTCTTTTGTAATAACGACGGTGAACGGCAGCGGTTCGAGGAAATCTGGAAGGAACATGGTTTTGGCGCGGAGGGAAAACTGCTGGTTCAAATTGGGTCGCTTGCGCGTGGCTTCATCTGCGCCGACGCGAAGCTGGGGGTCGTCACCGATGCGGAGATTTTTGGCCGCTATAAAATCCAGCGTCCTCGTCGCCAGAAATCGGCGCATGCCCTGGCGGCCCGCTCGGCCTTGGATATTGATTTCACCGATTTGGAAGCCGGCGACTTGGTCGTGCATTTGCAACACGGTATCGGCCGTTATCTTGGCCTGAAACTGATGCCGGTTGGCAGCAGTCGTCATCATCCAGCCCTCAATTCTCAATCCACAACCGGCACCGAATGTCTCGTCATTGAATATGCGCCTGCCAATGCCGGCGAGGAATCGCCGAAGCTTTACGTGCCCGTCAGCGAGGCCCATCTCGTCAGCAAATATGTCGGCGCGGGCAAGGCCAATCCGCCGCTTCACGCGCTGGGTGGCACGCGCTGGCATAAGGCCAGGGAACAGACGGAAAAAGCCGTGCGCGACATCGCCGCTGAAATGCTTCGCATCCAGGCCGTGCGCGAAACCCAGGCCGGCCACGCGTGCCAGCCGGACACGCAATGGCAGCGCGAGTTTGAAAGCGCCTTCATTTACGAGGAAACGCGCGACCAGATCACCGCCATCGCCGACACCAAAGCCGACCAGGAACGGCCGAAGCCGATGGATCGCTTGATTTGCGGCGATGTTGGATTTGGCAAGACCGAAGTCGCCATCCGCGCGGCTTTCAAATGCGTGATGGATGGCAAGCAGGTGGCCATCCTCGTGCCGACGACCGTTCTCGCGCAGCAGCATTTTAATAATTTTCGCGAGCGCATGGCGGATTATCCGGTCCGCGTCGAGTTGCTCTCGCGCTTCCGCACCAAAGGCGAAGCGTCCCGCGTCATCCAGGATCTAGCTGCGGGCACGGTGGACATCGTCATCGGTACGCATCGGATCGTGCAGGACGACATCGCGTTCAAAGACCTCGGCCTGGTGGTGATTGACGAGGAACAGCGCTTCGGTGTGCTGCACAAGGAAAAGTTCAAACGCCTGCGCACGATGGTGGACGTGCTGACGCTGAGCGCCACGCCAATCCCGCGCACGCTGTATCTCGCGCTCACCGGCGCCCGGGACATGAGCACCATTCAAACACCGCCGCACGACCGGCTGCCGGTCGAGACGATTGCCACGCCTTACGACGAGCGGGTCATCCGCGACGCCATCCAGCGCGAACTGAACCGGGACGGGCAAGTCTTCTTCCTGCACAATCGCGTGACGACGATTCACACGACCCTGGCGAAATTGAAATCGCTCGTGCCGGCGGCGCGCATTGTCGTCGGCCACGGCCAGATGCCTGCGGATGATCTGGAGCAGGTGATGACGCAGTTCGTCAATGGTGAGGCGGATGTTTTGCTTTCGACCACGATCATTGAAAGCGGCCTCGATATTCCAAATGCGAACACCATCATCATTGACCGCGCCGACCGTTTTGGCCTGAGCGAACTTTACCAGTTACGCGGTCGCGTCGGGCGGTACAAGCATCAGGCTTACGCCTATCTGCTGCTGCCGCGCCATGCGCGCCTGCTCACCGACGTGCGCAAGCGTATCAGCGCGATGAAGCAATATGCGTCGCTCGGCAGCGGTTTCAAAATCGCCATGCGCGACTTGGAGATTCGCGGCGCCGGCAATCTGCTCGGCGCGGAACAAAGCGGCCATATCACCGCCGTCGGGTTTGAACTTTACTGCCAGTTGCTCAAGCAAAGCGTCGGCGCCCTGAAAGGCGAGAAAGTGAAGCCGCGCGTCGAAGTCCGCGTTGCGCTGGATTTTCTGGGCCACGCCAGCGCCCTGCCGGAAAACTACGTAACCGAACCGCATCATCGCATCGAAATGTACCGCAAGCTCGCGCAGGTCAGCGCGAAACCCGCGCTCGACGACTTGCAGAAAGAATTGCGCGACCGCTTCGGACCGCTGCCGCTGCCGGTGGAGTTGCTGCTGGCGGTGGGTGAATTAAAAATTTTGGCATCCGAAAAAGCCGTGACCGTCATCGAGGTGGACGAGGATAAATTGAAGCTGACGCGTCACGGCGACTTCATCACCCTCGGTGGCAAATTTCCGCGCCTTACGAAAAAGGAACCAAAGGGCCGCCTCAAGGAAATCAAACGGCTGTTGCTGGCGATTTGAAAAGAGTTGAGTTTTGCCGCGTTTATTTTAACCATTCTGCCTCGTTATGCTCAAAGTTACCGAAATCGCATTCAGCTGCTATGCCGTCACCAACATGGCGCGGGCGCGGAAATTTTACGAGGAGGTGCTGGGCCTTAAACCGACGAAGGTGGTGGATTCAGAACACGGTCAGTGGGTGGAATATGAATTTGGCCCGTATACGTTATCGCTCGGTTCGTCCCCCGCCTTTAAGCCGAGTCCGGACGGGTGTTCGGTCGCTCTGGAAGTGGAAGACTTCGACGCCGCCATCGCGCATCTGCGCGCCAGCCGCGTTAAGTTCCGCATCGAACCGATGCCCACGCCGGTCTGTCACATGGCCATGATTTTTGATCCGGATGGCAATACGATTTGCATTCACAAGCGGAAGGCAAAGTAATTTGAGTGCTCCTGACCACACGGCTGATTTGAATCAATGTCGTAAACCGTAAGCCTGAATCGTAAATCATAATTATGTCGATACTCGTCCAACCCAGTACCAAGGTTCTTGTCCAGGGCATCACCGGTAGCTTTGGCGCCAAGCATGCGCAACTTTCCATGGATTACGGCACGCACATCGTCGCGGGCGTCACGCCCGGCAAGGGCGGACAATTCTTTGAGCACGGTGGCAGGAAAGTGCCTATTTTCGACACCGTCGCCGACGCCGTGAAACAGACCGGCGCGACCGCCAGCGCGGTGTTTGTGCCGCCGCCGTTCGCCGCCGATGCGATCCTTGAGGGTGCGGATGCCGGGCTGGAGTTGGTCGTCGCTATCACCGAAGGCATTCCGGTGCGCGACATGGTGCGCGTGAAACGTGCCTTGCAGGGCAATACCAAAACGCGCCTCATCGGCCCGAACTGTCCCGGCATTGTCACGCCCGGCGAAGGGAAGGATTCGCACGGCGGCTGTCGCATCGGCATCGCCCCCGGCTACATTCACAAAAAGGGAAACATCGGCGTCGTTTCGCGCAGCGGCACGCTGACTTACGAAGCGGTATGGCAACTAACCTCGCGCGGCGTCGGTCAGTCCACCTGCGTCGGCATCGGGGGCGATCCGGTGAACGGCACGTCGCACCTCGACGTCATCAAACTGTTCAACGCCGACCCGGAAACGACCGGTATTATCATGATCGGTGAAATCGGCGGCAGTGCGGAGGAAGAAGCCGCCGAATGGATCAAAGCCAACTGTCATAAGCCGGTGGCCGGTTTCATCGCGGGCGCGACCGCGCCTCCCGGCCGCCGCATGGGCCACGCCGGGGCGATTGTCAGCGGCGGCAAAGGCACGGCCGAGGCGAAGATCGCCGCGTTCAAGGCGGCGGGCATCGGCATCGCGGTCACGCCGAGCGAGATGGCGGACACGCTGCTGAAACTGATGTGACGGGAAGGGCGAATGACGAATTGCGAATTTCAAATGATTCGTCATTCTGGATTCGCCGTTTGTAATTCGCATGGGCATTGTTGATCTCATCCTGAATCTCGCTGGCCTGTTGTTGTGGCTGAACTGGCGTTCCATTCGCTTCGACCCCATGGCGAAACGGACGCCGGCAACCCTGATGGGCACACTGCGGCCCGCCGCCCCGAAAAAACTGCGCCGCTGGCATCTGCTGGTGTTTCTCGCTGCGCTGCTTTTTTTGCGCGCCATTATTTACCGGTGGGTGGCGCCGTTTTGGGTTGGAATACTGGACGGCGGAGTGGTAGCCCCGTCGTTTAGGAGCGACTGGTTTCCGGGAATGGTCACCTTTTCGTTTTTGAGCTTTGGCCTGACGCTTGGAGTTTTCTATGTGGTGCTGCTGTTCCTGTCGCTCTGGCCCGGAACGGAGCCGATTCAGAGTCTGGTGAAGATCCCGCTGGGTCGCGTGGATGCTTGGCCGCGTTGGGCAAAGATTCTGCTGCCCCTTTTTGCCACGGCCGCTGTCTGGTGGCTGACGAGTTGGCTGCTGGGCTGGCTGGGAATTAATCTCAAGCACATCTCCATGGCCCAGCGTTTCGAGGAGTCAATCCTCATTGGCCTGGGAAGTTATCTGGTCTGGAAATTCCCGGCCGGGGCCATCCTCGCGCTGTATCTCTTGAACAGCTATATTTACTTCGGAGGGCATCCGTTTTGGAAATATGTCAACGCGACAGCCCAGAAACTGTTGGCGCCCCTGAAGCAAATTCCGCTGCGGGTCGGAAAGGTGGATTTCGCTCCTTTGTTGGCCATCGGTCTGGTTTTTCTGGCTGCGGAATTGGCGGCACGCGGCATTCACTGGCTTTATAACCGCGTGCCATTTTGAGGGATCAATGATTTTTTGGCCGCGGCAACTTGACGACGATGGTGGTGCCGGTCTCCTCGCTGCTGTTGATGGCGAGGCGGCCGCCATGGAGTTCGGCCAGCTTCTTGGCGATCGCCAGGCCCAGCCCAAGTCCTTCTTGATCCCGCATTTTCCGCTCGAACTGGACGTAGGCGTCAATCCGCTGGATGTGCTCGGTGGAAAGCCCGCGGCCGCGGTCGTGAACGGAAAAGGTAATTTCTTCGCCGGTCACCTTCAGGCTGGCCTGCACGGGTGATCCCGGCTCGGAAAACTTAAAGGCGTTCTGCACCAGCTCGGCGGTGATTTTCTTGAAATACTCCTCGGCCATGGCCAGTGGGGCATCGGTAAGTTCCAGCGTCAGATCCGCCAATCGCCCGGCCATTTCCGCCTGCGCGATGGCCGTGGCGCGGACCGTGTTCGCCGGTTGGGCGATTTTGGCGGAGCGCAGCGCGATGACGCTGTCCGCGTCGGTGGCGACCATTTCCAGGCGGGCGTAAAACAGGAAGTTCTCGATGAGCCGCTCCAGTCGCTGGCCGGACTTGGAGATTTCCTGTCCCATCTCGGTGATGGTGCCAGTGCCGAGCGTGGCGGCGGAGGTGGCGAGCAGTTCCGCGTTGGAGATGATGCCGTTGAGCGGCGTGCGCATTTCGTGCGGCATCATCATCGAAATATGCGTGCGGAGCGTGGTGAGTTTCCGTTCGGCGTTGTCGCGGACGGTCTTGATCTTGCGCAGGCGGGCGTTCACCGCGGCGTAAAGTTCGTCTACCTTGAACGGCTTGGGCAGGTAGTCGTCCGCGCCGAGTTCCATGCCGTGCCGCATGCTCGCCGAATCATTCGACATGCCCGTCATCAGGATGAACGGGATGGCGGCGGTGGTGGGATCCTCGCGCAATTTTGTCAGCGTGGCATAGCCGGCGTCGGCCTTGCCCATGTTGATGTCGCACAGGATGAGATCAGGCAGGAATTGCTGGGCTTTGGCGGTGCCGTCCGTGCTGTCGGCCGACTCGATGACTTCAAACCCCTGCTGTTCCAGGGCCAGCCGGATCATTTCGCGCAACCAGGATTCGTCGTCAATAACCAGTATTTTGCTCATGGGCAATGTACCGCAAATTGAAGCAATTTCCGCGCCTTTTAATCACGAAATGGCAAAATGCGTCCGGGTGACGGCTTCAATTTATTTCCTCTGCTCCAGCGGGACGTAGGGATTGTTGGTCTTGCCGGTGTAAATCTGGCGCGGCCGGTAGATGCGGCTCTTCGGCTCCTCCATGATTTCCTTGTAGTTCGCAATCCAGCCGGGCATGCGGCCAATCGCAAAAATCACCGTGAACATCTCCACCGGAATGCCAATGGCGCGCATGATGATGCCGCTGTAAAAATCGACGTTGGGATACAGTTTGCGTTCGATGAAGTAAGAATCTTTCAACGCTGCCTCCTCGAGCTTCTTGGCGATGTCCAGCAACGGGTCAGAAATGTGCAGTTTGGACAGGACATCATCGCAGGCTTTCTTGATGATCGTGGCGCGCGGGTCGTGGTTTTTATAAACGCGGTGGCCGAAGCCCATGAGTTTCTTGCCGCTGTTCTTGTCCTTGGCCGCCATGATGAACTTGGAGCCGTCGTCGCCTTCCTTGTGAATCTGCCCGAGAATTTCCAGCACCGCTTGGTTCGCGCCTCCGTGCAGCGGTCCCCAGAGCGCACACACGCCCGCCGCGCAACTGGCGAAGAGGTTCGCCTGCGAGGAGGCCACCATGCGCACCGTCGACGTGGAACAGTTCTGCTCGTGGTCCGCATGCAGCAGGAATATCAGGTCCAGCGCCTTCACCACTTCCGGTTTGATTTCAAAGTCCTCATACGGCATCGAGAACATCATATGCAGGAAGTTCGCCGTGTATTTGTAGTTCTGCTTCGGATAGATCAGCGGCAGCCCTTTTGACTTGCGATACGAATACGCCGCAATGGTCCGCACCTGCGAAATCAGCCGGGCCACATACACGTCGAACTGCTTGTTCTTGCCCCACTGCCAGTTCATCAAACCCTCGTCAAAACAACTGGCCGCATTGATCATCGCGGACAAAATGGCCATCGGATGGGCGCCCGTCGGGAAACCCTCGAAATGAAACTTCATGTCCTCGTGTAAAAACTGGTTTTCCGTGAGCATATCGGAAAACTTCTTCAGCTGCGGACGGTTGGGCAGGTCGCCGTAGATGATGAGGTAAGCCGTCTCGATGAAATTGGATTTTTCCGCCATCGCCTCGATGGGAATGCCGCGATAGCGCAGGATGCCCTTGTCGCCGTCGATAAACGTCACCTTGCTGGTGCACGAACCGGTGTTGCCGTAGCCGTCGTCGAGCGTGATGTAATTGGTGGTTGCGCGCAGCGCCGACACATCCACCGCCTTTTCATTTTCGCTCCCGGTCAGCGTGGGCAGGGTGTAAACTTTTCCGTCCAGTTCCAGTTTGGCCTCGTTGCTCATAGCTCCTTCATTAAGTTAAGATGTTGAATTTAACTGGTGGAAATTTGCCGTTGAAAAGAAAAATTGCAAGCTGTGAAAGCGGAAATTGCTAAAAAATCCGCGTGGATGCCCTCATTCCTCGCCGTCCCCACCGTGTCCCGCACAGCCACATCCGGCCAGTGCAACGCAATCTTTGCAAAGTGTCCGGCCGGCGAATTCCAGCACGTCAAAACTTCCGCACCGCTCGCAGGCGCGGTTTTCTTCTGGTTTGACTGGCGATTGGGAATTCACACGTGGGAAAAACCCTCCGCCAGGGCGATGGCCTTTCGCATGGCCATGGACTTGTTGACCGTCTCCTGGAATTCCGCCTCCGGCGTTGAATCATTCACCCAGCCGCCGCCGGCCTGCACGTAAGCCCGGCCGTCCTTGATCAGCGCTGTGCGGATGGTGATGCAGCAATCCAGGTTGCCGTTGAATGAAAAATAGCCCACGCAGCCGCCGTAAGGCCCGCGCGCCGTCTGTTCCAGCTCGGCGATGATCTGCATCGCGCGGATTTTCGGCGCGCCGCTCAAGGTGCCCGCCGGAAATGTTGCGCGCATCAAATCATAAGGGGTTTTGTTTGCGGACAATTTCCCCTCCACCTGCGAGACGATGTGCATGACGTGGCTGTAGCGCTCGATGATCATCAGGTCCTTCACCTGCACGCTGCCGAAATCGCAAACGCGGCCGATGTCGTTGCGCGCGAGGTCCACCAGCATGACGTGCTCGGCCCGTTCCTTCGGGTCGGCCAGCAGCTCCTTTTCCAGCTCCCGATCTTCCGCCTCAGTTTTGCCGCGCCGGCGCGTGCCGGCGATCGGGCGGATCTCCACCTTGCCTTCCTCGCAGCGGACGTGCAGTTCCGGCGACGCGCCGACCAGCGAAAAACCGTCCAGCTCCAGCAAGAACATGTACGGCGATGGATTCGTGGAACGCGTCGCGCGGTAAATGTTGAGCGGCGAGGCCGTGACCGGCGCGGAAAACCGCTGCGAGCCGACCACTTGGATGATGTCGCCCGCCGTGATGTATTTCTTGGCCGCGAGCACGTTGGCCTGAAACCTTTCCGGCATCAGGTTCGATTCAAATGTCATCGGTGCCACGTCCGCCGGCAGTGTCACCGGCTGATGCTCGCTTGGCTGTTCCAGTAGCGAGAGGATCCGGTCAATCTCGCTCGTCGCATTTTCATAGGCGTCCGCCGCGCTCGTGGTTTCGTCGAGAATCGCGTTGACGAGAATCGTGATGGTCTGTTCGGCACGGTCAAAAATCAGGATCTGGTCCGCGATGAGAAAATACATCACCGGCGTTTTCAAGTCATCCTGCGGCGGGCGCGGCACCGTGGGTTCCACGTCGTGGATGAATTCATAGCCGATGAATCCGATCGCCCCGCCGGTGAACCGCGGCAGACCCGGCGTGGCTACCGCGCGGAATTTTTTCATCACGCGCTCAACCACTTCCAGGCCGTCCTTCACCTCGCGACCGACCATGAAGCTTTCCGTGACCCGGCCGTTTTCGAACATCTGGACGTGCTGGCCGTCCTGCCGGATGACCGCGCGCGGGTTGCAGCCGACGAATGAGTAGCGCCCCACGTGTTCGCCCCCTTCGACGGACTCGAAAAGGAACGACTCGCCCTGGCCGCGGATTTTGCGGTAGGCTGAGAGCGGCGTTTCCAAGTCGGCCAGGATGCGGCGGGCGACGGGGATGAGGTTTCCCTGCGTCGCGAGCTTTACAAATTCATCAGCGGTCGGCGAATACATGCGCCATTTTTAGCTGAAACCCTGCGAAAACAAAAGCCCGAAGCCGCCGAATCTGTGTTTCATCTTCGTTTATCTGCGGCTAAAATCCCCGCGTGCATCTGGCCCATCTGCGACTCCGTGACTTCCGCAATTACGCGCGGTTGGACGTGGGTTTTGCGCCCGGCTTCCATCTGCTGCTCGGCGACAACGCGCAGGGCAAGACCAACATCCTCGAGGCCGTTTATCTCATGGCCACGCTCCGCTCCTTTCGCGGCGTCGGCGGCGCGCAGATGATCCGGCACGGCGCGAAAGGCTACTTTGTCGGCGGCAACGTGGTGGGGCAGGGGAATCACGAGATTAAAATGTATTGGTCCGCCCGCGAACGGAAACTCGTGCTGGATGGTCGGCCGGTGAAAAAGCTCGCGGCTATCTCGGCGCGCTGCGCACGGTGGTTTTCTGCACGGAAGATCTGCAGCTCATCAAAGGCACGGCCCGCGCGCGGCGGCGGTTCATTGATCTGCTGCTGGCGCAGACGCAGTCCGGATATCTACCATTGCTTCAGCGATACATGCACACCGTCCGCGCCCGCAACGCCCTGCTCAAACAGCGCGCCGTGGACGAGGCCGCGCTGGAGAGTTTCTCCGCCGAGATGGTCACGCTGGGCAACGAAATCATTCGCGCCCGCCGCGAGCTGGCGCCGAAATTTTCCCCGCTCGCGCGGCTGGCTTATCGCCGCATTTCCAATGATGCGGAGGAACTGCGTATCGAATACCAGTCGAGCGTGAAAAATGATTTTGCCGTGGAACTCGCGCAGTCGCGGGCGCGGGAACGAACCTTTCGCGCCACGCTGGTTGGCCCGCACCGCGACGATTTGCAATTGTTGCAGAATGGGAAATCAGCCGCGCAGTTCGGCAGTGAAGGCCAGAAACGCACCTTGGTGATTGCGCTGAAGATGGCGCAGGCGGAGTTTCTCGCCGGCATCCACGGTTCGCCGCCGGTCTTGCTCATCGACGATGTGATGGGCGAACTGGATGTGAAGCGGCGCAGCGGATTCCTGCCGTTGCTGGAATCGGCGCGCAAATCCAGCGGCCAGGTCTTCATGACCTGCACCGGGGAGAACTGGCCAAGCGAACTGGGTGGGGATTTTCAGCGGTGGGAAGTAAAGACGGGAAATCTGACGAGACACTAATTCCACGAATCGGCACTAAGCAAAACCAATTCGTGAAAATTCGTGCAATTCGTGTCTGTTTTTTTATCTTTCATCCATGCGAATTTTGTCAGGTATCCAGCCCAGCGGCACGCTGCACCTCGGAAATTACTTCGGGATGATGCAGCCCGCCATCGCGCTGCAGGATAAAGGCGAGGCGTTTTATTTCATCGCCGACTATCATTCGATGACTTCGTTGTTCGATGCGGAGCAGCGACGGAAAAACTCCCTGGACGTGGCCTTGGATTTTCTCGCGTGCGGCCTCGACCCTCAAAAGTCCGTCTTCTTCCGCCAGTCCGACGTGCCGGAAGTGACCGAGCTGGCGTGGATTCTTTCCACCCTCACGCCGATGAGCCTGCTGGAGAAATGCCATTCATTCAAAGACAAGTCGGCGAAGGGATTGCCGGTCAATCACGGTCTGTTCGCCTATCCGGTGCTCATGGCGGCGGACATTTTGATTTATGACTCGAATATCGTTCCGGTCGGACAGGATCAAAAACAGCACGTCGAGGTGACTCGTGATATTGCTATCAAGTTCAACGAGCAATACGGCGAGACGTTTGTCATTCCCGAACCCCAGATCCGCGGCGAGACGGCGAAAGTGCCCGGCCTCGACGGCGAGAAGATGAGCAAGAGCTACGGCAACACGCTGGAAATATTTGGCGAGGAAAAGCCGCTCCGCAAAAAAGTCATGGGCATCAAGATGGATTCGCGCACGCCGGAGGAACCCAAGCCCGACGTCGACCAGAATCTCGCCATCCAGTTGCTCAAGCTCGTCGCGCCGACTGAGACTGCCAGGGAATTTGAAAATCGCCTCCGGGCCGGCGGCTTCGGCTATGGCGACTTGAAAAAAGGATTGTTCGAGCACTATTGGAATTTTTTTGCTGACGCGCGAGCGAAGCGCGCCGAACTCGCGGCCAATCTGGATTACGTCAACCGCGTCCTTGCCGATGGCGCATCCAAGGCGCGCACGCTGGCCCAAACCGTTTTAAAGCGCGCCCGCCTGGCCAGTGGTTTGGAATGAATCCATCGGCCGCAACTCAGACTGCGGCAAACCGCCTGCGCCTGCGCATCACGGCCACCGCTGAAACCATTTTGCGTTCTGGCCATCCGTGGCTATTTGCCGACAGCATCCGCGAAACGAATCGCCTCGGGCAATTGGGCGAGCTTGCCGTCGTTTTCGACCGCCAAAACAAATTCCTCGCCGTCGGCTTGTACGATCCGGATTCGCCGATCCGCGTCCGCATTTTGCACGCGGGTAAACCGCAGGCCCTTGATGCCGTCTGGTGGTTGGCGCGGTTGGAGCGGGCGCTCCAACGGCGGGCAGGGCTTCTTGATGCGACGACCACCGGCTGCCGGCTGATTCACGGGGAAAGCGACGGCTGGCCTGGCTTGGTGTTGGATCGCTATGACACGACGCTGGTGCTGAAGCTTTACACCGCCGCGTGGTTGCCGCGCCTGGATGAAATCCTCCTGCTGTTGAAGGAAAAAATACCTTGCGAACGTATTGTTCTCCGTCTGAGCCGCAACATCCAGCCGCTCGTCGAAAAACAATTCCAGCGCCGCGATGGGCAGGTCGTTTTCGGTTCGGTGCCCGCTGGCCCGCTGATTTTTTCGGAAAATGGGGTTCGCTTTGAGGCCGATGTTCTGCGCGGACAGAAAACCGGCTTTTTCCTCGATCAGCGCGAAAACCGCCGCGAGGTGGAAACCCTTTCGCGCGGTCGGCGCGTGCTGAATGCCTTCAGCTTTTCCGGCGGCTTCTCAGTCTATGCCGCGCGCGGCGGCGCCGCGAGCGTGACCGACCTCGACATCAGCGCGCACGCACTGGAATCCGCCCGCCGCAATTTTGTGCTGAACCGGAACTTTCCTGGCGTGGCCGCGTGTCGTCATGAAACGGTGCAGGCGGATGTTTTTGAGTGGATTGAAAAAACTCCGGCAAAGTTCGACTTGATCGTGCTCGACCCGCCATCGCTGGCCAAGCGTGCGTCGGAACGGGAAGGGGCTGTCCGCGCCTACGAGCGACTGAATGCGCTCGGGATCCAAAAACTTGCGCGCGACGGAATCCTGGTGGCGGGTTCGTGTTCCGCGCAGGTTTCGGTCGCGGAGTTTTTTGACGCCGTCCGCCGGGCGGCCACCAAGTCTGGCCGGAAATTTGCCGAATTGAAAACCATGCGGCATCCTCCGGATCATCCGGCTGGTTTCAAGGAGGCGGAATATTTGAAGGTGATTTATCTGAAGTTTACGACGTAGCTGCCGGCGTGGGCCGGCTTGAACAACGAGCGGACTTACGTCCGCTCCTACATGATTTTCAGCTTCGGCAAATCCTGTGAGTCCACCAGGCCAACCGGCTCGTTCTTCGCGTTTACCACTATGAGGTCGTCGATGTTTCGCTCGTTGAAGATTTTGAGCGCCTCGGCGGCGAGGGCGGTGTCGCGAACGCAAATCGGATTCCGCGTCATGATCTTTTTGAGCGGTTGCGACAGCAAATTATCGTCCTTGCCCATGTGCCGGCGAAAATCGCCGTCGGTGAAAATGCCAGCGAGCTTGCCGCGCGCGTCCACGACTGCAAGGCTGCCGGATTTGGCGTGCGTCATCACCAGCAGCGCTTCCTTCACCGAAAGATTCTCGTTGGCGACAGCGTTGCGTTCGCCGCTGCGCATGATTTCACCGACCTTCAAAAGCATCGCGCGTCCGATCGCGCCGCTCGGATGATACTTGGCAAAGTCCTTTTGTTTGAAGCCGCGCGCCTGCAAAACCGCCATCGCCAGCGCGTCGCCCATCACCAGCGTGGCGGTGGTGCTGCTGGTGGGTGCGAGGTTGAAGGGACACGCTTCCTTTGGCACTTTTACATTGAGGGTCAGGTCGCTGTGCCGTGCGAGCGAGGATTTCAAATTGCCGGTCAGCGAAATGATTTTGACGGAAAACCGTTTCAGGGCCGGGAGCAGATTCAGCAGTTCCTCCGATTCACCCGAATAGCTCAAGGCGAGAATCACATCGCCGTCGTTAACGATGCCCACGTCACCGTGCAGCGCGTCCACGCTGTTGAGTACGACGGCGGTGGACCCGGTGCTGGTGAGCGTCGCGGCGATTTTTGCGCCGACATTGCCGGATTTGCCGATCCCGACGATGATTATCTTCCCGCGCGACTTGAGCGCGCCGATGACGGTCTCAACGGCGTGGTCAAAGGACTGGTCAAGCTGCGCGCGGACCGATTTAAGCGCGGCGAGTTCGATATCGAATACTTCACGGGCTTTGGCGAGATGGCTCACGCGCGGGAGCTTGCCTGCATTGCCGCCGGAATTCAACCGCGAAGCGAAATGCTAATTTGCCGCCGTGCGCCGGTTGTGTTAATGGTTGGAGCTGGTTAAAGTCAGAATGAAGAAATCCCAAGCATTGCAAAAGCACATCATTGTGGTCGGGGCGGGGCCTGGTGGTTTGACCTCGGCCATGCTGCTGGCGGCTCGCGGGTTCAAGGTGACGCTGCTCGAAAAGAATGGCCGCGTGGGCGGCCGCAACGCGGCCATCCTCCGCAACGGCTACAAGTTTGACACCGGCCCGACGTTTCTGATGATGAAGTTCATCCTCGACGAAGTGTTCGAGGAAGCCGGCCGCCACAGCGGGGATTACCTGAAATTCGTCAAGCTGGAGCCGATGTACCGCTTGCAGTTTGACGACATGGTCTTCGAGCCGACGACCGACCACGCGGCGATGCTCAAGCAGCTGGACGAGAAATTTCCCGGCAATGCCGCGGGCTACTGGCATTTTCTCGAGACCGAGCAGGAACGTTTCCGCAAAATGTATCCGTGTCTGCAAAAGGATTATGGCTCGCTGACCCGCTATCTATCCACCGACCTGTTGAAGGCCCTCCCGCATTTGTCGCTCGGCAAGTCCGTGATGGACGTGCTGGGCGGTTATTTTAAGCCGGAACGGCTCAAGCTCTGTTTCACGTTTCAGGCGAAATATCTTGGCATGTCAGCGTGGGACTGTCCCGGTCTGTTTGCGATTCTGCCGTTCGTCGAGCACGCCTACGGTGTCTATCATACGCAGGGCGGCTTGAGCGAAATTTCTGAGGCGATGGCAACGGTTTGTGGCGAATATGGTGTGGACATCCGCCTGAATTCGCCGGTGAAACAGCTCCTCCTCACCGGTCGGGATGTGCGCGGTGTGGAGTTGGAATCCGGCGAGAAAATAATGGGCGATGAAACCGTGCTGAATGCCGATTTCGGCTACGCGATGAATCATCTTGTGCCGCCCGGGGTGCTGAAGAAATACCGCCCGGCGAAAGTGGACGAGCGCGAATTTTCCTGTTCTACCTTCATGCTGTATCTCGGACTGGACAAGGTTTATGACCTGCCGCACCACACGATTTTCTTCTCCAAGGATTATCGTAAGAACATTGAGGACGTTTTCCAGCGCAAAGTGTTGTCCGATGAATTATCCTTCTACGTCCGCAACGCCAGCGTGACGGATCCCGGCCTGGCGCCGCCTGGCCATTCGGCGCTTTATGTGCTGGTGCCGGTGCCGAACAAGACGGCGGCCATTGACTGGTCCAAGGCGAAAGGAGGCTTCCGCGAACGCCTGCTCGACGCAATGGAAACTGCTGGCGGTATGAAGGGTTTGCGCTCGCATATCCGCGAGGAAATTGTCCTCTCGCCAGACGATTGGCAGAGTCAGAACATTCATTTTGGGGCTACCTTCAATCTTGCGCACAAGCTCTCGCAGATGATGTATTTCCGCCCGCGTAACAAGTTTGAGGAGCTCGGCCATTGCTATCTGGTCGGCGGCGGTACGCATCCCGGCAGCGGTCTGCCGACGATTTACGAATCCGGCCGCATTGCGGCGAATCTCATCAGTCGGGCGTATGGCGTCAACTTTGTCTCCAAGAACACGCAGGTGTAACCATAGCTGCGACGCCCCGTCGCAAAAAGGTGTTAGCGGCGAGGCATTGTCGCTACCTTCGCTCCAGCACGCGCAGAAAGCGTCCACGATTGTAGCGTTGGACGAGGATGCACGGCACATTGGCGGCGAGCGCGTAAAGGGCATTGACGCTCACTGCCCAGGGCGGATTCCAAATGGCGAACACCGGCACTGCCAGCAGCGCCAGCCAGTGAACCACTTCACCACGCCATGTCTCACGCAAAAAGGATTCCAGAAATTCCGGCGTCCGCTCTCGCAGTCCGGCCTTGGCGAATCCATCGCCGAACCAGCTCGCGCCATCCGGTAGCCAATCTTTCCAGCACTTGATCGCGAGCCATCGTTCGTAATACCGGCCCGATCGCTCCCCCCGCCCGAGCCGGGCCAGCCGTCCGCGCGGGTTGAATCGCCGTGCCGGAAGCCGCGTCAGCGACCACGCCAGCCCCATTTGAATGACCATCCATGCAGCGATATTTAGGACCACGATCCCGGCGAAGGGCAGTTCAATCAACATGAATTTGCCTGCCTTTCCAAGTGACGGATTTTTTGCGGGTGGCCCGCCAGACCGAACGCGTGAAGACGGCAAAATAAAAAATCAACGGAACCGGAAATAGCACCGCCGTGGTCCAGCGAAACGTCCCGACCCTCCGCATCAGCCACGCGACCTGCGCAGCGTAAAGACCATAGACTACGCAACCCAACGGGGCGATGTGCGCGGAAAATAATCCGCCGGCCGCCATGAGCAACCCGCTCAGCCAGGCAATTACGAGCAGCAACAGCGGCACCGGCGTTTTGCCCGCGCCGGTTGCGAAGCCTTTAACCCAGCCGTCCATCATTTCGCGCCAGCCGAGCGGATACATCCGGAATGAAAAAACACCGCGCCCGCCCCGGCAGCGCAGCGGCACACCGGCCGGCCGCAGTTTTTCCGCGAGCCGGAAGTTTTCCAGAATTTGGCCTTTGACCGCTTCGTGTCCGCCAATGCGCCGGTAGGCGGCGGCTTCGATCAGCAAAAATTGCCCCAGCAAACCGCGCGGTGACAGACGATCGCCCAGCAGCGTGAACCCGCCCGTGCCGCCCAGCATGATGAGATTGAAAAAAACGGAGAACTGTTCGTGCAGCTTTTCTACCCGGTGCCACGGTGCGACCGATAACGCTCCGCCCCGCTGGGCAAATTCCGCCAGCACTGCCGGCAATCCCGCCGGTTCAAACCAGGTATCCGCGTCCAAAAACAGCAACCATTCGCCTTTGGCCTGCAACGCGCCCTGATAACAGGCCCAGGTTTTTCCGCGCCAACCGTCCGGCAACGACGGTGCTTCCAGCACGATGGCTCCCAGTTCGCGGGCCACGGCTGCGGTGCGGTCGGTGGAGGCGTCATTCACCACGATGATCTCGTCCGGCGGAACCGGCTGGCCGCGCAAGGAATCCAACAGCCGGGGCAAATTATATTCCTCGTTCCGCGCCGGAATGATGACCGAGAGCTCTTGTTTTCGGACGGCAGTGACATCGGCTGCCGGGGGACAGGCCTTGATCCTGCCCAGCACCATCCAGCCCGCCAGCCAAAGTGACGCCAGGATGATCGGCAGCGTCATGGTTTGTCCCAGGCGACGATTTTTTTGGCGACGTTCTGGCCGCAGAGGACGACCATCGGCATGCCGCCGCCGGGATTCACCGAGCCGCCGACGAAGAACAGATTTTGATACAGCGTGCTTTGCTTCGGCGCTTTGAACGCCAGGTTTTTCCATCGGTCGCTCACGACGCCGTAGATGGACCCTTTGTTGGAATTATACTTTTCGCGGATGTCTGGCGGCGTCAGCACATGCTCAAATACGATGTGTTGCCGCAGATTCTTCAGGCCCATGCGTTCGAGCTTGTCAATGATGCGGTCCTTGAAACGCAGGTAATCTTCGCGCGTCAGCGGATGGTCGTCATTGATGTAGGGAATGTGCGGCAGAATTTTCAGGCAGTCGCAGCCCGGAGGCGCAACGGTGCCATCGGTCTTGGACGCGGCCACCAGATAGATCGTCGGGTCGGCGGGTAGTTCGTGTTTCTCGAAGACGGTTTTAAAATGTTCGCGCTGGTGGCCGGAGAAAAAGAAATTGTGGTGCGCCAGTTGCTGATACTGGCAGTCGAGACCGAGATCCAGCACGAGACCGGAGCAGGCCGGCTCCAGTTTTTTTTCCAGTGAGGCGATGAATTTTTTGTCCGCGCTCAACAATTTTTCATAGGCCGGAATGACCTCCATGTTCGATACGATGATGTCCGCTGCGTGGAACCGGCCGTTGGCGACCAGGCCGGTGACCCGGCCCTCTTCCCGGCGCACTTCGCTGACTTCCGCATTGAGATGCACCGGGACGCCGATTTCCGCCAGCAGCCGGTCCAGGCCGCGGGCAATGTTGTAAAGTCCGCCGTCCACATACCAAAGGTCATAGCGAAACTGGATGGTTGGCAGTGAATTCATGAACGCCGGTGCGCGGTAAGCCGAGGAGCCGACGTATTTGATGAAGAAATCGAAGATGTCCCGGAAGTATTGTGTTTGCAGATGGGCGTTGACGCCCTGATGCATCGATCGGAACAAGTCGAATTTGAAAAACTTCCAGGGTCCGTAATGCCGGGCGAAATCGCGCCAGTTGTCCAGTCCGGCCTCGAAATAGCCCTCGTTGGTCAGGTCGTAGAGATCGGCGGAATATTTCAGGAATCGCTCGATGTTTTCTGGCGGCTCGCCGACTTTGCGCGCCTCGGCGGCCATCTTTTCCGGCTCGGGATACAAGTCCAGCGTGATGCCGTCCGCGAAAAAATTCCGCCAGTGCGGGCGCAGGGCGCGCAGCGTGAAATAGTCGCTCATCCGCTTGCCGCTGCGCGTGAACAGCCGTTCAAAAATGTGGGGTAGGGTGAGGATGGACGGGCCGAGGTCAAACGTGTAGCCGCACTCCTTGAGGACGTTCAGCTTGCCGCCGATCTGCTCGTTTTTCTCAAAAATTTCGACCGCGTAGCCTGCCTGCTTCAGCGAAATGGCTGCGGACAATCCCCCCAGCCCGGCGCCGATAACGATGATTTTTTTCTCGCTCATGGCTGTTCGGCGGCAGGATTGGCTGTCATCACGCGGTTCAAGCCGGCTCGCGCCAGATTATCGGCGGGATGTACGGCCAGTGACTTGTGAAAATATTCTGCTGCGTGTGTCCGGTCGCCGAGTTTTTCATACGTCAGGCCTATGAACGTATGGCAACTGCTGCGTCCCCAGCGCGGTTCCAGCGGGCCGGGAGCACGGGTCGCTTCGCTGGCAAAATAGGTGTCCGCAAGCAGCAGATTTTTCAAGGCTTCCTTCAAGTCCGCTCTCCCGGTGGCCATGTAAAATTCGCCGGTGGCGAGCAGATAACGCACGCGCGGATTGGTGGGCGCTTCCGTCATGGCCAGCTTGGAGTGGCTCATCGCGCGCGGCCCCAGCCCCAGGGCCCGGATCCATCGGTCGCCGATGCGGATGCCATAAATCGTGGCCAGCAGCGCGTGGCCTTCGGCGTTGTGAGCATCCAGCTTCACGGCGGTGGTGAGCGACGCTATGGCGCTGGCTTGCGCGTTCTCGGCGGCGGCGTCATTTCCCGGTGTGCTGCGCAATTGCAGCATGTGGTGAAACTCCGCCACGCCGAGCCAGTAAAAATTCGTCGCGTTATCCGGTGCTTGTACGGTCGCTTGTCGGAATAATTCGCCCGCGTGGGCAAAACGCGCCCCGTCCCAGGCTTGAAATGCAGCGTTAAATTCAATGATGCCTGCCCGTGCCGGTGTCGGGCTGGCGGCCGTATCCGCGCGCAGCCCGGGCGAAATCAACGACAGGCATAACATGAAAAGGCGAAACATCGCTTGCAATTTATACGCTGCGCGACAACTTTCACCAAATTGTTTATGTCAACCGCTGCCAGCGTCCGCCGCGCCCGTGATTATTTCGCGACGGGGGTCACGCGGCCGCTCGCGTTCCGGCGCCGGCAACTGGAACAATTGGCCGCCGCCCTCGAGCAGCATGAAGCCCGTCTGCTCACCGCCTTGCAGTCCGATCTGGGCAAATCACCTTTCCAGGCTCTTTCCTCCGAGTTCGGCCCGGTGCGCGCGGAGATCCGCCAGGCCCTGCGTCAGCTGTCGCGCTGGTCTGCGCCGTCCCGCCGCCGGACGCCGTGGCTGGTCGCTCCGGCCCAAGCCTGGGTGCAGCCGGAACCGTTTGGCGTGGCGCTTATCCTTGGCCCCTGGAACTATCCCTTGCAACTGTTGCTGGCCCCGCTGGTCAGCGCCATCGCTGCTGGTAACACGATCATCCTGAAGCCTTCTGAGTTCGCCTCGCGCACGGCGGAAGTGCTGACCGCCATGGTCGCCGACACGTTTCCGGCGGAATACATAACGATCATCAACGGCGGAGCGGAGGTGGCCCGGGCGTTGTTGCAGGAAAAATTCGATAAAATCTTTTTCACCGGCAGCGCTGCCGTGGGCCGGTTGGTGATGGCGGCAGCCGCCCGCCATCTGACGCCGGTGACGTTGGAGTTGGGCGGGAAATGCCCCGCCATCGTTAGTGCCGGCGCCCAGGTGGAACTCGCCGCTCGCCGTATCGCTTGGGGAAAATTTCTCGCGGCGGGGCAGACCTGCGTTGCGCCGGACCATGTCTACGTTCACCGGAGCCTCCGCGAGTCGTTTCTCCGGGCCCTGAAAAACAGCCTCCTTGAATTTTTTGGCCCGGATCCACGCCGTTCGCCGGATTACGGTCGCATCGTGAATGAACGGCACTTCGACCGGCTGATAAATTATCTCGGCGGCGGAAAAGTTTTCCATGGGGGCGAACATCATCGGAAGGAATTGTATCTGGCCCCGACCATTTTGACGGAAGTTGCGCCCGATTCGGCGGTGCTGCAGGAGGAAATCTTCGGGCCCGTGCTGCCGGTTTTTGAATTTGCCGAAATCTCCGAAGTCGTCGCCCGGCTGCAAGCCGCGCCCGTGCCGCTGGCGCTTTATCTGTTCACCCGCGACCGCGAACTGGAGCGGAAGCTGATCGCCCAGGTGCGCTCCGGCGGGGTGTGTGTGAATGATGTGATTTCCCAGATGACGGGTACCAACCTGCCGTTCGGCGGTCTCGGCGAAAGCGGTTTCGGCACCGCTCACGGCCGCGCGGGTTTCGACGCCTTTTCCCACCCGCGTTCCATTCTGCGGCGGGCAACGTGGCTGGATCTGCCGTTTCGTTATCCGCCGGCACGGGTTTCCGTGGCCGCCCTCAAGCGGGCGCTGAAATTTCTCCTGCGCGATTAAACCCGGAAACGGAATTACTCCACGTTCGGATACGAGCCGAGAATTTTGACAAAATTGCAGTGCTTGCCGAGCTGCTGTATGGCTTTGGCCACTTTTGCATCCCGGCAATGTCCGGCGCAGTCGATGAAAAAGAAATATTCCCACGCCTTGCGCTTGCTGGGGCGGGACTCAATCTTCGTCATGTTGATCTTGAACTTGCGGAACGCGGCGATCGCCTCGTGCAGCGCGCCCGCCTTGTCCGCCACGCTCAGCATCAGGCTCGTGCGGTCGTCGCCGGTCGGCGGGCTGCACTGCCGGCCCAGGACGATGAAGCGGGTGACGTTCACGGAATTGTCCTGGATGTCCTGTGCCAGTACTTTTAAACCGTATTTTTCGGCCGCCAGCACCCCGCCGAGCGCGCCGGCGAATTTACCCTTCGCCGCCAGTTCGGCGGAACGCGCGTTGGACGACGTTTCGACGATCTCCACGCGCGGCAGGTTTTTCGCCAGCCAGCCTCGGCATTGCGCCAGCGACTGCGGGTGGACGTAGAGTTTTTTGATCTGGGATAATTTCACGTTGCTCATCAGGCACTGCTGGATGTGCAGCAGCACTTGGGAAACAATTTTCAGATCGCTGTCCACAAACATGTCGAGCGTGTGCGTGACGACGCCTTCCGTGGAATTTTCCACCGGCACCACGCCGTAATCCGCCGTCTTTTTGGCGACCTCCGTGAACACGTCGCCGATGGTTTTCTGCGCGGCATAGTTCAGGCTCGCGCCAAACTTCTGGATGGCTGCCTGGTGGGTGAACGTCGCCTCTGGTCCGAAATACGCTATGGTCATGGTCTTCTCCAGCGCGAGCGCGCTGGACATGATTTCACGGTAAATGGTGCGGAGTTGCTCGTTGGTGATCGGCCCGGCATTCGCCTTGCAGACGCGCTCGAACACGGCGCGCTCGCGGTGTGGTGCATAGATCTCTTCGCCGGCCGCCAGCTTGATTTCGCCGATTGCGAGGACCTGGCGCGTGCGCTCGTTGAGCAGCCGGACGATCTGCGCATCCAGCTTGTCAATCGCCTGGCGATGTTCGGTAAGGCCCATGCCCGGAGAGAATGAAGAATGAAGAATGAAGAATCAAACCTTGTTTCACGTTTGTCTCTTAATCCTGATCTGGCTCGGGTTCGTCATCGGCTTTAACTGCGGATCAAGATTCGGGTGGGGTTTGGGAGCTGGTTAAATGCCGGTGACGCATGAAGTTTACCTTGACTTCGCGCGCCAAAAATCTATTTTCACCCTTCCTAAATTTATGCGGGAATTTGCCCGTGGCAAATTGTCCCCGCCCCCGAAAGGAAGTGAGTGCAATGACAGAGATCAAACTGAAAAAAGGCGAACCTGTGGAACGTGCTTTGCGTCGGCTGAAGAAAAAAGTCGACCGCGAAGGCACCCTCAAATCCGTGCGCATGCGCCGGCAATTTGAAAAGCCCAGTGCCGTCCGCCGCCGCAAGGAAAAAGTCGCCCGTTTCTCCGCCATGCTCGCCGCGCGCCACGCTGACGATTAGTCCGCGTTTTGCATTTCCCCAGCCGGGCGTATCCGCTAGGATACGCCCGGTTTTTGTTCTGGGGTCGTCCCGGAGCCGGGAGTCTGGACCCCAAAGCCCAAAATGTATTCCTTTTCCACCTGTTGGAATTCCGCCCGCCACACCGATGGCCGCGCGATGCTGCGCGAAATCCGCGAACTCGGCTTTGACTACGCCGAGTTGAGCCATGGCATCCGTCTCAGCCTGCTACCTGGCATCTTCGAGGCTGTGAATGCCGGCGAGATCAGGATTTCCACCGTCCACAATTTCTGTCCGCTGCCGGTTGGCATCGATAAGCCGTCGCCGAACCTCTATGAATTTTCCTCCGACCGCGACCGCGACCGCCAGCTTGCCGTCAAGCATACCCTCAATACCCTCGATTTTGCCCGGCGCGTCGGCGCGCCGCTCGTCGTGCTGCATTTCGGCAGTATGGACCTGAAGGATTACACCGGCAAACTCACGGAACTCCTCGGCCGCGGCGAAAAGGGTTCGCCGAAATTCCTCAAGCTCGTCGCCGAGGCCAGCGCCGCCCGCGAGGCGAAGAAGAAAAAATTCTACGACCGCTCCCGCGACACCTTGCGCGAACTCTACGGCGAGGCCAAAGCCCGCGGCCTCAAATTCGGCATCGAAATCCGCGAAGCCGTCGAGGAGCTCCCCGTCGAATCTGATTTTAAAACGCTGCTGGAGGAATTTCCTGCGCCCACGGTCGGTTACTGGCACGACGTGGGCCACGCGCAAATCAAGGCCGATCTCGGTTTCATCGACCACGCGAAGTTTCTGGCCGAACGCGCCGACCGGCTGGCCGGCTTCCACATTCACGATGTGAAATTTCCCGCGCGCGACCATTTCCCGCCCGGCGGCGGTGATGTTGATTTTGCCGCGCTCCAGCCGTCCGTGAAACCGGAGCACATCAAGGTGTTTGAATTAAGCCCCAAGGTCCCGCTCGACTCCGTCCAGCGCAGCGTTGCGCACCTGAAACGGATTTGGGGTGAAGAATAAATTGACGTTTTGCGATTGACGAGTTGACTTGCAAATCCGCGCGTAAATCGTAAATCGTTAATCGTAAATGACCGCCGATTCGCCCAGAACCGTCGCGAAAGAAATCGTGGCCCGCCTGCGAGGCGCGGGTTTTGCCGCGTTCTGGGTGGGCGGCTGCGTGCGTGATTTTTTGCTCGGCCGGGAGCCGCAGGATTTTGACCTCGCCACGGATGCCCTGCCCGAACAGGTTGAGCAGCTCTTCCGCAAGACCATCCCCGTTGGCAAGAAGTTCGGCGTCATCATCGTCGTCGAGGGCGACCGGCAATTTCAGGTCGCCACGTTCCGTGCCGAGGCGGATTACCGGGACGGCCGTCGTCCGGAGCAGATTGTCTTCGCCAACGCCGAGGCCGACGCGTTGCGCCGGGATTTCACCGTGAACGGACTTTTCTACGATCCGCTCACGCAAAAAATCCACGACTGGGTCGGCGGGGAAAAAGATCTGCGCGCGAAAATCATCCGCACCATCGGTGTGCCGGCGGAACGCTTTGGCGAGGATCATCTGCGGCTGCTGCGCGCGGTCCGGTTCGCGGCGCAGTTGAATTTTGTCATCGAGCCGGAGACGTTCGCCGCCGTGCAGGCGCTCGCGCCGAAAATAAAACTCATCAGCGCCGAACGGGTGCGGGATGAACTGGTGAAATTGTTTCGCCCGCCGCACGCCGCTCGCGGGTTGGTGCTGCTGCGTGACAGCGGGTTGCTGGACCCCATCCTGCCGGAACTCGCGGCGACGGCCGGCTGCGAACAGTCGCCGGATTATCATCCGGAAGGCAGCGTGTTCAATCACCTTTGCCTGATGCTGGAAAAACTTCCGGCGGATGCGGGCGAATCGCTCCCGTGGGCGGTGTTGTTGCACGACATCGCCAAGCCGGTGACGGCCGGGTGCGATGCGGCGACGGGCAAAATCCATTTCTACGGCCACGAAAAAGTAGGCGCGGAAATGGCGGAGAAAATCTTGCAGCGTTTGAAGTTCCCGAACCGGCCGACGGAGGAAATCGTAGCGTGCGTATTGCATCACATGCAGTTCAAGGACGTCAAGCAGATGCGCCAGGCGACGCTGCGGCGCCTGCTGCTGCGCGCGACGTTTCCGCTGGAGCTGGAGCTGCACCGGCTCGATTGCCTCGGTGCGCATGGCAATCTGGAGCTTTTTAATTTTTTGGTGGAGCAGGCGGAGGCCTTAAAACATCAGCCGCATATCCGTCCGCCGCTGCTGACGGGAACTGATTTGATTGCGCTGGGCGTGAAGCCCGGCCGGGAGCTGGGCGCCTTGCTGGCGGAAATCCGCGACCTGCAGCTGTCGGATGAATTGTTCACCCCCGAAGCGGCGCAAGCTTGGGTGCGGGAAAAACTGGCGGCCTAATATTTCAACGGCGTGTAATCAATCGAGCGGATTTCAAATTCCCCGCCTTCGCTCTGGATGCCGATATAGCCGGAGTTGAGGGTGCAGCCGCTGATTTCGTTCACGAACTTGCTGTTCATGAAACATTCAACCTTGTTGTGGATGCAGATGGTTTCGGCTTTGTTCCATTCGCCGACGGTGACTTCCACCGGATCGTCTGGCAATGGGACCGTGGTGCTGGCGTTCTTGCCCCTGGTTTCCTTGGCGGTCGCGCCGCCCATCAAAATCAAATCGCCCTGGTGGCCGTGCCGCCCCTGAACTTGTACGCATTGCGGCCAGATTTTATCGGGAGGCTGGATGTGGACGAAAATGCCGGTGTCGTCGGCTTGGGGCGTGGTTTTGACGAAGCGCCAGACGACGGTGAGAAAATAATTGCTGTAAACCTGCGCGGTGCGGAGGTAGCCGGTTGCTTTGCCGGTGCAATGGATTATGCCATTGGTGATGCTCCAGGTCTTCAGTGGATCGGTGTTGTCCTTCATCACAAATTTCCAGCCGGTGAAATCTTTTTGATTGAACAGTCCGACCGACATGTCGCGGGTGGGCGGCGTAACGGGTGAATCGTTGTCCTGGGCCCGGCTGTTTTTTGAAAATGCCAGCGCCAGGAAAATCATGGCCGCGATTAATCTCATGCTGGCGAGAATCCTCCGGCCGGGTCTGCAAGTCAAGTGTGCGGCGGCAGCAGTTTTTGAGTGCGCTCCCAAACCTTTCCGGGCGGCAGGGCGCGGAGACATTCCTCCGGCTTTTCAAAATGGCATTTCGACGAGAGGCAGGGCGAGCAGGAGAGGTCGAGGCGCAGAACATTCTCGAGTTGGCCGTAGGGGCCGGTGCGGCGCGGTTCCGTCGGGCCGAACAGCGCGACCAGCGGCTTGCCGAGCGCGGCGGCCACGTGCATCGGGCCGGTGTCGTTGGTGACCAGCAAATCGCAGCGGCGCACCCACTCGACCATTTCGAGCAGCGAGGTCGCCCCGCATAGATTCACGCAGCGGTTGGGTGCGGCTTGAAATAAAATGTCGCCCAGCGGCCGGTCGCCTTGGTCACCGAGGATGGCGAAGCGCAGGTCGGGATATCGTTGTGTCAGCGAATGGATGAGTTCGGCAAAATGTTTCACCGGCCAGCGTTTGTTTTTCCAGCGCGCGCCCGGTTGCAGCGCCATCCAGCTAGGTTGGCGTTCACGCTTGAGCGTGTCACCCGGCGGACCCGCTGAAGCTTGAACTCCAACGACCGGCCATTTTGATTTCACCTGTGCGGCAATTTCCGGCCGCTCCGGCAGCCAGACGAAATTTCTGTGAACCGGCACGCCGAGCGGCGGCAGCACGGACAAATACCAGTCCACCGCGTGCGTGTGAAAACTGGCGCGCGGCACCGCGAGATCGTAAAACCCGCGCGCGCCCTCGCGGACCTCGTCGAGGCCGATGAGGAATTTCCCGCGCGCGAGCCACGCGAACGCGCCGCTGCGCGCCAGGCATTGGAGGTCGATGACGAGGTCGAATCTTTGTGCGCGCAGCCAGCGGATGCTGCGGAGCATTTCGGGCCAGTGTCGCGGTTTGCCCCAGCGCTTGCGTTCAAAGCGGACAACCCCCGCCAGGTCGGGATCGCCTTCGATCAGCGGGGCGAGCGCGGAATCAATCCACCAGAAAATATCCGCGTCGGGATGATGCCGCTTCAGCAGACGCAGAACGGGCAGCGCCTGGATGACGTCGCCGAGCGAACTGGGTTTGAGAATGAGAATTTTCAACGGCCGAAGGCCAGCCGTTCGGCCAGCCGTTCGGGCAGGCCGGCTTCGCGGATTTTGCGCTGTGCGGTCTCGATGTCGTAGTCCAGCCGGCGCAGCTCCACCGTTTGCGCGTCTAGGTCGTAGATGACATAGGCGGCCTTGGGATTGTTGTCGCGGGGCTGGCCGACCGCGCCGACGTTGATGAAATATTTTTTGGACGGGTCGCTCTTGAATTTGGAATAGGTTCCGCCGCGGACGACCGTGTCGCGCATGAACGCCACGGGGACGTGCGTGTGGCCGAAAAAGCACATCTGCGTGTTTTGGTAGGGAAAACTCGCGGCGGCGGCGAGCTTGTCAAAGACATAGCCCCAGCGTTGCGGCGCGTCGAGCGTGGCGTGGACCAGGGTGAAGTTAGCGGCCATCCGCGAGTATTTCAGGTCGCTCAGCCAGGTCTTTTCCTCGCCGTTCAACTGTTCGCGGGTCCAGTGGACGGCTTCCGCCGCATGGGGATTGAAGCCGTCGAGTGGGTCATCGGAGGAGCAGTATTCGTCGTGGTTGCCTTTCACGCAGGGGATGTTCATCTCGCGAACGATCTGCAGACATTCCTTGGGGTTGGCGTTGTAGCCGACCACGTCGCCGAGGCAGACGATGTGGGTGGCGTTCTGGGCACGGATGTCCTCCAGCACAACCTGGAAGGCTTCCAGATTGCCGTGGATGTCGGCGATGATGGCGTATTTCATTTCCTATCGAACACTCTCAAATCCCCTGAATTCATTTTTAGCGTCGGCCCAGAGTATTTGTTCGTCCCGAATAAATCCAGCAAGACCTGCGCCATGCAACGCGGCGCAAAAAGCGTCGAGTTCCGCCCGGCTGCCCTCGGCCACCAGTTCTACCCGGCCGTCGGGCAGGTTGCGGATGACGCCCGTGATTTCAAAGCCCGTCGCGACGGTTTTGGCCGTGTAGCGAAAGCCGACACCCTGCACGCGGCCGGAGAAAAAAACGGTTTTCCGGCGGCGGGCGGCGATGTCAACCGGTTGCGGCATGGCGGGATGAAGCCAAAGCGGCGCGCGGGATGCAATGTTTTTTGGCGGCGGTTGCAAAGATTTTTTTGTTTTGGTTTGACCGGGTGGCGGAATTGGCGTAATCAGAACGGGCTGCCACACCTAAATTTATGCAGCCGGTTTTTTGGGGTGGCGGGTAGTAACTCATGCTGAACACCAAGTCATTTTTGACCGTTGATTTTGGAGCGGGCAGCCTCAAGCTGGCCGAGTTTGAAATCAACGAGTCCGGCGGTTTGCGGCTGAAATTGTTTGCCATCCAGGCGCTCGGGCTGGAAGGTTCGCAGGAAAGCTCCCGCGAAAATTCGATCTTGCAGGCTTTGCAGTCGGTGCTTGCCGAAAATCACCTCAAGACCAAAAGCGTCAACGTTTGCGCGCCCGGATTTCACGTTTTCTCCAAGTTTGTCAAGTTGCCCCCGGTCGATGCGGCCAAGGTCGGCCAGATCATCCAATACGAGGCGCAGCAGAACGTCCCGTTTCCGCTCTCGGAAGTGGTGTGGGATTACCAGATCCTCGGTTCCGCGGCGAGCGGTGAGCTGGAGGTGCTGCTCGTTGCCATCAAGTCCGATATTGTTGAACGGCTTTTCCGCGTGGCGGAGGAGGCTAAGTTGAAGTTGCATCTTTGCGACGCCTCGCCCGCCGCCCTCTGCAACGCGTTCCGCTACAATTATGGCGACCTCGAAGATTGCACCATGCTGCTCGATATCGGGGCCAAGACGAGCAATCTGCTCTTCTTCGAGCAGGGAAAAGTCTTTTCCCGCAGCATCAATCTTGGCGCGAACATCATCACGCAGGATTTTGCCAGCGAGGCGAAGTTGAAATTCGACGAGGCCGAGAAGATAAAAATCGCTGAGGGTTTTGTCAGTCTGGGCGGCGCTTACGAGGAGCCGGATAATCCGCATCAGGCGGCCATTTCCAAGATCGCGCGCCAGTTCATGACCAAGCTCCATATCCAGGTGAACCAGACCATGCAGTTTTATCGCGGTCAGCAGGGCGGCACGGCGCCGCACCGCTTGTTCCTTTCCGGCGGCGCGTCCATCATGCCTTATACCGCGCAGTTTTTCGCCGAAAAACTGAATATCCCGGTGGAATATTTTAATCCGTTCCGCAACGTGCAGATCGACCCGGCGGTGAATCTGGAGGAGCTTTCTCGCGTGGCGCATTCGCTGGGCGAAGTCGTGGGTCTCGGCCTGCGCAACTTGGCGAACTGTCCGGTGGAAATGAATTTGATGCCGGACAGCACGCTGCGGTGGCAGTCCTTCAACCAGAAAAAACCCTATCTCGTTGCCGCCGTGTTCAGCCTGGTTCTCGTCGCCTTTGGTGTCGGGTTTTTGTTCTCGAAACTCGCCGTGAACAAGGAGCGTGAAATCGATCAGTTGAATCCCCAGGTGGAAGTGATCCAGGTTAAAGTGGGCCGGTTCAACTCGGCCTACAAGCAGCTGCAACGGGCGCAGGGCGAGGCCGGCCAGCTCACGCAATGGCTGCAGCAGCGCTTTTATTGGGCTGATTTTCTGGCGGAGGTGCGCCGCGCCCTCATCCGTTCCGAGGACGACCTCAAGAAAAAAGTGACCGCTCAAAAATCCGGCTCGGATGTCGGCATCTGGGTTGAGCATTTAACCTCCGCCCCGAACCAGGCCGGTGCCGCCGATCCCGCCGTTGCCAATCCGTCGGATGCAATGTCCGGGGCGGGGCTGGCCGCCAAAATGGCAGCGTTGATGATGAACGCAAATAAAGGCGGCCCGGCGAACCAGCCCGGCAACAATCCCGTTGCCATTCCGGGCGCCGCGGTCCCCGCCGCCAATGCGGTGGACCAGTCAGCGGTGAATCCCGTCACCCTGGTCTGCCGGGCGGTGAGCCTTAAGAATATTGATCCCTCGGCCAACAACACGGACATTGCCTACGCGGTGCGGGACCAGATTGCCTCCTCGCCGTTGGTGAACCCGGATTCCAAAGCGACCCAGCTCGTGGGTGAAATCTCGCCCGATGACGCCAACGGCACCTTTACCTTCACGGTGAGCGTCACGCCGATTAAACCGCTGACTTTTTGATATGGGTTGGATCAAGCGAAATCTGTTTTTTGTGATCGGCGGCGTGGTGACCCTCGGGTTGCTCGGCGCGGGCGGCTATTATATCTATCAGGGCTGGACCCGCAACGCTGAGGCGGCGGACAAGCTGAATGCTATTTATGGCACGCTGAAAAGCCTTCAGCTCCAAAAGCCCGCCCCCGGTAATGAGAAGATTGACAACCTCCGGATCGCCAAGGAACAGGAACGGCAGATTCGCGCCTGGATCAACGCCGCTGAGGTGTTCCTCCCGCCTGTGCCGCCGATTCCCGCCGGCAACTTGACGAGCAAACGCTATGCGACCGCGCTCGGGTCCACCATTTATCAGTTGCAGCAGGAGGCCCGGGCCGCCAACGTTTCGCTGCCACCGCAATTTTATTTCTCGTTCGACGCGGAAAATAACAAGCTGACCATTTCGCCGGCCAGCCTGGAGCCGCTGGCGGTGCAGCTGGGCGAGGTCAAGGCGATTGCGGAAACGGTTTTTTCGGCCCGGGTCAATGCCTTGGATGGTATCCAGCGCGTGCGCGTGTCCGACGAGGATTCGGCCGGTCCGGCGGGTGATTACCTCGAAGAACATGCGGTGGGGGGCGATCTGGCGGTCATCACGCCCTACGTCGTCACCTTCCGCTGTTTCACCCCGGAATTGGCGCGCGTCATCGCCGCCTTTGCGACCTCTTCCAATACTTTTCTGATCAAGACCGTCAACGTCCAGCCGGCCGCGCCGGCTTCAACGGCCCCCGGTGATGCCCTCGGGCAGCCGGTGCGCCTGCCCATGATGCCCGGATTTTACCCGGGTCTGTCGGCGCCGGTGGCCCCGCCGGCGTCGGGTCGGGGCGGCTTGCAAACGGTTTTGAAAGAGCAGCTGCTCCGGGTCTCGATGGAGGTCGAATTCGTGAAACTGTTGCCGAAGAGTTAAAATGTCATTTCTCAAAAAACATTACGAAAAGATCTTGCTGGGCCTCGTGCTGGCGGGCTTGGTTGGCGTGCTGGTCTTCATGCTGTTTTATATTGCGGCCGATAAACGGGCGATGGAAGATCTCGCGGAGACTATCATCAATCCGTCGGCCAAGCCGCTCACGAATATTGATCTGACCGTTTCCGAAGCGGCGTTGGCCCGGGTGCAATCCCCCTTTCGGTTGGATTTTGAAACGGGCAACAAGTTGTTCAATCCCTTCGAGTGGCAGAAAACTCCCGATGGGCGGCTCATTAAAAAAGCCACCAGCACGGGGCCGCAAATCGTGGTCGTGACCAACATCGCACCGCTCTATCTGATCTTGTCTCTGGACTCGGTCACGACCAACGAACTGGGTGCGCGGTATGTCGTTAGTGTCGAACATCAGGGGGCCACCAATGTGGCCCGGCGCCACCGGACCACCCACTATGTCTCGGTGGGCGACAAGAACGACACCTTTGCCCTGTCTTCCATTCAGGGCCCTCCGGAAAATCCCGATGCCTTGATTCTGAAATTAACGGATACCGGCGAGCCGGCCACGGTGACCCGCAGCCTGCCTTACCGCCGCGTGGATGGCTATCTGGCCGACTTCCGGTACGATCCCGAGAAGCGGGTTTTTCGGGGCCGCCGGGTTGGCGACCGGGTTTCTTTTGGGGGCGCGGATTACCTGGTGGTTGAGATCAACCAGCACGAATTGATCTTGGCCGACCAGTCCAACCAAAAAAAAACCTCTTTGCCATTTGCGCCCTGAATGTTAAAAATCTAATATTTAACCGCGCCACTTTGAAGAACCTCATACTGTCATGACAAAAGCCGCCCTCCTTTGCCTCGGCCTCGCCGCCCTGCTTGCTTTGCCCTCCGCCGCGTCCGCCCAGGAAAATTCCACTGCCGTCGCGGTCAACGAAGCCGTTTTGCGCCAGGCCAATACCATCGTGCTCCGCCAGAAGCTGGCCGCGGCCAGTCACGCCAACCAGGCGGGCGACACTCTCGCCGCCGCCAAGCTTTACCAGGAATCGTGCGAACTCGTTTCCCAAATCGGCTCGGGTATTGATCCGGAAGCCGCCCAGGCCGTCAATGGCTTGGCCACCACCCGGCTGGCCCTGGCGCAGGCGGACCAGAGCCGCGGAGATTTCCGTGATGCGGCCACGCAAGCGCAGCAGGTCCTGAAGGTGGATCCGAAAAATCCCGCCGCCTTGGCTTTCAAAAAACAAAATGACCAGATGCTGGACGCTCAGAAAGGCCAGATTCCCAGCGCGGCCGCCACGGAGTTGGGACCGCAGGTGGCCGCCCAAAAAACGGATGCCGCCACGATGGTGCAGGACGGAAAATTGTTTTACGAAATGGGCAAGCTTGACGATGCCGAATCCAAACTAAACCAGGCCATCGCCCTCGACCCCGATAATCCGGCTGCCTATTATTACATGAATCTGGTGCAGCAGGCCAAGTTCGCCCGCGAGGACGTGCAGCATTCTGTGGATACCCAGAAGCGCATGACCCAGGTGGAAAAGCACTGGATTTTGCCTTCACCCAATGTCACGTTGCCGGTGCCCAATCCCTACGCCACAAACTCGCTGGTTTACACCGGCCCTGGCCGCCAGGCGATTGTGACCAAACTTGACCATATCCATCTGGACAATGTTACTTTTGACGGATTGCCCCTCAGCGAAGTTCTGCGCAATTTATCCGAGCAATCCAAGCTCCGCGATCCCGAACGCAAGGGCGTAAATTTTCTGATCAATCCCAACCCCGACGAATCCGGCCCGCCTGTGGCGGTGACTCCGGTGAGCCTCCCCGGAGCCTATGGTGCCTATGGTGCCCCCGGCGCCGCCGGTGCCGCCCGGATTGACCCCTCCACCGGCTTGCCCGCGGCGGGGGCGGATACCTCCACCGGCGGTGGCAATAGTGGTGAGCCGGTTGACGTTGGCTCCTTTATCATAAAAATCCCGAGGTTGACGGATGTTCGCCTGGCCGAAGTTCTCGACGCCATCGTTTTGGTGGCGGATCATCCGGTCAAATATTCGGTGCAGGACTTTGCCGTTGTGTTTTCCGCCAAGGGATCGGAAACCCCCCAGCTTTTCACCCGTGTCTTCAAGGTGGATCCGAACACGTTTTATTCCGGCCTCGAAAGCGTCAGTACCGCAACCTTTGGCAACGTCAGTAGCAGCAGCAGCAGCAGCGGCGGTTATGGCGGGAACAGTGGCGGGAACAATGGCGGAAATAACAACAACAACAATAGCAGCAGCGGCAACAGCGGCACCGTCGTGGGTGTCGTCAACGCTTTCTCCGGTGAGGGCGGTTTGCGCAATACCGGTGGCAACGGCAATTATGGCGGTGGCCAGTACGGCGGCGGTGGCGGTCAGTACGGCGGCGGTGGCGGTCAGTACGGCGGCGGTGGCGGTCAGTACGGCGGCGGTGGCGGCCAGTACGGCGGCGGTGGCGGCCAGTACGGCGGCGGTGGCGGCCAGTATGGCGGAGGTAATAACTCCGGCGTCTCCGTCAATTCCAGCGGCGGTTTGCGCTATGTCACCACCCTCACCTCGGCCTCGGATCCCAGCTTGGCCGCCAAGCAGTTTTTCACCACGCTCGGGGTCAATCTCAACAGCCCGCCGGGCAAATCTGTTTTCTTCAATGACCGGCTCGGCAAATTGTTCGTGAAAGCTACGGCCGATGATTTGGATACCATTGAGCGGGCCATTGAGATGATGAATGAAGTCGCCCCGCAGGTGCACATCAAGTCGCGCTTCATCGAGGTGCAGCAGAATGACAATGCCGCGCTCGGCTTCGACTGGTATGTCGGCCAGTTCGGCATCGGCAACAAGGTCGTAAGTCAGGCCGGCAATCCCGGGTCGCTCACCGTGCCGGCCTCCTCGGCCAATCCGCTCGGTGCGTTTCCCGGCGCCACCGCTGCCAACCTGGTGCCCGATGGCGGCCAGCAGTTGTTCTCCAGCGGTCTGGCCTCCGGCAACGGGGCCACCACCGCCACCATCACGGGCATCCTGACCAATCCCAATTTCCAGGTAGTCATCCATGCGTTGGAGGAGCGCCAGGGATTTGAATCCTTGGCCGAACCGGAAGTCACCACCACCAGCGGTCGCCAGACCCAGATGCGGGCCACGCAGATCATCTCCGTCGTCACCGGCGTTTATTATCAGGCGGCCCCCGCCGTCACCTCCACTACCACCGGCACACCCTAATCCCGAAAGGTTCACATGCTAAATTTTTCAGCTAACCCCCGCAAAAAACTGGCGCTGTCCGCCGCGCTGGTCCTTGGCTTGGTCGCCGGGCCAGCCGTTCGAGCCCAAAATAACACCTACAATCCGGGGGCTTCTGCCATCGGCTTCAATACCTCGCCGGTGGAGACTGGGCCGATTTTGGACGTGGTGCCTTATGTCTTGGCGGACGGCTACACCATCAACATGGCGCTCATCCCCTCGGTCACCGTTTTCAACGGTTATGACACCCCGCCGACCATTCCGAACGTGACGGGCAACTTGAATGTCGTCCAGCTCCCGATCATTCTGCCGGACTTTACCGTGCGTCAGGTGGTCACCACCGTCAACGTCTGGGATAATCAGACTGTCGTTCTCGGCGGCCTCATCTCCTCGTCGTTGCAGTCCACCAAAAACAAGGTTCCGGTCATCGCCGACCTTCCCCTGGTGGGCAACCTGTTCCAAAGCGCGAGCAAGACGACGCAAAAAAAGAATCTGATGATTTTTGTCACGGCCACCATCGTGGATCCGGCCGGCAACCGGGTCCATTCCGATGATGATTTGCCGTTTGCCCAGGCCGCCGTTCCGGTCCAGCCGCCCGGGGCCGGCGTGGTTTCAGATACCGTCAAAAAAGTGCCGCCGCCCGTGGTCACCCAGTGAGTCGCCTCCTGATTGTTGACGGGCACGCCTATGCCTACCGGGCGTTTCACGCAATCCGGGAGTTGCGTTCGCCCGCCGGTCAGCCGACGAATGCCGTTTATGGCTTCGTTAAGATGCTGGAGAAAATGCGTTCGGCCGTGGCGCCCACGCACGGTATTGTGGTCTGGGACGGCGGTTTGAGTGCCGAACGGCTGGCCGCGCTGCCGGAGTACAAGGCGCAGCGGCCGGAAATGCCGGCGGATTTGCGGCCGCAGTTGGATGGCATCGCGGATTTTTTGGCGGCCGCCGGTGTGGCCAGCTACCGCCAGTCTGGCGTCGAGGCGGATGATTATATCGCCACGCTGGCGCGGCAGGCGGCGGCGGGTTGGAACGTGGTGATCGCCAGTTCCGACAAGGATTTTATGCAGTTGGTGTCGGCGCGGATCGGGTTGTTGAATCCGAACGACAAGTCCGGGGCGATTTGGGGCCGCGGCGAGGTGCTGGCCAAAACCGGCGTGCCGCCGGAATCGGTGGCCGACTGGCTGGCGCTCATGGGCGACGCTGTGGATAACATCCCCGGTGTCCCCGGGGTCGGCCCGAAAACGGCCGCCGAACTGTTGCGTCAGTTTGGCTCGGTCGACGTGTTGTTGACGCGGCTGGATGAGGTGAAATCGGAAAAATTGCGGGCGGCGTTGCGTGCTTCGGCAGCCGCGGTGATCCGCAACCAGCAACTGGTGCGCCTGCCGGATGTGCCGTGCGGGTTTGTGCCGGAGCAGTTGGCGTTCCGCCCGGCCGAACACGGGGCATTGCGTCGGCTGTATGGCGGTTGGGGATTCAAGGGCTTGCTGGCCGCGCTGGATGCCGGCGTTGAAAAACAGGCAGAATTGATTTGAACATGAATTTGCATAGGTCGATCAACCAAATAGTCGGTGCTAGGAAAAACCTTGCGGGAATTTTTAGACAATCCCGCCGGGGTGGTTTATTTTCTTCACCTATCGTCATGCCCATGTCAATCCGTTGCGGGATTTTTGCGTTGTGCGCCGGCTGCCTGCTGGCCACGGCCGTTGGCGCTTTCGCCCAGACCAATTATTATGCGGCCAACGGCACGGAATACCCCGTTGTGGGTTCGCTGCCCGGCGATCAGGTTTTCCCCTCAGTCGCCATTTCCTCTACTGGTGGTTTTGTGGTCTGGCAGGACAATATTACCGATGGCGATAGTTGGGGCATCAGCGCCCGGCAGTTGGATGCGACGTTGTCGGGTCGGAACAGCGCGTTCCGCGTGAACGCGATCGGTGCGGGCAGCCAGGAAAATCCAAAGGTGGCCATCCTCAAGAATGGCGGCGCGGTGTTTGCCTGGCAGGGCGGCTCGCTTGGCCATCAGCACATTTTTGCCCGTTTCCTCACGCCGACCAACACCTTTCTGACCACGAACGACGTTTTGATCAACTCCTTCACTAACAATTTTCAGATTAACCCCGCCCTCGCGGTGTTGACCAACGGCAACGTCGTGCTGGTCTGGGCTAGTTACAACCAGGCCGGGTCAAATTCCATGCAGGATGTTTATGGGCAGATTTTATCGCCCGCTGGCCAGAGGGTGGGAACCAACTTTCTCGTCAACCAGTTTACCAGCTTCAACCAGCGCTCCCCGTCGGTCGCCGCTCTGGCGGGCGGCGGATTTGTGGTGGCTTGGGTATCCGAGCAAGAGCGGCGGACAGTGGTGACCAACTCCTCGTACGTTGGCTCCTCCTCCGCCTTGCTCCCTAGCGTGGACATTTACGCTCGGCTGTTCAAGACCAACGGCGTGGCCGTGGCCAGCGAATTCTTGGTCAATGCCGATTATAACCCCTGTGCGAATCCCTCCGTGGCCGGCGTGACCGATGGCTCCTTTCTGGTCGCCTGGACCGCGCAGGACTTGGCTAATACCCAGAACGATCTTGATGTCCATGCGCGTGCTTTCACCGGCGCCGGCCTTGGCGGCGCCGTGTTTTATGTCAATTCGCAGCTCTACGGCGACCAGTATGCGCCCCGTATCAGCGCGCTGGGGTTGGATTATCTGGTTGTCTGGACCAGCCTGGGTCAGGACGGCTCGCGCGAGGGCGTTTATGGCCAGTTCGTGCACGCCGATGGCTCGCTGGTGGGCGGCGAATTCCGCGTCAACACCACCACGCTTGGTCAGCAGATGCAGACCGCCGTGGCGGCGGACGGTGCGGGCCAATTCCTGGTGGCGTGGACCAGCTTTACCGGCTATCCCAACACTTTCGACCTCTTTGCGCAGCGTTATCTCAATGCCTCGGCCCTCCTGTCGCCCATGTCTGCGCCCTTTGTCTGGGCGCCGTTCGTGGTCAGCAACGGCGTGTATCAGCCGCAATTGGTGGTTTCCTGGCCGCCGTTGTCCGGCCTGTCCGTTGCCAGTTTTGAAATCTATGTGGATGCTTCCAATGCGCCCGCGGCGTCCGTCTCCGGCAACCAGTGGACCATGACCGCCGCCAACGGTCTGGCCACGAACAGTCCGCATTCTTTCCAGCTGGATTATGTTCTGACGGACGGCCAGCGTTCCCCGCTTTCCCCCTCCGCCGGCGGTACGACTTGGAGCGGGTTGAACTGGGGCGGCATTCCCTATGAATGGATGGCGGAGTTCTTTGGGGGATATTACAATGGCAAATACACCACGACTTACTGGCCCCCGGCCGGTGCTCCTTTGGTCGTCGGCGGCCCGTCCCTGGCCAATATCTTCCTGGGCGGCGGCAATCCGCTGGATCCAACCACCTGGTTGCAGACGACGCTCACCAAAACCGCCCAGGGAATGTTCCTCGGCTGGAACCCGCAGCCCGGCGCCACCTATCAGGTGCAGGTGACGACCAATTTAGCCTTTTGGAGTAATGTCGGTTCGCCGCGGTTTGCGGCGGGCACGATGGATTCAATCAATGTCGGCGGCGGCGCGGTGGGTTACTACCGGGTGGTGCTGTTGCGTTAAGCGAACTTGTATGCGGAAATATTTTAATTACATTTTCTTGGCGGTCGCGTTTTTTCTGACGCTCCCGTCCGCATGGGGATTTGCCCTAATCGGCCCGGTTGGGAATGGCGGTGATGCCTGGCAGACCGCCGCCCTAGGCTATGGCCCAAACAACTTTGATTATGGGGCACCGAAGGACATCTATGAAGAATACCGGCCGGTGGTGCCGGTGATGTATTATGCCTGTGATGCGACTTTTTTAACCTATTATGGTTACACCGGGCTCACGAATGTTGATGCGGCCTTTGGCATCCTGAATGGCTTCATGTACGGGCTGACCAATACCCCCCTCTTTTTGTACACCCCCACAAGCGGGATCACCCTGCCGGGCAATGGGCTGCCGGGCGGTGTGACCAACCTCAACCTGGCTACCGTTGACCGCTACAGCGCCAGCTTGTCCGAATTGTCGCTGGAAAACCAGCAGATCAATTATACCGCCCAATCGCTGGGGCTGATGGACATCAAATCCTTTGTCCTGCACCAGGTCGTCTCGGAATTGGGGCTGGAGGATCCGACCCGCTATGTCTGGACCTTGCACGACCGGCTTGCGGATCCACATGTGCAAAATCCCACCTGCCCCGCCAACGAGGTGTATCTGGTGGTGCAGCGGAATTTTGATGTTAATCCCACCCAGAATTATCCGTACTCATCATATATCAATGGCTCGCTCTATTTGTTCTATATTGATGAAAACTGCGGCAACAACGCCAATGTGCCCTACACTGCCAGAACGTTTTGCAGTCCGGCTGACCAGTTTGGCTCCTATCCGCCAATCACCAAGTATGGTTTGCTGATTGAATATGAAGAAACCCAATTAGGGGCTTATTTTACAAGCCTGACGCGGGATGATGGGGCGGGCTTTAAATATTTGTTGAGCACCAACAACCTCAACTGGGAGTCAACGGCGGCCAGCGGCGGCACCTTGATTGTGACCAATATCGGCGGGCAGGTGCCGCTGATCACTTCGGATCTGGGTAGCTTGTATACCGCTTCCCTCACCAACGATCCCGTCGCGCTGGCCGGACTGTTTCCTGGCTTGGTGGTTTACGGGGTGGCCACGAATTATTCCCTCGGGTTTATCACCAATACCACTACCTATTATACCAACTACATTGGCGAGCCGTACGGCTCCCCGCCCCAGCTGGTGACCGTCACCACCCTGACGCCGGGCATCCTCACCAACTACCTCAACGCCTTCGGTAATGTGGTCATCAACCACTATTATACGAATACTTACGCTGAGTTGGAGACGATTGCCGTCACCAACCGGATTGGTGCGCCCTATGGCAGTCCGTTGTATACCAACATCTCTTATCAGCCGGTGGTTTTTACCAATCGGCCGTCCGGGGACTACTATTTGATTTCTTCCAACCTGGTGGGCTATAAAATCAATTCCGTTTTCTATACCAACCAGGTCATATATACCGTCACCAATGTTGCGGCTACGGGCACGAACACGGTGACGGCCACGAACAAGTATTCTTTGACTCAAATCACCCAGTTCTATACCACCAATTACTGGCTGCTGGTGCAGCCGCTCACTCTGACGTTTCCCAGCAATGGGCCGGCCCTGCGGGAGGGGATCGGCCGGGTTGGTTTTATTCGCGCTAACTACGATTCCCTGCTGGGCCAGTTCTTCCAGCCTTTGACTAACTATTACAGCATGGTCAAGGTCTTCAACAGCCAGCCGGTCATGGAGTACTACCAACGGGTGGTGACGGCGCCGGACTTTTTGTTTCAGTCGGCGGATCTGACCGTGCCTTCGCCGCCGAACTTGCCTTACGGACCAGACGAAAGTACCACTGGGCCAGTGTTTGACACCAGTGCCATTCAGGGGAACCTGGCCGGGCCGGGTGCCATCGAACCGGTTCCGGGCAAGGTGATTGTGTTTAATAAAAATGAGAACTTGTTGTATTTGTCCGCCAATCAGTCGCAAAAAGGTTCCGGCACAAACGTTTTTTTAAATTCGTCTGATTTGACCCAGATGCAGGGATGGGGATCCTTTGACGGATCCACCAATTATCCGGTGTTTTATCCGTCCACTTACAGCATCGCAAACTTGATGAATCAGGCGGTCATTCCCGTTACCCCCGCAACCGTCCCCGACGGCACCAACAATGTGCCGTACAGCATTACGTTCAGCGCCACCGGCGGGACACCGCCCTACACCTGGGCCGCGCCGGGCTTTAACGTGCCGGGACTCGCTTTCGACCCGGCCACGCAGACGCTTTCGGGCACGCCCACGTTGTCCGCCAGTTATAATTTCACCCTCCAACTGACCGACTCGGCCAACCGGGTGATCAGCTTGGGTTACCCGATTACGATCCACTAAGTTATGGAATCATTTGTTCGCCGCAGGAAAGTCCGCAATGGGTGTTTGAAAGCCCTGCCGGTTGCCTTGTTGCTGGTCCTGTTGGGGCGCTCGGCCGTGGCCCAGTTGGCCACGTTCAATGTCGGCAGTGGCACTCCGGTCGGCAATGTCCAGCCGCTCGTCAATTACACTCCTCCCATTTACGCTACCAATTTCTTCAACGACACCGGCTCGATGTTTAGTTGGAATCTCGGCAATGGCAGTACTTGGCTGGGTAGCCTGTATCAGGGTTGGTATTACACCCTCAATTTTACGAACCAGGGCGAGATGGATTCCTCCACCGGCTTCCGTTTTGACTCGCAAATTCCCAATGTCTCCGGCCATACCGAGGCGGGCGGTTTTGACAACGTCGGGGTGATTAACGGTGGCACCTCCTCGGCCAATGGCATTTTCATCAATCAATTCTCCGTCGGCTCCACTTTTTATGGCGGCTATGGTGGCGTCTACGTCTATGCCACGAATATTTTCAATTCCGGCACCATGGCCGTCGGCACCGATGGCCTGATTAAATTGATTGGGGATAATATTGCCCTCAACCGCGGCACGGTGACCATCCAGAGCCAGTCTTTTTTTGGCAAAAGCGCCAACTACACCGCTTCCGGTGCGGTGGACGCCAGCACCAATAAATGGTCGCCGTCCGGTAACTTGGGTCAGAATTATGCCTATGGGCCGATGAACAAGACGCCTTACCAGCTTTCTCTCTATAATTCCACCCCTTATTTCAGCGTCCAAACCAATATCGGCGGCTCCAACGTCGTGGTGCGGATGGTTTTTTTGCAGGACCGTAGCGTGAACGTGGCTACCAACGTATATTTCGGCAATAGCTTCTTTGCCGGCGATTATGCCTATGTGGAATGGGTGGGAAATTTTACGGATCCGGCCACTGGTCTGCCGGCGAATCGCTATCTGTATTTGTACGACAATTTTGACGCGGTTGACACCAACCTTCTTGCCTCCGGCTACGGTGATCCCGGCTCGGGTATTCCGGCCAATTACAACCTCTATGCTCAGGATACTCCGCTCAGTTTGGGTCTCCCGGCTACCAACGGCTTTGTGTTCAATTTGCTCGATTCCGACCCTATCACAAATAATGTCTATTCCTATGTCACGGCGCAATTCAATCCGTCCGACGTCTCCACCAATAGTGTGTACGGGCCGCTTCCGTTGAACGCCCTGCCGGGCCGGGTGGAATTGTCCGCGGCCAAAAACTTGAGCCTTTCGCTGGCGTCGGTGTCCGGCATGAATTATCTGCTGCTCAACAGCACCAATGAGTTTGACACCGATCGGTCCCCCATCGGCGCGCCCTATTCGGACATGTACCTTGGCCACACCAATGGTACGATGGCCGTTACCAACCTCATCGCTTCCACGCTCCCGATTTGGAGCGGCAGCCTGAAAGCCTGGACCACCCGCTGGTTATATACCCAGACGAATGGCGGTGCCGGGGGCACCAACACCATTTTTTACGACTTTCGCGTGCTGCTCGTGTCTAGCCAGTTGAACCCCGCCACCGCTTCATCGGTCGAGGATTTTGTCCTGTACAGCAAGGATAATGTCGTCATCAGCGACGTGTTGAACATCACCCGCACTTTTTCCATCAACTGCACCAATTTGCTGCTGACCACGAATGGGATTGGCAACGGTGCCGCCTCGCCGGACGGTGAATTGAACCTCAATTCCTCGGCGATCAACTGGGCCGCTTCGATGCCGTACCTGCGCTGCCTCACGAACAACGGTGCCATTAATTGTCTGAATGCGGTCCAGTTTGCCGGCAATGTGGGTTTGGTTACGGTGACCCCCGGCACCAACGCCGTGGCCGCCGCCGGCGCGCTGTCCGAGATTTCAGGCCGCACCAATGTGCTGGTGAACAACTCCGTCACCATTGGTACCAACCTTTATGCCTTCGTCACCCGGCTGACGAACACGGTGCCCAATCAGGTCAGGATTGCCGCCCAGTTTGACGGCACCCTGAGCAATTTGATCGCGGCCATCAACCGCACCGCCGGTGCGGGCACCAATTATAGCACCAACACCCTGGCCAACCCATTCGTCACCGCGGGCGCTCTCGTCAGCCATGCCTTTACGGTCACTGCCACCACGAACTTTACCGGTTTGGCGGGAAATTCAATCACCACCACCCGGTCCGCCGTCACGACGAACGTGGCTTGGTCCGGTCTGACCCTTTCCGGCGGGGTGAATTCGGTCGTGCCCGTCACGAACAGTTCCCTGGTTCCGGTTCCTTATCTTGATCTCGTCAACTACGGACTGATTTCAAACTTGGGCACTACCATTTGGGCGAATGATTTTGAAAACTACGGTTATTTCACTGCCGGGCCTGGTTCGTTCACCCTCCAGTCCGTCACCGCGACGATGACCAATGGAACCATTCTTGCCGCCGGCACCGTCAGCCTCACGGCTTCCAATATGCTGATTGCCGGTACCTCGATTCAGGCCGGCAAATCGATGACGGTGGTTGCGACTAACAGCCTGTCTGATAACGGTCCCGGTAACGGCAGCTCGTGGCTGATCGGGCTTAACTATCCCGGTTATGGCAATTGGACCGGGCTGGTTTTGCCCGTCAAGCCGGCCGTGGGCGACCTGCTCGGCACCTCCATCACCAATTTTGCTGTCACCAACTCCTTGATCAACCTGACTTGGTCCGCCGAGGATCGCGGCGCGGTCAACGCCGGTTTCAGCAACAACGCCGCTATCGGCCAGATGATTTTTGACGCGCAGGGCCTCACCCCGCACACGGCGTTTGCCATCAAAGGCACCGGTGCCAGCAACGCCATGTATGTGGACAACCTCGTTCTGCTGGATCAGGCCACCAACCAGGATGGCAGTTTCAATCTGCTGGCCCTCAACATTAACACCAACGTCGTGATCTACTTCGCGCAGGCCATGCTCAACGGCTTGTCCATCGCCGAAAAATTGGACGGCAAGAACCCGGACGCCAATGGTAAACCCCATCTCCGCTGGGTTCCGACTTACGCCGGCTACTATAGCTCGACCAATCTGGTTTATCCCCCGGGTGTGACCAACACGGTTAATGCCGCGTTGGCCCAAAGTTCATCCATTGATTCCAACGGTAACGGCATTCCCAATAGCACCGACCCGATGCCGTTCCTTGTGCCGGCGCAGTTGAATTTCACCGTTACCCTGACCAATCTGCCGCCGCCGGTCGTCCAGTTGCAGTGGGTGACCGTCGCCAACGGCACCAACTTTGTCTATTACAAGACCAACCTGCTGTCGCCAGCTTGGCTGCTGTTGACCAATTTTATTTCGCCGCTGCCGTATCCCTCGCCGCCTGGGTACGTGTCGATTTTTGATCCGTTGACGAACACGGCGCATTTTTATCAGCTGGATGTTGAGCCTAATTTGCTCTTCGGCCACCCCGCTATCCCATGAGGTCAGCCCTGTATATTTTGAAAACCGAAAACCGCGCGGCCAGTGCTTGCGCGATCCTTGGAAAAATGTTGTGAATACGATTCTGAATAATATTGTCGGCCGGTGGCCCGCCCGGGCTTGGCTGAAGCTGGGGTTGGTGCTGTGTCTGGGTTTACGGCCTGGCCTCGCCGGCGCCCAATCGCCCACCAATGATAACTTTGCCAATGCCATCATTCTGTCCGGCCTTTCCGGGTCGGCCAAGGGCACCAATGTCAACGCCACTTTGGAGCCGCCGTGCGAAACAAATCAGGTCAATTGCGCGGATGACGGCCCCCAGTCCGTGGATCAATCCGTCTGGTATGCCTGGACGGCTCCGGGAAACGTGACCGCCGCCTTCAACACGGTGGGCAGCGGATTTGACACCGTTCTTTCCGTCTGGACCACCACCAACGGCCTGTGCGATGCCACCTTGACCAATCTCGTTTCGGATGACGACACCGCCTACAACACCGGCCTGGACACGAACAATTTCACCAGTTCCCTGTCGTTCAGTGCCGTGGCCGGAACCACTTACTATATTTCTGTTGCCGGCAACGCCTTGGACTTTGGTAATGACGCCGGCAAGGTGGTGCTGAATTGGACCAATATTAGCGTCACGCCCGTTTCCTCCGGCACGTTTCAATTCACCACCAACAAGTTTGTGGTCAGTGATCTGGACTCCACCTTTCCCAATGCTAACGATGGTAACACTGTCCGGCCTTGGCCTCCAAGTGGCGGCCAATTGGGTGGGCGTCTAACTGTCACCCGCGTGGGTGGCTCCAGCGGTCGGGTGTTTGTGGACTACTTCACCACCTCGCAGACGTATACCAACATTTTCACCACCAATTATTTCGGTACCAACATTTCCTACACTTTGGTTAATACGAATGGCGTGGGCTGGACCACCAACGTGATTTATAATTTCATCGTTTACAGTAACTCTTACCCGTCTTACATCAATGGCGGTTATGTTAACTATGTTGTAACTGGCGCCTCAACCAACATTGAAACCCAGATTTTCAACCAGATTTCCACCGCCCTCAACGGGACCAATTATCCGGTGGTGAGCGGGCCGCTGGTGCCGCCGCCGGTGATCTATCCGCCCCTCGGTAGTTCCATCCTTCGCCTGACCAATAATATCGTGGGCTACGGCACCAATATCACGGTCACGACCGTCTTTAGTTCGGCCGTCACCAACCAGCTTCGGGGCACGAACGCGGCCAACGGCACGACCATTACTAGCGGCCTCGTCACCTATACCAATTTTGCCACCTATTGGACCAACAATTTCACCACCAATTATTTCGGCACCAACATTTACACCGCCTATTATCAGGTCGGCGGGTCGCAGTTTTTTACCAACTACTATTATACGAACCTCGTGTTCTCCCAGTTCAATTTCACCAACCAGGTTTATACCAACGGCCTGTTGCTGACCAACCTGTATTCCTCGGGCCGCACGTTGGCGGCCGTCACTAATTTTGCCTGGAATATTACCAACAATGTGAGCGGCGTATTTAGTGACGTGGTCGGTCCCACCGGTCCGTATTCGCCGGTCCCCACCAGCTATCCGCCGCTCGGCACGACCAACGTGGGCTATGCCACCAACTATGACTCGAGTGGGGAATTGATCATCACCACTACCAACACGTACCGGTATCCCTTGTACGTGACCACTGCGGTTGTCCCGGCTTCGGGGGCTTCTTTCTTTACCTACTCCAACACGCTCGTCTTTGATGATTATCAGATGAGCCAGGACATCATGTTGCCGGTTCGCCCGGTTAACAGTGCCACCATTGCCTCGCAGGTGATTGGGATTCAATTGGCCAATCCTCGGCTGGATACCAATGAGTCTGCCGATTTGTTGATTCCCACTCTGGGGCCGACGGGTAGCAATGCTACCGTCAGCATCTTGAACAGCACGTTTCCCTCCGGCCCGTCCGTCTTTAATATTGAGCGTTCCGCCTTCACCGTTTACAAGTACAGTTATACCGCCGGCACCAACAGTGCTAACAAAATCGCTACTATTACCGTTTATCGCACGGGCAGTTTGGCTGACCCGGTGTCGGTTGATTATACGATTGATCCGGTTCCGCCGCTGGTCGGCGGCGCCGTTGTGCCCGCCACCTTTTCCGGCGGTTATAATCCCGCCAATCGGTTCAAGCTCCAGGCCGGGTCAGATTATGCTACGGTCGGCAGCGATTTCACTTCGGTCAGCGGTACCTTGTCGTGGGGTGTCAATGATGCCAACCCGAAGACTCTCACCATCCCAATTCTCAATAATGGGTTGGTGGAAAATAACGCGGATCTGCTCCTCCAGTTGTATAATCCCCTCGATAACGGTCAGACGGGTGCGGGGGCGGTCTTGGGCATGGTTAACTCCGCCACCTTGACCATTCTTTATGATGAATCCACTTGCGGCCAGCAGCCGGCTGGGGCCGTGGATCGTTGCTGGAATAAGGACGGTTTTTCGGATTCAATTCCTCCGGACCTTCAGTATCCCGGCACGCAGGGCGGCGTCAGCGGCGGGGCCAATGGCAATGGTGGCACCGTCTATGCCGTCGCCGAGCAGCCGGACGGGAAGGCGATTGTCGCGGGCAGTTTCATCTCCTTTGACTCCAATCCCTACAACCGCATTGTCCGCCTCTTGAACAACGGCTATCAGGACCCCACGTTCCTGGCTTCGCCCAACAGCGGTGCCAACAATTACATCACCTGCTTGGCCTTGCAGCCGGATGGGAAAATCCTCATCGGTGGCAATTTCACCTCTTTCAATGGGGCCAACCGGTTTCACATCGCCCGGTTGAACACCGATGGCAACGTGGACCCCTCCTTCAACCCCGGGCTCGGTGCGAACGGTATGGTGGTTTCCCTTGCCTTGCAGACCAACGGCCAGGTGGTTATTGCCGGCCAGTTCACTCAGGTGAACGGCACCAATCTGAATTCCGTTGCCCGCTTGAACGCGGACGGTACGGTCGATGCGAGCTTCAATCCCGGCGTCGGCCCGGATGGCCTGGTTAACGCCGTGGTGGTGGACCCGTCAGGCCGCGTCATCATCGGCGGTGAATTTGACACCGTCGCCGGTGTCCCGCGCGGTGGTGTGGCGCGGTTCAATGTGGACGGTTCGCTGGATGCCGCTTTTGACCCCGGCATCGGCACCTACAATCCCGACAGCGGTTCCACCGACCCGGTCTATTCGCTGGCCTTGCAGCCGGACGGCCGGTTGCTGGTCGGCGGAGCGATGGCCTATTTTGAGTTGGCCACTTACAATGGTCTCGTGCGGCTCAGTCCGGATGGTACGGTGGATACCAGTTTCAACCCCGGCACCGGTACTTACAATCCGTTCACCGGCGTGGCGGATTCGGTCAATGCCATCACCCTCCAGCCGGACGGCAGGATTTTGATTGGCGGCGATTTCACCACTTACAATCAGACCCGGCGTGTCGGCATTGCGCGGTTGTTCAGCTTCGGCAGCTTGGACACCAGCTTCATGGATACGTATTACAACCAGTTTGCCGGCCTCATCAACCACTACCACAACCCGAACGCCGTCAATCCCAGCCTTTATCCGCCGGGTAACAACCGCAATTTTGTGGACGCGATCGCTTTGGAACCCGGCACCACCAATGCCAATGTGATCATCGGCGGCGGTTTCCTCCGCGTCGGCGGCGGTTATTACCGCGAGGATGTCCATCCGCGTAGCAACGTCGCGCGTTTGATTGGTGGGTCCACGCCCGGTCCCGGCAACATCGAGCTTTCCTACAACAAATATTCCGTGGATAGCAGCGCGGGCCAGCTGTTCGTTTCCCTCATCCGCACCAATGGCAGCCTCGGACCGGCCTCCGCGCTCTTCTCCACCAACATGGCGGCTCCTGGACCGGGCGTGGCCACCGGGGATGATTTCTCGCTTACCACCAATTATACCATGCCTACTTGGCCCACGCTTTGGTCGTTGAGCCCGACTTTTTCTTGGATGAAAAGCCCCGCCGTATACGGACCGAATTATCTGACCACTCCCGTGGTTCAAGGTCAGGCCTATGTTTATCTGAATATTAACAACAATTCGAACATCACCGGCAATGTGAATGCCAATCTGGCGCTGTCCCGCCCCGATGATACCACGTTCTTCCTCGGTGGTGAAAAAATCCCCCTGGGTGTGGCGTTGGGCTGGCAGGATACCGCGCCGCTCACCATCATTGATGACAACTTTCTGCCCGGTGTGCTTGGGTTCAGTTCCTCCACCTATACGGTGAATGAAAATGCCGGCACGGCCACCATTACGGTGGTCCGCACCAATTTCACCGGCGGCGTGGTCCAGGTCAGCTATGCCACCACCAACGGTTCGGCCGTCAGTCCCACCAACTACACCGCCACCAGCGGTACCTTGACCTTCCAGGCGGGTGACGCCAGCAAGAGCTTCACCATCCCCATCATCAATGGCACGATCTACCAGCCGGATACGACCGTGAACCTCCAGCTGAACACCCCTGCCGGCGGGGCGACGCTGGGCCGAAGCAATGCCGTGCTGACCATCGTTAACCAGAATTCCAAGTTCGGCCATCTGGGCTTTGTCTCGGCGGCTTACAATGTCAATGAAAACGCCGGGACCGCCTTGATCGGCATCAGTCGTCTCGGCGGCTCGGTCGGCACGCTCAATGTCACCGCGTTCACCGCCGATGGTACTGCCACCAACGGCGTGAATTATCTCGGTGTCACGACCAATTTGACTTGGAACAGCGGCGATGTCAGCACCAGGTATGTCGCTGTTCCCGTCCTCCATGACGGGATCTTTACTTCCAATCTCACCGTGAATTTGTTGCTCACGAACGGAGTGTTGAACTCCGCGCCCAACAATGCCGTGGTGCTGGGTTATGGCGGCACCAATGCCGTTTTGAATATCGTTAACGTGGATTTCCCCGGCCAGGTGCAGTTCACCGCCGGGGCTTATTCCATCAAGAAATATGCCGGTTCCGCTTTGATCCCGGTCATCCGCACCGGCGGCAGCGCCGGGACGGTCACGGTCAAATTCAATACGGTCAACGGTTACAATTCCGCCCAGGCTGGCGTGAACTATACCAGTACCAGTGGCACCCTCACCTTCGCCAATGGCGAGGTTTCCAAGTATTTCAACGTGCCCATCACGGCCGGGGCCACCAGCGGGTTGGTGTACTTGAACCTGATCCTGACCAATGCCTTGGTGGTGGGCAATGCCATTCCATGGAATGCCCTGGGCACCCCGAGTAACGCCGTCTTGAACATTATTGACACCACCACGGTGAATGAAGTTCCCGGCCAGCCGGACGTCACTTACAGTCCCTATGCCGGCTTCAACAACGCGGTGTACGCTTTTGCGTTGCAGCCGAACAACCAATTGCTGGCCGGCGGTGATTTTACCATGGCCGACGGGGTGCCGCGCCAGCGGCTCGCGCGCTTGAACTCGGACGGCTCGCTGGATGCGAACTTCTCGATGCCTTCCTCTGCCTTCGGGGCGGACGCCTCGGTGCGTGCCTTGGTTGTACAGGAGGATGGGCGGATTCTCGTGGGTGGCTACTTCACTAATTATAACAGCGTGACGGTGAACGGTATCGCGCGTTTGAATAACGACGGCTCGCTGGACAGCACCTTTAATGCGGGCTCGGGCGCGAATAGTCCGGTCTTTGCCTTGGGTGAAACCTACGTGGGCGGCTTGCGAAAAATTCTGGTGGGCGGCGCCTTCGCCTCCCTCAACGGGCAGGTGTTCAACTATATCGGGCGGCTCAATGATGACGGCACGCCGGATCTGGCCTTCAACGCGGGCGGTTTGGGGGCCAACGGGACCGTGTATGCGTTGGCGGTGCAGAGCGATGGGAAGGTGCTAATCGGCGGGGATTTCACGGCCTTCAACAACACGGCCGTGAACCATATTGCCCGGTTGAACGTGGATGGCACGCTGGATCTGAACTTTACCAATGCGATTGTCAATATCGCGGCGGGGGCAAACGGTTCGGTCCGTGCCATCACGCTCCAATCGGACGGGAAGATTTTGATCGGCGGGGCGTTCACGAGCGTCAATGGTACCGCCCTGAACCGCATTGCCCGCTTGAATCTGGACGGTTCGTTGGATGGCGGGTTCACGCCGGGCGCCGGTGCCGACGATCAGGTGTTGAGCATCGCGCTGCAGACCGATGAGCGGATTGTGGTGGGCGGGCAGTTCACGCACTTCAGCGGCGTGACCCGCAACCGGATTACGCGGTTGAATCCCAGCGGCACGGTGGATCCGGCCATCAATTTTGGCCCGGGCGCCAACGATTTTGTCGCGGCGATCGCGGTGCAGGAAGCGACCATCGCGGGCTATCCCGCGAACGTGCCAGATGAGAAGTTGATCATCGGTGGCGGGTTCACCCAGTATTTTGCCCAGCCGCATGCGCATCTGGCCCGTATCTATGGCGGGGCCATCAGTGGCGTGGGGGCGTTTGAATTCTCTTCGCCCACCTACCAGGTGAATGAAAACGGTGCCAATGTCTTGATCACCGTGATCCGCACCGGTGGCACTAGTGGTACTAACGCGGACGGCACCGGCGACATTTTTGTTCCCTTTGCCACGGCCAATGGCACCGCCCTGGCGGGAATCAACTATAGCAACGTCGCGGTCAATCTGGATTTCCCGGCGGGCGAAGTGATCCAGACGGTGACCATCCCGGTGAAGGATGACGGGATTATCACTCCAAATCTGACCGTCAACCTCTCGCTCAATCCCGTGGCGCCGGCGGCTTATGGTGACCAGCCGACCGCCGTGCTGACCATTGTCAATGTGGACAGTTCGATCAGCTTTTCCTCCTCCAATTATCAGGTGGCCAAGAACGTGCCGGGTAGCGTTAAGCAGATTGATATTTTCCGGCTGGGCAGCACCGTCGGCACCGCCACGGTGCTGTTTAGCACCACCACCAGCGGAACGGCGTTGCCGTTCCTGGATTATTATCCGCAGACGAATGTGCTGGTGACGTTTAATCCCGGCGTGTCGGATGTGAAGGTGCCGATGTCGATCACCAACAACACGTATCCCGAGGGCAACCAGACTGTCGGCCTGCAGTTGGCCAATGCGATCGGCTCCGCCTTGTTTAACCCGTCAAACGCGGTGCTGACCATCATTGACACGGTGCAATTGCCGGGTGTGCTGTTCTTTTCGGCGACGAATTACTCCGCCGTCCCGACGGACGGGAACGCCTATGTGACGGTGTACCGGACCAATGGGTTCTCGGGTATCGTCTCGGTGAATTATTTGATCCAGCCGGGCTCGGCGCAGCCGGGGGTGGACTACAACGCCACCGGCGGATTGCTGACCTTTGCCGAAGGGGTGACGAACCGCACTATCACGATTCCGCTCGTGCCCCAGGCGCAGGTGAAACCGCCGGTGAGTTTCTCGGTCTTGTTATCGAACGCTGTCAGCGGAGCCACGCTGGCCTATCCGAGCAATGCTACTGTGACTATTTCGAGTGCCATCGCTGGCATCTCCTTCGTGTCGGCCACCAATGTGATTTCGGTCAATAGTGCCGCGATCGTCCTCAACGTCCAGCGTCTGTACAACACCAACAATGCCGTCTCGGTCAATTACCAGACGGCGGATGGCACGGCCGTGGCCGGGGTGAATTATCTTACCACTAGCGGCCAGCTAACCTTCAACAGCGGCCAGACCTTGTTGCCCATTACCGTCCCGCTCCTCAATGCCACCAATTCGACGGCGAACCTGCAGTTCAATGTTCAGTTGACGAACCCGACCGGTGGTGCGCAATTGCTCGCGCCCTCTAATGCTGTTGTCATTGAGCAGCCCGCAGCTGCCAGCCCCAATCCCACAAACCTCAACGCGGGCACGTTCTTGTTCACTTCGCCCCAGTATGTCGTGAGCGACAACGAATCGTTTTCTCCCCAAGATCCGGCCACCGCTGATGTGCCCACTTGGCTGGGCGCTCGCGTGACTGTCACCCGTACCAACGGTTCCAGCGGTCGCGTGATTGTGCCCTACGCGGTGATTGTGACCAATCCGGCTGCCTTCTCGCTTTCGGGATTCGGTTTTGGCTTTAATTTCACGAATCTGCCGGTGGCCATCACCAATAACGGCACCCTGGTATTTGATGACTACCAGATGAGTTCGGATATCGTGGTGCCGATCTCCCACCTCTTGGCGGTCACGAGTACCAACGGAATTTTTGGGACGAACGCGCCTTCGACGAACTCTCTGGTTCCTTATGCGCCGCCTGCTTATATCAACGTCTTGCTGGGCACCCCATCCTTGGACCCGTTGGAATCGTCCGACCTGAATCCGCCGCTGGCCGCCGGGGGAACCAATGGTACTCAGACAACCATAAAAGTTTTAAGCGCCACCCTGCCGGTCAGTGTGGCGGCGGCGAAGCCGGTCTTTTTCAATATTGAGCGGGCCACTTTCCGCGCCAGCCGGGGGATGGGCAGCGTGACCGTTTATGTTTATCCTTCCGCAGCTCCAACCGCGGACCCGGGGTATTCGGTCCAATACGCCTTTGATCATAACGCTTCAATGTTCAATGAAGGGCCGCAATACAATACCTTTGATCTCCAGGCGGGTTCGGATTACGCCAAACCCGGTACGGATTTTACCGATGGATCTGGCGGAACTTTAACTTGGGGCCAAGGTGATAAGACTCCGAAACCGATTACCATAACCATCGACAAAATTAATACGGCGGCGTTTAATGAGGACATTGAAATCGAACTATACAATCCTTATGATAATACCACCTCCCCGCGCACTCCTCTAGCCTGGGGTCAGGTTCATACGGCGACCGTCACCATTCTCTTCAATGTTGAGCCGGCTGGCGCGGTGGATCAAGGTTGGAACCCCGATGGTGCCAATAACTCCGTACCGCCGTTCTTGAGTTATCCTGGCACCGGTGGCGGTGTCAGCGACAGTGCCAACGGCAACGGCGGCACAGTCTATGCCGTGGCCGAGCAGCCCGATGGCAAGGCGATTGTGGCCGGCAGTTTCATCTCCTTCGACTCCAATCCTTACAACCGCATCGTGCGTTTGTTGAACAATGGTTATCAGGATCCGACCTTCCTGGCCACCCCGAACAGCGGCGCCAACGAAGCCATCTATGCCATGGCCCTGCAGCCGGATGGCCGGATTGTCATTGGCGGCAATTTCACCGCCTTCAACGGGGCCAACCGCAATCATATCGCCCGCTTGAACACTGACGGTACCGTGGACACGACGTTCAACCCCGGTTCCGGTGCGAATGGCCGGGTCTGGGCGGCTGCCCTCCAATCCGATGGCAAGATCTTCATCGCGGGTGAGTTCACCGCTTACAACGGTACCAATTGCAACTACCTGGCGCGGCTGAATGCCGACGGCTCGCTCGATACCGGGTTCAACCCCGGCACCTCGCTGAATGGTCCGGTCTATGCCCTGGCTGTGCCGCCGTATGCCCCGCTGAATGTTAGCCGTGGTGCCCAAGGATTTGAAACCGAAGATGATAATGTTGTCAATTTGGGTTCGTCCACCTCCGGGACACTGACGGTTAACTACAACATGTATTCCGTTCCCGACGACCTGCGGGTCTATTACGGCACCACCAATGGTGTATTGATTTTTGATACCGGCTACATCCCCGGCTCGGCAACCGTGGTAATTCCTTTTGGCCCCACCAATGGCATCACCACCAATGTCGTCACTATTGTCATGAATCAGGGCGGGGGACAACTGGGCACGGTTTGGGATTATACCGCCTCGATTGTCACCGCTGGTTCCACCCAGGTGTATGCCGGCGGCGCCTTTAATCAGGTCAGCGGGGTAACCTATGGCGGTGTGGCCCGGTTCAATGGCGATGGCACGATTGATTATACATTCGCTCCCGGCATCGGTACCTATAATCCCTACACCGGAGCCACTGATCCGGTTTATGCCTTGGGTCTGCAGTCGGATGGTAAATTGATTGCGGGCGGTGCCTTTTCCACGGTGGAGATGGCCAGCATCAATGGTATCACCCGGTTTAACCGGGATGGCACGGTGGATTTAACCTTCAGCACGCTGGGTACCAATAACGGTACTTGGAATCCGGCCACCGGCATTGCCGACACGGTCAATGCGATCACGCTTCAATCGGACGGGAAGATTGTGTTTGGCGGCAATTTCACCACCGTCAACCAGACCCGGCGCGTGGGTCTGGCCCGGTTATTCACGGATGGCAGTCTGGATACCAGCTTCATGGATACGGCCTATAACCAGTTTGCGGGCATCATCAACCATTACCACAACTCGGTTGCGGTCAACACCAACGACTACCCGCAGGGCAACCACCGCAACGCCATCAAGGCCATCGCTTTGGAGGCTGGCGGTAATGTGATTGTCGGCGGCAATTTCTTGCAGGTCGGCGGCGGTTCCTACGGCCATTCCGGCTCGATCGACAGTGTCGTGGGTAATAATCAAACCAACGGTATCATTAATAACGGTCGCATGGATGTTCATCCCCGGAGCAATGTGGCGCGTTTGATTGGCAATACCACGACCGGTCCCGGGAACCTGGAATTCTCCTACAACAATTATACGGTGGACAAAGATGCCGGTACCTTGTACGTGTCGCTGCTCCGTCTAAACGGTAACTTGGGCAGCATTGCCGCTAACTTCTTTTCGCCGCCGGGTGCCGCCGGCCAGCCGGGCATCGCCATTCAGGGGACCAATGCCAATTTCTCCATTGGCAATTTGATGCCGGAATGGGATACCACCTGGTCCGTTCCGGGTTGGATGAAGAGCGCCGGTTTTGACGGTCAGAATTATAACTTCAATACGGGGGATTTGGCTAATGAAACCCTGACCATCTACAACAACTCGAATATCACGGGCAACCTGAATGCCAACCTCGCGCTGAACTCGCCCAATCCCAACCTCTTCTACCTCGGCGGCGAATTGATCCCGCTCGGTGCAGCCCTCGGCGCGACCCAGATCAGTCCGCTGACCATCATCGATAACAACTTCCCGGCGGGCACTTTCGGGTTCAGTTCGCCCACTTATACCGTGAATGAAAGCTCCAATACCGTGACCATCACGGTTGTCCGTACCAACGGCACCAGCGGCAGCGTGAGCCTCTCTTACGCTACGGCCAATGGCTCGGCGGTCACTCCGGCCAACTACACCGCCACCAGCGGTACCCTGACCTTCAATCAGGGTGATACCAGCAAGTCCTTCACGGTCCAGATCATTCCCAGCACGCTCAATCAGCCGGATAAAACGGTCAATCTCTCCCTCTCTGCTATCACCGGCGGTGGCGGCTACGGTTTGACCAATGCCGTCCTGACCATCGTGAACAACATTTACGGCGCCGGCCACATCGCCTTCGCCGCCCCCACCAATGTCGTGAGCGAAACCGCCGGGTTTGCCAACCTGGTGCTCAACCGCCTCGGGGCCAGCAGTGGCACCCTCGATGTTACCGCCATCACCGGCAACGGTTCGGCTGTCAATGGTGTGAACTACGTCGGCTCCACGACCAACCTCCATTGGAACAGCGGAGATGCGCTGCCCAAGTCCATGATCGTTCCCGTCCTGCATGACGGGATTTACACTTCCAATTTGACGGTCAATATCCGGCTGACCAACGGTCTGGCGGGTGGTTTCCCCAACACCAACGTTTTGGGCCTCTCGTCCATCACCAACTCCACCCTCGTCATCTCTAATGTGGATTTTCCAGGCACCGTCGAATTTACCTCCGGAGCCTACTCGGTCAAAAAATCCGCCGGCTTTGCCCTGATTCCGGTGGTCCGCACCGGCGGCAGCGCCGGCACCGTCACCGTGACCATCTACACTTCCGACGGCTCGGCGCATAACGGCGTGAATTACACCGGCCAGACCAATGTTCTCACCTTCACCAACGGGCAGGTGAGCCAGTCCATCAACGTGCCCATCACGGCTGGTGCTGGCAGCGGACTGGTCTCGTTGAACCTGGGCCTTGCCAATGCCACGGCCGTGAACAGCTCCTTGCCTTGGAATGCCCAGGGCAATCCCTCCAGTGCGGTGTTGAACATTATTGACACCAGTTCCGTCAATGAACCGCCCGGTTCGCCTGACATAACTTATAGCCCGCTGGCCGCTTTTAACGGGGCAGTGTACGCCTTTGCGTTGCAGCCAAACAACCAATTGCTGGCCGGTGGCGATTTCACCATGGCCGATGGGGTGCCGCGCCAGCGTTTGGCACGATTGAACCCGGATGGCACCCTCGATCCCACGTTCTCGCTGCCGTCCTCGGCTTTGGGTGCGGATGCCTCGGTGCGCGCCCTGGCCCTCCAGACCGACGGGCGGATTCTCGTGGGCGGTTATTTCACCAACCTCAACAGTGTGGTGGTCAATGGTATTGCGCGCCTCAACTACGACGGCTCTTTGGACAGCCTCTTCAATCCGGGCTCCGGGGCGGATAGCCCCGTTTTAGCTTTGGGCGAAACCTTTGTGGGCGGCCTCCGGAAAGTTCTGGTGGGCGGCGCCTTTGCCTCGCTCAATGGGCAGGTGTTCAACTATATCGGGCGGCTCAATGACGATGGCACGCCGGATCTGACCTTCAATCCGGGCGGTTTGGGGGCCAACGGTACGGTGTATGCCCTCGCCGTGCAGACCGATGGCAAGGTGATCATCGGCGGTGACTTCACCGCGTACAACAACACGGCCGTGAACCATGTGGCGCGGTTGAACGTGGATGGCACGCTGGATTTGAATTTCCCCAATGCGGCTTCGAACCTGTCGTCTGGGGCAAATGGAACCGTCCGGGCGATTACCCTCCAGCTCGACGGTAAGATTTTGATTGGCGGAGCCTTCACTACTGTCAATGGCGTCACCATGAACCGCATTGCCCGGCTCAATTCTGATGGGTCCTCCGATGGTTCGTTCCTGCCGGGGGTCAGCTCGGGTGGTGGCCTGACCACCAATGCCATTCCGGTCAGCAATAATTCCTTCGAGAACCCCGTGGTGCCGGGCGGTAGCTATGTCACTGGTAACCCGCCGGGTTGGTCTTCGGCTCTCTTGAGCGGGACCGTGGATGCCGTGGTGAATCCGGGCCTGAGCGGTAGCAGCGAACCCTGGCCGGTGAGCCCCCCGCCTGGCCTTGACGCCGCCAATTTCTGCCAGATTTTCGCCTACGCCCCCGGTGGTGGTGGAACGGTTTATCAGGATACGGGTGTCAAGTATCAGGCCGGGGCAACCTATACCCTCACGGCGGCCTTTGGCCTGCAGACCAACCAGCTTTTTGCCACCAACAGCATGATGGTGTTCTATAACTCCGCGCTGGTTCCCATCGCCTCCAATGTCATTAGCGCCTCCAAACTGATTTTGGGAGCATTTACCAACATGAGCCTCACCTACACCGGAACGGGCTTTGAAGGTGGTAATGGCGACATCATCGTCGGCTTTTCAGTACCTGCTTCTCCCAACGCTTCTTACCTGGATTTTGATAATGTCCGGGTGACCGCGGTCAATCCTCCGGCGGCCCTGGGTGCCGATGATACGGTGTTGAGCATTGCGCTGCAGACCGACGAGCGGATTGTGTTGGGCGGACAGTTTACGCATTGTAGCGGCGTCAGTCGCAACCGGATCACGCGGTTGAACCCGAACGGTACGGTGGATCCGACGATCAATTTTGGCCCCGGCGCCAATGACTTTGTGGCGGCTATCGCCATTCAGGAAGCGACCATCGCGGGCTATCCGGCGAATGTTCCGGATGAGAAAATTATCATCGGCGGCGGTTTCACCCAGTATTTCGGTCAGCCCTATTCGCATATCGCCCGCATCTACGGCGGCAGCGTCAGCGGCGTTGGGGCGTTCGAATTCTCTTCGCCTACCTATCAGGTGAATGAAAATGGCTTGAATGCCTTTGTTACCGTGATCCGCACGGGCGGCACGAGCGGTACGAACGCGGATGGCACCGGCGATGTCTATGTGCCGTTCGCCACGGCCAACGGCACCGCCCTGGCGGGGATCAACTATAGCAACGTCGCGGTCAATCTGGATTTCCCGGCGGGCGAAGTGATCCAGACGGTGACCATCCCGGTGATCGACGACGGAATCATCACGCCGAACCTGACGGTCAACCTCTCGCTCAACCCCGTGGCGCCGGCGGCTTACGGCGACCAGCCCACGGCCGTGTTGACCATCATCAATGTGGACAGTTCAATCAGTTTCTCGTCGTCGAATTATCAGGTGGCCAAGAATGTGCAGGGCGGGGTGAAGCAGATTGATATTTTCCGGCTGGGCAGCACGGTCGGCACCTCGACGGTGGTGTTCAATACCACCACTAACGGAACGGCGTTGCCCGGCACGGATTACACGCCGCAGACGAATGTGCTCGTGACGTTCAATCCTGGGGTGTCGGATGTAAAGGTGCCGGTCTCGGTCGTGAATAACGGCCTGCCGGAGGGCAATCAAACCGTCGGCTTGCAGTTGGTGAATGCAATCGGCTCCGCGTTGGTTAACCCGTCGAACGCAGTCCTGACCATCATTGACACGGTGCAGTTGCCGGGCGTCTTGTTCTTCTCGGCCACAAATTACGCCGTGGGCTCGTCGGATGGGAATGCCTATTTGACCGTGTACCGGACGAATGGATCCTCGGGCATCGTTTCCGTGAATTATACGATTTTTCCGGGCACTGCCCAATTTGGCGTGGACTACACGACCAGCGGTGGTTTGGTGACCTTTGCGGATGGGGTGACGAGCCGGACGATTACAGTTCCGATCGTGCCGCAGACGGTGGTGAAGCCGCCGGTGAGCCTGTCGGTGGTGCTGACGAACGCGGTGGGCGGGGCCTCACTGGGTAATCCCGCCACCGCCAAGGTCACCATTTCCAGCGCCATCGCCGGCATCTCCTGCACGGCGGCCACCAATACGCTGCCGGAAACCAGCGGCTTCGTGAATATTAACGTTCAGCGGCTGAATAACACCAACAATGCCGTGACCGTGAATTACCACACGGTGAATGGCTCCGCGGTGGCCGGGGTGAATTATACGGCCACCAGTGGCCTGCTCTCGTTCACCAATGGTCAGACGCTGGCCTCCGTCCTTGTCCCGTTGATTAATGATACCAATGTCACCGGTGATTTGACCTTTACCTTCCAGTTGTCGAACCCGACCGGCGGCGCCCAGTTGCTGGCCCCCTCCAATACCGTCGTCGTTATCCAGGACGCGGATGCCGGGTTGTATTTTACCACCAACTCCACCACCGTGCTCAAGAATGCCGGCAACGTCACCCTCTCGGTGGTCTGCTCCAATCCGCGGGTTGAGCCGGCCAATACCAACGGCATCTCCGTCGGTTATTATACCGTGGATGGCACTGCCAAGGCGGGGACGGATTATCAGGCCGCCAGCGGCACGCTGGTCTTCGTTAATGGCCTCACCACCAATTCGTTCCCGGTGACGATTTACAACAATAACGTCGTCTCCGGCAACAAGGGCTTTTCCGTGGTCCTGACCAATGCGACGGCTCCGGGTCAGATTACCTCGCCCGGCACTGAGAACGTCGTCATCGCCGAGAGCAATGCCGGCTTGAGCTTCTCGCAATCCGGCTACACGGTGTACAAGAATGGCGGCTCTGCCACCATCACGGTTAACCGGACGGGTAGTCTGAACGGCGTCGTTTCCGTGAATTATATTGCCACCAACGGTACGGCCCAGAATGGCATCAACTTCGTCTCGACCAATGGTACCTTGGTCTTCAGCAATGGCGTGAGCAGCCAGGCTTTCTCCGTGCCCATTATCGCCAATAACATCGTGAACCCGAACCTCACCGTGTTGCTGCAGTTGCTCAATCCGGTCAACGCCTTCCTGGTGCCGCCCAGTTCGGCCGTGCTGACCATTCTTGAAAACGGCGGCAGCTTCGTCATTCCGGCGGGGGCGCAGATCGTCACCAATTACACCTCCGCTTATGATTACGCCAACAACCTTATCGGCTCCAACGATACGGTGCAGGTGCTGTTCGGATTGCGTGACAGTGCCGGGTTGAACGTGACGAACCTGATCGCCTATCTGCTGGCCACCAACGGCGTGCTGTCGCCTACCCCGGCCAGCCAGGTTTATGGACCGCTGATCGTCTATGGTCACTCGGTGTCGCGCGCGTACACCTTCACGGCCCGCGGCACCAACTCGTTCGCCATTGCCCCGACGTTCGCGCTCTACGATAATGCCAAGCCCATTGGCACGGCCGTGTTCAACTTCTATCTCGGCACTTGGACCACCAGTTTTGCCAACTCCAACCCCATTGTCATCCTTGATAACACTAACGCCGCGCCGTATCCGTCCATTATCAATGTCAGCGGCGTCGGTGGTACCCTCATCAAGGCGACCGTCACCTTGAATAAGCTGACCCACACCTCCCCGTCGGACATTGACGCGCTGGTGGTTGCGCCGGTGGGAACCAACACCCTGATTATGGCCCATGCCGGTGGCCAACTCAGTGTGACGAACGTCACCCTGACCTTTGACGACAATGCGGCTAATTCTTTGACGCAAACCACCCGGCTGACGACCAGCACCAACAAGCCAACGCAGTTTTATCCGGTGCAACGTTTCCCCTGATGTCGTAAGGCGTAATTTTTAACGAGCGATTTTTATGTGCAAGATGTTTTTCAAGATGGGCCTCGGTTTGCTGGCGGCGGTGGGTCTGGCGTGGCCGGCGGTGGCGGCCATGCCCGGCCTGCGGGCTTTGAATGGCCATGTGCCCGCCATGGCTTCGCAACTAGTTGCCACCGGCCAGTTGGCTACTACCAACCGTCTGCACCTCGCCATTGGCCTGCCCCTGCATAATCAGGGTGGATTGGATGCGCTGCTCCAGCAGATCAATGATCCGGCCAGCCCCATTTATCATCACTATTTGACGCCGGATCAGTTCGCGGCCCAGTTTGGCCCCACGCCGGCGGATTATCAGGCTGTGCTGGATTTTGCGAAGACCAACGGTTTGACGGTGACCCGTACCCACGGCAACCGTATGCTCGTGGATGTGGATGCACCAGTCGGCGCGGTCGAAAAATCGTTCCATGTCACCATGCGGACCTATCATCATCCTTCAGCTGCCCGGGATTTTTTCGCTCCCGACTCCGAGCCGACCGTGGACGCACGCTTGCCTATGTTGAGCATTCAGGGCATGAACAATTATGTCTTGCCTCATCCCCTGTTGCAGAAACGGCCGGCTTCAATTCCCCGGCCTTCTATTGGCTCGGGTCCGGGCGGCGGCTACATGGGGCAGGATTTTCGTAATGCTTATGTGCCGGGCTCAGCCTTGAACGGTTCTGGTCAGGTGGTCGGCTTGCTCCAATTTGACGGTTATTATGCCAGCGATATTGCGGCCTATGAAAGCCTGGCGGGATTGCCCAGTGTGCCCCTGCAAAACGTTTTGCTGGACGGCTTCAATGGCGCGCCGGGGTTCAACAACGATGAGGTTTGTCTGGATATCGAAACTTCCATCTCCATGGCTCCGGGTTTGTCCTCGGTGGTGGTGTTTGAGGCGGGACCATTCGGTAATCCCAACGACATCTTGAGCAGCATGGCTGCCAGTAATACCATCAAGCAGTTGAGCGCTTCCTGGGGCTATTACGTGGATGCCACCACCGAGCAGCTTTATAAACAGTTGGCTGTGCAGGGGCAGACTTTTTTTAATGCTTCCGGGGACGGCGATGCCTGGATTGGTCCCATTCCTTATGGATCTTGCGAGGATCCGAACATCACCATTGTGGGCGGGACAACCTTGACGATGAATGGCACCGGTACTTCCTATGCCTCCGAGAAGGTCTGGAACTGGGGCAATGTGGGCGACTATAACTGGAATCCCGATGGGTATGCCGGCAGCAGCGGTGGTATCAGCACCGATGTCGCCATCCCGAGCTGGCAGAAAGGCATCAGTATGGCCACCAACCACGGTTCCACCACCAAACGGAATCTTCCGGATGTGGCGTTGACCGGGGATAATGTTTTTGTCGTCTCCAGTGGTGGCGCTCAAGGCATCTTTGGCGGCACCAGTTGCGCCTCGCCGTTATGGGCTGGTTTTATGGCCTTAGTGAACCAGCAGGCCGCTCTCAACGGCAAACCTTCCATCGGCTTTCTGGCTCCGGTGGTTTATGCCTTGGCTCAAACCGGCGGCTATAACAACTATTTTCATGATACCACCGCGGGCGACAATACTTGGGATCAAAGTCTCAACAACTTTTTTGCCGTGCCGGGTTATGACCTGGCCACCGGTTTGGGCACGCCCAATGGCACCGCCCTCATCAATGCGCTCGCGTCGGGCGGTTCCTCCGTTGGGCCGACCATTTCTGCGCCGTTGGCGCCCTGGGGAAATACGTTGGCCGTTATGAATGGTAGTAACCCGAACGGGGCATGGTTCCTTTTTGTTCAGGATGACCTGCCGCTGAACGTCGGCATCATCACCAACGGCTGGTCGGTCGCGCTCACCACCGCCAGTCCGGTTGGTTACGCTGCTGACAATCAGGTATACGCCGCGCCCGCTGCCTTTTCCGCCTTCCCCAACTCCGCCTGGTCGGTGACGCTAGCGGTTACTAATTATGGCCCGTCCATCTCTACCAACGTTTACGTCACGGACACTTTCCCGGTGCCCGTCGCCGCGGTTACGCTGGTATCCACCGTCCCCTCGGCCGGCGTCACTATCGTCGGCGATACGCTGACTTGGACGGTGGGCACCTTGGCGGTCAACGCCGGTGCTAGTCTGGTCTTGAATTTTAATGTCGGCTCCTCGGCCCTCGGCCTTTACACCAACAGCGTTGTGGTTCATGCCGCCACGAGCGACCCGAATCCGGATGATAATGCCGCCGCCGCCACGTTGCTGGTTTCCAGCGTTGTCACTCCGCCGCAATTAACGTCCGCGTTTGTTCCCGGCACCGGTAGCTTCCAGTTGTCGGTGTCCGGTTCACCCGGCCAGTTCGCCGTCATCCAGGCGTCCACCAACCTGGTCTCTTGGATTCCGGTCTACACGAACGTCGTCCCGTTCACCTTCACCAATCAGGATTCCACCAGCTTCCCGATGCGCTTCTACCGGGCGGTGGTCGGTCCCTGAACTGACCGATGAAATTGTGCGGTTTGACCGGCGGTGTGGGGATGGGTAAATCCACCGTGGCCGCCTGCTTTGCCGGTCTCGGCGCGCGGGTTGTGGACACGGATGAAATCGCCCGCCGGCTCGTTCAGCCCGGCCAGCCCGCCCTCGCCGAAATCCAAAATGTCTTTGGCCCTGGTGTGTTGGCCCCCGGCGGCGTCTTGCACCGCGAGGCCTTGGCCCGCTTGGTTTTTTCCGACCCCGTCGCCCGCCGCCAACTCGAGGCCATCCTTCACCCGCGCATCCGTGAAACTTGGCTGGCTCAGGTCGGACTGTGGCGGCGGGAAAAGGTTCAGGTGGCTCTCGTGGTCATACCGCTGTTGTTCGAAACCGCCGCCGGGGACCAATTTGAAAAAATCCTCTGCGCCGCCTGTTCCCCCGCCGCGCAGCAGCAGCGCCTCGCCGCGCGCGGCTGGTCCCCCGAACAAATTCGGCAGCGGGTGGCGGCCCAGTGGCCCGTGGAGCAAAAAATGGCGCGCTCCCATTTCGTGCTCTGGATGGAAGGTCGGCCGGAATCGTCCGCCGCGCAGGCCGTCCGCGTTTTCCGCCGGCTTTGAGCCGGTTTTGATTTTGAAACCTGCCCGGACCACCTCAGGATAATGTGGTGTGTGCATCTAAACCCCGCTTTGGCACCGGCTCCGACCTTTCACCCCTTCAACAAATGGTTTCGTGTATTTTGTGTATTTCGCGGTAGCATTCCCAGCATTTTGATGTTCAGCGTTCGATGTTCGATGTTCAATGTTCCGGCAACCGCTTCAACTCTGCATCACTTCAACGCTTCACTCCTTCACCGTCCCTCCTTGGTATAAAAATCTCATCCTTTTCATTATTAATACTTCACAAGATAAAACCAAGTCGGATAAAAAAAGCAGAAAAATGTATATGACTGCTGTTATAGCCATATGTAGATTTCGCCCGTTAGCAATTGCCGGATAAATTAAACCAGACTGAATATGCACGACGACAACACCGTTCAACGTTTCATTCAACTGCGCGCCCAAGGGTGGACCTATGAGCGGCTCATGACCGAACTCAACGTCTCCAAGCCCACGCTCATTGCCTGGTGCCGCAAACACCAGTTCCAGATCCAAAACCTCAAGGCCATCGAAATGGAAGCCTTGGGCGATAAGTGGCTGGCTTCCGTCACGGACCGCGTCGATGGCTTGGGCGGGCAGCTCCGTCTGGTCGAGGCGGAGATCGGTGAGCGGAGTGTAAGCGATCTCTCCACCGCGCAGCTTTATTCGTTGGCCCATAGCCTGCGCCGGCAGATCGCTCAATGCACCGGTACCACCGGGTTCACCATCCCCGTGTCGGAAATCCCGGCCGATGAATACCACGAGCAAGTCCAGGATGTGCGTTGCTGAACCCGGAAACTTTACCTTCCAAAACTTTTTTTTTGGTAAAGAAAAGGTAAAGAAAAAATATTTCATGGCCGCCGACGTGAGTCGGCTCAATAAAACCCGAAAACCGGAGTTGTAGTGGAGGGAATTGCCAAGTGGTTGGATGTCCGTGGCATTGCGCCGCCGCCGATATCGGAAGGTGACACCGGCAAGGAGGCTCGATGTCTTGTGCGCCAATCCGCTGAAGCAGGTTCGCCGCGAGCAACTCCGGTTTTCGAGTTTGATAAATTGAACTCGAAAAGCAAATCATGGTCTTGTTCGATGCGCTGAATCGCTCCAACCCTCCAACCCTCCAACCCTTAAACTCTCCAACGCTTTAACGCTTCATCGCTTCAACCCTTCATCGCCAACGTGCTAGCAAAGCCCGTTTCGCCTGTCGGGGCAGGGGGTGCTTGCCCGGATGAAACAAGCCGTGCTGAGTAAATTCTCCGGCTTGTTTCATTTCCATGCTGCGATTATGTTCAAGTCATGAGCGACGGCAATACTTTCATCCGCGAGGATCCCTGGCGAATTTTCCGCATTATGGCCGAGTTTGTGGACTCGTTCCAGACGATGTCCCAAGTCGGCCCCGCGGTGACCATTTTTGGTTCCGCGCGGACTAAGCCTACCGACAAATATTATCGCGCTGCCATGGAGATCGGTAAGGGGCTGGCGAAGCATAATCTCGCCGTCGTTACCGGCGGCGGCCCCGGCATCATGGAGGCGGCCAACAAGGGCGCGGCGCACGCTGGCGGCAAATCCGTTGGCCTCAATATCGAGCTGCCGCACGAGCAGAACGGTAACCGCTTCGCCAACATCCCGATTCACTTCCACTATTTTTTCGCGCGCAAGGTTTGCTTCGTGAAATACAGCATCGGCTTTGTCTTTATGCCCGGGGGCTTCGGTACGCTTGACGAGTTGTTTGAAGTTCTGACCCTCGTGCAGACCCAGCGCATCCCGCAGTTCCCGCTCATCCTGTTCGGCAGCGAACATTGGAAAGGACTCCTCGCTTGGATGAAAGCCCGCCTCGAAAAGGAATGCAACATTAGCCCCGGCGACCTCGACCTGCTCAAGGTTACCGACGATGTTGAAGAAGTCATTACCATCATCCGTGAGTACGAGCGCCGCGTCGGCCCGCCGGGAACCTTGCCGCTTGCGTTTGCGTGAATGTTCATGCGTCCACTCATCCAGGAAATCCCGGCCGCACCCACGCCGGAGTCGCTTGTTGAGCAGTTGCGGAATGCCGGTTGCGGCTCGCGGATTGTGTTGCTGCGCACGGCGCAGTTTGATTCGCCGTCGGCGCGTTATTCCTTCGTCGCCGCCAACCCTTTTCTCGTCTTCCGCTCTTTCGGCTCGCGCTGCGAAATCTCCCTATCCCATCTGCCATCTCCCATCTGCCAGACCCAATTCGGTAATCCGTGGCACCTCCTCGATGCGCTGATGGCGCGCTTCGAGTTGCTCGACGAGATTGATTCGCCTTTCCCGCTCGGCGGCGCGTTTGGCTTCTGGGGCTATGACCTGAAGAATTTCACCGAGCCGAAATTGTCGCGCCGGGCGGTGAACGACTTGGAATTGCCTGACGCTCATGTGGGTTTTTATCACAGCTTGGTCGTCTTTGATCATCGCCTCGGCAAAGTCTTCGTCGTCGCCACCGGCTTGGACGCTGACGGCACGCGTAGCGAAATCCGGGCGCAGGCGCAGTTGGATTTCTGGCAATGTCAATTGACGAAAACCCTCAACCGTTTCGACGTGGCGGGCGGGCATCCGTTCTCGCGTAGCGCTGATCCAAACGCCGCGGTCCCGGGCCCAAAGCTGGAACGGTTTTTCCCTCTCCCGGGGGAGCAGGTAGGGGTGAGGGCGGGCGTTGCTTCAAACATCTCAAAAACTGATTTTATCGCTTTCGTCGAGCGCGCTCAGCGTTACATCCGGGCTGGCGACGTTTATCAGGTCAATCTTTCCCACCGCCTCACGGCGCCCTGCCGCCAGTCCGGCTGGGAACTGTTTCAGAACCTGTCCGCCGTCTCGCCCGCGCCCCTGGCTGCCTACCTCGATTGTGGCGATTTTGAAATCGCCTCTTCCTCGCCGGAGCTGTTCCTCCGCCTCAGTGGTTCCCAGCTGATCACGCGCCCCATCAAGGGCACGCGACCGCGTGATGCCGAACCCACGCGCGACGCTCAACTCGCCTACGAATTGCAGACCAGCGCCAAGGAACTCGCCGAGTTGGTGATGATCACCGACCTGCTGCGGAACGACCTCGGCAAAGTCTGCGAATACGGTTCCGTGCAGGTGCCCGAGCTGGCCAAGCTGGAGAAATTCGCTCAGGTGCAGCATCTCGTTTCCACCGTTGAAGGCCGGCTGCGCCCGGACGTCACCCATTTCGCCGCATTTGCCTCCTGTTTCCCCGGCGGCAGCATCACCGGCGCACCGAAGTTCCGGGCCATGGAGATCATTGACGAACTCGAACCCGTTTCGCGCGGGCCGTACTGCGGCGCCATCGGCTATCTCGGCTTCAACCGCGAAAGCCAGTTGAACATCGCCATCCGCACCGCCATCTGCCGGGACGGCGTTACGCATTTCAACGTCGGCGCCGGCATCGTGGCCGACTCCCAGCCCGCGGCGGAATACGAGGAGACGCTGGCTAAGGCTGCGGGTTTTCTCGCGGCGCTGCGGGTTGCCGAACTTTGTGCTCAACCCTCGGCCGATGGGACTGGACTAGCTAAAGCTTGAACTTGAGCGGGGGTTCGGATAATCAAACTGGAATTAGGAAATGGGTTTCTCATGGTTGTTTTTCTCAATGGAAAATTTGTGCCGGAAGCCGCGGCGGTCGTGCCTTTGAACGACCGCGGTTTTTTGCTGGGCGACGGCTTGTTTGAAACGCTGCGCGTGGCTGGCGGCCGTCCGTTCCGGCTGGCCCAGCATCTGGAGCGGCTGGCCCGCGGCGCGGAGTTTTTAAAAATCAGCCTGCCTTACACGCCCGGGGAAATCCAGAAGTTCGCCGGGCAGCTGGTGGCGCAGAACGAGTTGGCTGATGCCATCCTGCGCCTGACGCTGACGCGCGGACCGGGCCGGCGCGGGTATTCGCCGAAACCGGCCGGGCCGCCGACGCTGGCGATGACCCTGAATCCGTTGCCGCTGGTGAACTCGGACGAGCCGTTGCAATGGAGTCTGGCCACTGCTTCGTTTCGGATTCCGGCGGGTGATGTTCTGGCCGCCTTCAAGACCACTAGCAAAATCCTGAACGTGCTCGCGCGGGCCGAAGCCGAGGAAAAAGGGGCGGACGAGGCGCTGCTGTTGAACACGAACGGCGAGGTGGCCGAGACGGCGGGCGGAAATCTCTTCTGGGTTTACCGGGATAGCATCTGCACGGTCCCGACGGGGCGCGGCGTGCTGCCGGGCATCACCCGGGCGGTGGTGCTGGAGATTTGCCAGTCGCTTGGCCTCGAAACGCAGAAGCGGATCATCAAGCCGGAACAATTGCTCAATGCGGCCGGCCTTTTCGTCACCCAAAGCGCGCTGGGCATCATTCCCGTCGCCGCGTTTGACGGCCGGCCGGTGGCCCCGTCGCCGCTGGTGGACCAGATTGTCACCGCCTACAGCGCGATGCTGGGGCGCGATTAAAAGTTAATCTTCAATATAAGCGCCGGTCAAATCTGCGCCGGCCCCTTGCTATTATCGGTTCGCCGGGCGTATGGTGCATCATACCAGACGAAAGGTGATTTATGATGAACGCAAGTCTTGACCGATGTGTATCCTTCATCCACAGCCATGCCGTGCCGCCGGTTCAGTCGCTGAACCAGCCGCGGGTCCGGCGTGCCGTCACCATTTCCCGGCAACCCGGCTGCGGGGCGGTGATCGTGGCGGGAAAACTGGCGGGCTATCTCCAGCAGCATTCGCCGCCGGAAAACCCTGCGTGGACCGTGTTCGACCGCGAACTCATGGACAAGGTGCTGGCCGACCATAACCTCCCCAAGTATCTCGCCCGGTTTCTGCCGGAGGACCGCGTGTCCCAGATTGAAGACACCCTGGCGGACATTTTCGGCGTGCATCCGCCGGCCCAAAAGATTGTTCAGCAGACGGCCGAGACTTTGCTCCAGCTCGCGGAGTTGGGCAACGCCATCCTGATTGGCCGCGGCGGAAGCATCGTCACGGCGAAATTGCCGAACGTTCTCCACGTCCGCTTGGTCGCGCCGCTCGACGACCGCATCGAACGCATCTGCCGCGATGACAACCGGTCGCCGGCTGAGGCACGGCGGTTCTGCCTGGAGGAGGAGCAAGCCCGGGCCCGGTATCTGAAATCTTACTTCCAGGCCGATATCAACGATCCGTTGCAATATCATCTCGTCCTTAACACCAGTCGGCTGGGTTGTGAAAACACCGCGCGGCTCATCGGCGACGCTTTGCTCCGGCTCGCGTCGTGAATTCCGCTTGGCTGTCCGCCGGCGCCGGGTAACTTGTGGGCGTGCCGCTTCTGGAAAAACTGCCGTCCAAACGCCGCCGCCGGCTGGGTGATTTTGTTGCCGTGGCGCTGCTGCTGGCCATTGTGGCGGGAATGGGCTGGCTCTGGTGGCTTCAAAAACAGCCAAAGAAAAACTCCCGGGTCGGAGCTCATCCAGCGGTCCAATCCCGGATTGTCTCCACCTCATCCATCCAGCCCAAGCTGAAGCCGATCGTGATCCTCCCGCAATCGCCGGCGGAATTTCCCCGGCCGGTTCACGGCGTGTTCGAGGCGCAGGTTGCGCTGGCGCGGCGCGCGATTTCGCCGGGTTCGCTGGACGCCGCCATCGGTTCGCAGACGCGCGCGGCCCTCGCGGCCTTTCAGCGGTCGCAAAAACTGTTCGCAACCGGCACGCTGGACACCAACACGCGGTCTTTGCTCACCCTCGATTCGCCTTTGCTGGCGGATTATGTCATCACCACGAATGACCTCGCGCGGCTTCAGCCGCTCGGCCAGACCTGGCTCGCCAAGTCGGAGCAGTCCGCGCTGGATTTTGAAACCCTGTTGGAATTGGTCGCCGAAAAGGCTCATGCCTATCCAATCTTGATTCAAAAACTGAATCCCGATGTGAATTGGACGAATGTCCTTGCCGGCACCGTTTTGAAAATCTCCGATGTGAACTATCCTGAGCCGGCCAGCCAGGCGGCGTTTGTCGTCATTCATCTGTCGGAAAAATATCTGGAGGCGTTTGATGCAGAAACGAACCTGCTGGCGCATTTCCCTTGCAGCATCGCGGCCCGGGTTGAAAAGCGGCCGGTGGGCGAGTTGCATGTCGCCGTCGTTGCGCCGCATCCCAATTACACGGTGGATCCGGCCTTGTTTCCCGAGTCGGTGGAATTGCAAGCGCTCGGTCACAAGCTGATTTTGCCGCCCGGCCCGAACAATCCCGTTGGCGTCGCGTGGATCGGCTTGGACAAGCCCGGCTACGGCATGCACGGCACCCCGAGCCCGGAGCAGGTCGGGCGCACCGAGTCCCACGGCTGCTTCCGGCTGGCAAACTGGGACGCAGAATATCTGCTCAAACTGGTGTGGATTGGAATGCCGGTGGAGGTCCTGCCTTAAATTTTCGGAGGGACAAGTTCTACGATTCCCTGAACATTATCAATATTGGGTACCGTGGAAATCGTCGCTCCGAACAGTTATAAATTTGCAGCGAAATTATCATTGCCCGGCGGCCTGATTCGGTAAAACTGTTAGGAAAGTTAACGAAAGAAAAATTATGATTCCAATCCTTATCGCCCTCGGGGTTCTTATTCTCCTGGTCATCATTGTTGTCGCATTTGTTGTCGGCGTTTACAACAAGCTCGTCACGATGCGCAACCGCTATAAAAACTCCTACGCCCAGATCGATGTGCAGCTCAAGCGCCGCTACGACCTCATCCCGAATCTCGTCGAGACGGCCAAAGGCTATATCAAGCACGAGCGCGAGACGCTCGAAGCCGTGATTACCGCCCGAAACGCGGCGTACTCCGCCGGCCAGCAGGCCGCCCGAAGCCCCGGTGATTCGACCGCGATGACCGCTCTCGGCGGCGCCGAGGGGCAGTTGACCGGCGCCCTGGGCCGATTGTTCGCCGTGGCGGAGGCCTATCCCGATCTCAAGGCCAACCAGAACA
>CAIQEI010000026.1 GCA_903870815.1 uncultured Verrucomicrobia subdivision 3 bacterium
GGCGGATTGCCAGCCGGCTTGGGATTGATGAATGGGCATTGATGCTACCGCTCTGCCGGCGCAGTACATAATCATTCAACCAAACCGCCTTTGACTGGGTCTTCCAAATCGGCCACAACCTCGTTGAGGTTGATTTCATTTCGGAACGTGAATCCCAAGGTAGGCACGGGCGCGCCAACCTTGGGCTGGAGGCCGAAATCCCGTTGGGATTTTCGGAGGCGAGCCTCGGCCGGCCAACCATGGGATTTGCATGCATCTGCCGGAGGGGACAGAGCGGAGGTCAATTCAACAAAAAAGCCCGCTTTTACAAGCGGGCTTTGGTTTTGAGAAAGGCTGCCGGTCTTAAACCTTGCCAAAGGCGTCGTCGATGACCTGCTTGAAGTTGTTCTCACCGGGCTTGACGATGCCGAACTCGCGTTTGGCATTCTCGGCGGAGTCGCTGGCGTGGGCGGCGTTGACCATGATGGTGGAGCCGAATTCGCGGCGGATGGAGCCGGGGGGCGCCTTGGAGGGATCGGTCGGCCCCAGGACGTCACGGATCTTGTTGACCGCGCCGACGCCTTCGTAAACCAAGGCGATGCACTTCTCGGTGCCGGGCTTGTCCCAGTCGCTTTTCGGAATATCGCCGGGGGCATGGCCGGACATAAAACGCACGATGCTGTCGAACTGCGAATCGCCCTGAAGCGGGCCGAGAATCTCGCCGAGCGCCTTCTGGTCGGTCTCGGAAATCTTGAACCCGAATTCTTTTTCCAGCATGTCCTTGGCCTTGGCGCTGACGCCGTCCTTGAGTTTGGCCCGGAGAAATTCGCGGACGGGGCCGTAAAACTCCATCGCCTGAGCGGTGCTCATGCGGAGGACTTTTGCGCCGACGATGTACAGACCGGTGCGCGAGAAGAAGTCGATGACGTTGCCGGGGCGGCCGGTGGCGAACTTGAAATTGTCCGGCTTGATGAGGACCAGCGTGCGCTCGGGCTGATCATTGATGGAATAATTGATGACGTTTTCCAGAATGCCGCCGTCCGCATCGGAATAACGGGCCCACAGCTTCAATTTATTTTCCGCCTCATCCGCGCTGGGCGCGGCCAGCACGGCGGGCTCGAAATAACGCACATGGCCGTTGTCGTCGAGAATCAGGTCGCTGTAGGTGTCGCGGATGGTTTCGCCAACGCGCCGGTCCGGGCTCAGATTACCGACGACCGAACGAACCTTGCGCACAGCTTCGTCGCCCCGGAACAGCAACATCATCACGCGGCGGCGCCGGCCGGTTTTCGGATCCGGCGCCAGACTATCTAGAACGTATTGCCGGAGCAGGTCCTGAACCTTGCGGTCCTGGGTGTCGTGGGCGGAAACAATGGTTTCGGCGTATTCCTTGACCAATTCCGGACTCGGCGCAAACATCCGCAGGCCGACGAGGTCGAGCCCGGTGCGGGTAATCAGGCGGCTCAAGATGCCGCCGGTGCGGGATTTATAAAGCGAGTAAGGGGTGACAATGACGTAAGCGAGCTGTTGGGACATAATTTAAGCGGACGGCGGATTGGGATTGGGGCTGGCGGGAGCCGGGGCGGCGGCGGATTTGCCGAGGATTTTGAACATGACCGTCCCACAAGTCGGGCATTTCCCCTTGATGGCTTTACGGCCGTTTTTCATGGTTTCCTCAACGCCATCAGAAATTTCTTTCTTGGCCTTGCATTTGACACAATATCCTTCTGCCATAAATTTATTTGCCGGCAGTGCTTCATGCACCAACCAGCGGACACAGCTTACCGGCAACGCCATCCAGCGTCAATTAACAAAGACAATCCATTGATAAACAATTGTTTGCGCAAGAATTATACCGCCCCATGCGCACCGTTTCAGTCGTGGAGCAAGTAAAAAGGCGAGGCCCGAAGCCTCGCCTGGAAACTGGTGGGGACAAATTATTTGGCCGGAGCCGCCGCTTTCTCTTCCAGCTCTTTGACCAGGGTTGCGCCCTTGCCGATGCGTTTGCGGAGGTAGGTGAGCTTGGCGCGGCGAACATCGCCCTGGCGCTCGACTTCAATCTTGTCCACCCGCGGCGAATGGAACGGGAAAATGCGCTCCACACCCTCGCCATAGCTGATACGGCGGACGGTGAACGTCTCGTTCAAGCCCGCGCCGCGTTTGCCAATGACAACGCCGGAGAAAATCTGGATGCGTTCCTTGTCGCCTTCGACGACTTTGGTGTGCACGCGGACGCTGTCGCCCACGTTAAACTTCGCGTCGTCTTTGCGAAACTGCACCGATTCAATTTTATTCAATAATGCCTGGTTCATAACGTTATAAATTTATCCCAACAAATCCGGTCTCTGTTCTTTCGTCCGCGACTGCGATTGCTCGCGCCGCCATTTTTCGATCTCGGCGTGGTTACCGGAAACCAACACATCCGGGACCTTCAGCCCCCGAAACTCCGCCGGCCGTGTCCACTGCGGATACTCCAGCAATCCATGGCTGAACGATTCGTCGCGCGAACTTTCGTCGTCGCCCAACACTCCGGGCAGCAGCCGGGCCACCGCATCGATCACCACCATCGCCGGCAACGCGCCATTCGTCAGCACATAATCGCCAATGGACAATTCGTCATCCGCCAGCGTTGCCCGAACCCGCTCATCAAAGCCCTCGTAATGGCCGGTGACGAGCAGCAACTCTTTTTCCTGCGCCAATTCCCGGGCAATGGACTGGTCAAACTTCCGGCCCGACGGCGAAAGCAGAATTACTTTCGTCTCCGCGCGCCGCAAACTTTCCACCGCTTCGAAAATCGGTTCCGGCTTCAGCAACATTCCCGGTCCGCCGCCAAACGGCCGGTCGTCCACGGTCTTATGCCGGTCGTGCGTCCAATCGCGCAACTGGTGGATTTTCAAATCCAGCAACCCTGACTTGCGCGCCCGCATGATGATGCTTTCATCGAGCGGCCCGGCGAACATCGCCGGAAACAGCGTCAGCACGTCAATCTTCATTTGTTGAAGCGTGATTTGTTGAATCGTTGAATCGTGCGCGAATTTCCCGCATCAACCATTCAACGCATCAACCATTCAACTGTTTCCCGTCTTCCACAATCTCGACCGAACACCGCAGGCCCTGCTTGGCGCTGCCGGCCAACAGCAACGAACGGATCGCATTGATCGTCACGCCCTGCCGGCCGATGATCTTGCCGACATCCGCCGCATCCAAGCGCAGCTGATAGACCGTCGCACCCGCGCGTTCCACCGGCGTGACTGTCACCGCACCGGGGTTCTGCACGAGTCCTTTAACGACATATTCGAGGAACTCCTGCATGGCAAAAACAGATTAAACCGCGGCCGCCGCCGGAACCGCCTTGGTCGCCTTCTTGATGAAGCTGGCGACGGTATCGCTCGGCTGGGCGCCTTTGCTGACCCAGTATTGGGCGCGGTCGAGCTTGAGGGTGAAATTTTCGCCCGGCTTGAGCGGTTGGTAGGTGCCGATTTCCTCGATGCACTTGCCATCGCGCGGACTGCGGCTGTCGGCCACGACGATGCGGAACACCGGGGTGTTCTTCGTGCCGATGCGTTTCATGCGGATTTTTACAGACATAAATTTTTCAAAAGAGCATGGAAACTACCGGTGCGCGACCGCGTTTGCAAGCCTTGTTTTCGGGAAAATTGGCTGCTTGCGGCGCGCGGCAATCACTGGTTTGATTAACGGCATGAGCCGGCCTTACGAGGAAATCCTGAACGGCGCGTCGCTGCCGCGGTCCGCGCCCAGCGACCGGCACGAACAGATTTGCGCCCGGCTCCACCGCGAAATGGCCCTGAGCATTGCCGGCCTGGCCAGCACGCAGTTGCTCCCGCAGCGCACCCGCGTCCAATTTTCCCGCACCACGGCGCTTTGCCCGGATCTGGCGCTGGTCACCACCGCGTCGGGAAAACCCTTTCTCGCCGTCGAAGTCATCAGCCGCGACGACCACCATGCCGACACCGTGGTCAAAAAGGAAATCTACGAGCAGCTCCGCGTGCCACGCCTCTGGATGGTGGATCCACGTTACGACAACGTGGAGATTTACCACAGTTTTGAATTCGGGCTGAAATTAAGTGCCATACTCGCCGGCAGCGAAGTGTTGTCGGAAAAATTGGTGCCGCAATTCCGCCTGACCGTGGGCGAATTGTTCGCCGCCTGACGGCAATATTTTGGCTGAACACAACCATTCGTGCTATGGTCAAAGAGTTCGTTAGCATTAAAAACCAACCAAACAAACAACCATGAAAAAATTGAAACTCACCCTCGCACTGCTCGCCGGCCTGGCGTTCACGGCCGCAACCATGACAGCGCTGGCTGATGACGGCAAGGAAACCACCATCACCGGAAACATGGTCTGTGGCAAATGCACGCTGCACCTCACCGATAAATGCCAGAACGTCGTCCAAGTCACCCAGGACGGCAAAACGGTAAATTATTACCTGAAACACAATGAGGTCAGCAAAGACGCGCACGAAGCGGTTTGCCACGGCGACACGGAAAAAGTCACCGTCACGGGCAACGTCAAGGAAAAGGACGGCAAGGAAATCATGACGCCGACGAAAATTGTGGCGGACAAATGAATTCGATGAAGCGTTGAAGTGTTTAAGCGTTTAAGCGCTGAACCGTTGAATCGTTGATCCGGCGAGCCGGTGAACATTCAACGGTTTACTTTTTTAACCATTCAACGAACGCCGGTTAAAACGCACGCAGTCCTCGTATTTCACGCCGGTGCCGCCGAAGATATCCAGCGCGGAACCGATAGTGAGGTCCACTTTGCCGCCGCCCAGTTGCGTGACCGTTTCCAAGTCGGCCAGCGAACTGGCCCCACCGGCGTAAGTCATCGGGATCGGCGACCAAAGGCCGAGCTTCTCAACTAGACTGGTGTCAACGCCCCGGCACAAACCTTCCACGTCCACGGCGTGAATCAAAAATTCCGCACAGCAGGCGGAGAATTTTTTTAGCGTCTCCGCATTCACGGGGAGATCGGTGAATTTCTGCCAGCGGTCGGTCACGACAAAATAATCCTCCCCGCGTTTGCGGCAGCTCAAATCGAGAACCAGTTTTGCTTTGCCGACCGTTTTGACGAGTTCGTCCAGCCGCGCCCAGTCCACGCGGCCCTCGCGGAAGACCCAGCTCGTGACGATGACGTGCGACGCGCCGGCATCGAGCCAGCCACGCGCGTTTTCGGCATTGATGCCGCCGCCGATTTGGAGTCCGCCGGGAAAAGCCTTAAGCGCCGCCCGCGCCCCGGCTTCATTGCCGGCGCCGAGCATGATGACATGGCCGCCGAAAAGCTGGTCGCGCCGGTAAAGCTCGGCGAACCACGCGGCGGATTTCTCGGAGACAAAATTGGTGCGCAAGCCCGCGTCGCCGAGCGTGCCGCCGACGATTTGCTTCACCTGGCCTTCATGCAGGTCGATGCACGGACGAAACATGGGCTCAAGCTAAAACGGAAAGCGGAAAGCGGAAAGCGGAAAGCGCAGACACGATGATTTCAAGAGCCTCCAATTTTCGCTTAGAGCCTGTCTTAAAATTCCAAGGGGTGCTGTTTTTGCGGAAAAGGTTGGATGGCGAGGCGCGACGAAGGAGAATATCCCTTGTGGATCTTCGACTGAGAAGTAACGAAGCCAGACGGCCTTTTCCGCAAAAACCCCTCGGGTGGCGGGTCTTTTGTCTTTGTCCGGCGTTGGCTCGGTCGTCACAGCCCGCTGCGGGGATGCTCCTCCCTCGCCGCAGCACCCCTTGCAATTTTAAGACAGGCTCTTAAAGAATTTGACGGCGCAAACTTTGACGGGAATCTTATGCGCTGTTCCGGTGTGATTAAGTTGTTTCACCAAAAACGCCAATGGCTACTGTCCCTCATTTTGCTGGGCGGCGCTTTTTTGTCCGCGGATGGCAAAACCTTGTTCGGCGAAAAGCCCTATGGCCTCACCAACCGCCCCTGCGTAGGCGCGTTTCTCAACGGCAAATTTCCGGAGGTTGCGCCATCCATCTCCGGCAACTGGTCGGCGGTCAACGCCTTCACCAATCTGCTTTTTACCAACAGCGTGGGCCTCACTTCCATTCCCGGCACAGATGAACTTTGCGTCTGGGAACGCGAAGGGCGCATCTGGTCGTTTCAAAATTCCCCCGGCGCGACAGAGAAGAAACTCGTCCTCGATATCAGCAACCAATGCCAGGGCTGGGATGATTCCGGGCTGCTCGGCATCGCGTTTCATCCGGGCTTCGCGACGAATCATTTCCTTTTCGTTTACTACACCTGGGTCAAACCCGGCACCGTCGCCGGCTCGCCGACGACGCGCCCGGTACCCAACCTGCCCGATACCTACCATGACCGGCTAGAACGCTACACGCTGGACGGGAACGGCGTGGCCATGACGTGACTTCACTTTTTCGGGCCACCTGATGTGTTAGTCTGAGACGCAAGAAAGGACCAGACGCATGAAAGGCAAACGATACACGACGGAAGACAAGATTCGCATCCTGCGGGAGGCGGATCGCGGTGAAAAAAGCA
>CAIQEI010000027.1 GCA_903870815.1 uncultured Verrucomicrobia subdivision 3 bacterium
GCTAAGACTTTCCAACTTGTGGAGTGGTATGAAAAAGATAGGGCCGAAGCATTTGCAGCTTGGCTACGTAAGCAAATAGGAATAAAAAATTCAAATTAGGAAAGGGGTCGAAAAGGTTCTTCACTTTGTAACGGTAAGGCGTCACCCATTAGCGTGAGCGGTCAAGAGGGAAATAGGATTACCGTCAGCCAGCTTTTCTTTTCTTAAAAGCTGTCTTTTGTTTTTCGGGCATTGTGGGCGGCGTCCAAGGTGCAATTCGTCCCCGACCAGCGTAGCCGGACACACAAACACGGTGGGGCGAGCGTCCTCGCTAGCCGCCCCGCCTCTCCCCATTCGTGCTAATTCGTGAAATTCGTGTCTAAATGGAGTTCTTTACTTTGTATACTCCCCGCCGTGGTTTTGCGGCCTGGTTCCCAAAATCTCGTGTGGAAAGCTGCCAGCAAAGTAGCCCAGGCGTCTCGCTTTATGCTCGTCAAGAACCGGGTCAAGTTGCGCCGTAACGCGAGGAATCAGACTGCCGGTTCTTGACTTTGCTGTTTTGCCCGTGTAACTGTCAGCCTGCCAAAGATCGTCAATTAAATGAACCTTGATCCTGCAGTATTGCGCCAGGCCTGGCCGCGACCGTCGCAGCCCCGGCCCATCGTCATCATTGGCGCCGGCGACATCGTGCGGGACGCGCACCTGCCGGCGTATCGCCAGGCGGGTTTCGCGGTGGCGGGCATCTTCGACTTGGACCGCGGCGTGGCGGAGGCGCGGGCGCGGGAATTTGGACTGCCCCGCGTATTCGCCACCATGGCGGAGGCGACAGCAGTGCCGGGGGCCGTCTTCGACCTGGCCACGCCGCCCAAGGCGCACGAGACGGTGCTCGAACAATTGCCGGACAACGCGGCCGTGATCTTGCAAAAGCCGATGGGCCGCACGCTGGATGCGGCCCGGCGCATCGTCGAGCTGTGTGAGCGGAAAAAATTGCTGGCGGCCGTCAACTTCCAGTTCCGCTTCAGCACCTATATGCTCGCCATTCAGGATCTGATCCGGCGCGGCGAGCTGGGCGACCTCGTGGACGTGGAAGTCCGCCTGAATTTGCTGACGCCTTGGGACACTTTTCCGTTCCTGCAGGAGGAGCCGCGCGTGGAGATCCTCATCCACACCGTCCATTACCTCGATGTGATCCGGCATTTTCTCGGCGACCCGCGCCGCGTTCACGCCCGCACGGTGAAACATCCGAAATTCACCAGCCTGGCCAGCACGCGTTCCAGCATCATTCTGGACTACGGCGACCTGGTCCGCTGCTGTCTCTCGATCAACCATTGCCATCCGTTCGGTCCCCGTCACAGCGCCGCCTCCATCCGCATTGAAGGCACGGATGGCTGCGCCGTTGCCACGCTCGGCCTGCTGCTCGATTATCCGCGCGGTTTGCCCGACCGGCTGGAAGTCATCGGCCGGTCCCTCCCGGCTTGGGTGGAGGTGCCCCTCAGCGGCGGCTGGTTCCCGGACGGTTTCATCGGCACGATGTCGAACCTGCAACGCTTCGTCGCCGGCGAGGACGCCGCGCTGGTTTCGCCGGTCACGGATGCGTTGCAAACGATGAAGCTCGTCGAAGCGTGCTACGTCTCCGATGCCCGGGGCGGCATCAACCCCGAATCTTTGAAATGAACACCAACTACCACGACGCCTACGCCGACCGTCTCGAAAAATGCTACTCCGGCGCGGTCTATGATACGCTCCGCGCTCTGGGCCACCCCGACCAGCTTTTGCCGCAGACCATTCGCCCGCTGGATCCCGAACGTGTGCTTGCCGGAAGAATTTTCACCGTCAGCGGCCATGTGGACCTGACGCTCGACGCGCACACCACCTTGCTCGAATGGACGAAGCTGCTTTCCCGCGCGCCGGGCGGCAGCGTGGTCGTCTGCCAGCCGAACGATTCCACGCTCGCGCACATGGGCGAACTCTCGAGCGAGACGTTCACCTATCGCGGCGTGCGCGGCTATATCGTGGACGGCGGCTGCCGGGACAGCGGCTTCATTTTGAAGATCGGTTTCCGCGTGTGGTGCCGCTACTTCACCCCGCGCGATGTCGTGGGCCGCTGGGTGGCGGATGGCTTTGGCGAACCGATTGTCATCGGCGGCGTGACGATCCGCACCGGCGATTATGTGATGGCCGACCGCGACGGCGCCGTGATCATTCCGCAGGAAATCATCGCCGACGTGACCGACCGCGTGGAGGAAGTGTTGCGCACGGAAAACAAGGTCCGCACCGCAATTCTCAAAGGCGTTGATCCGGTTGACGCCTACCTCCAATACCGTAAGTTTTGAAAACCATGAACGACCCCAAGCTGCTGCTCCTGGATCCCGCCGACAACGTGCTCGTCGCGATTCAAACGCTGGAAGCCGGCGACACCCTGACCGTGGCCGGTCAGCGCGTGAACGTGCCGGCGCGGCTCACCCTCGGCCACAAGCTCGCGGCCCGCGCCATCCGCGCCGGTGAAAAAATTTTGAAATATCGCGTGCCCATCGGCTCGGCCACGCAGGATATCGCCGCCGGCGAACATGTTCACCTGCACAATATGAAGAGCGATTACCTCCAGACCTTCACGCTCGAAAGCGGCCAGACTTTTTCCACGAAAAATGATCATCACTGACCAGGCCTACTTGCGCGCCGACGGGCGCAAAGGCATCCGCAACCACATCGTCGTCGCGTATCTCGTCGAGTGCGCGCACCACGTAGCGCGCGAGATCGTTTACCCGTATCGCGAGCGCGGCGTTCATCTCATCGGCTTCGGCGGCTGTTATCCGAACGATTACGCCGCGCGCATGATGCGCACGCTCTGCACGCACCCGAACGTCGGCGGCGTGCTTCTGCTGTCGCTCGGCTGCGAAAGTTTCAACCGCAATTCCCTGCGCGAAGCCATCGCCGCTTCCGGTCGTCCCGTCGAAACGCTCGTCATCCAGCAAACCGGCGGCACGCGCAAAACCATCGAGCAAGGCCGGAAGCTGATGGCCGACCTGCTCGCGAAGGTCGCGGAAGTTCCCCGCGCGCCATTGCCCATCAATGAATTAATCGTCGGCACGGTCTGCGGCGGCAGCGACGCCACCAGCGGCATCACGGCCAACCCCGGCATCGGCCGCGCGTTCGACCGCTTGGTCGAGCAGCACGCCGGTTGTATTTTCGAGGAGACCGGTGAACTCATCGGCTGCGAAGACATCATGACCGCCCGCGCCGCCACGCCGGCTCTCGCGGGTATTTTGCGCGATTCCGTCACGAAGGCGGCCAAATATTACACCGTGCTCGGGCACGGGAGCTTCGCGCCCGGCAACGCCGAGGGCGGACTCACCACGCAGGAGGAAAAAAGCATGGGCGCTTACGCCAAGAGCGGCGCGTCCCGCATTTCCGGCCTGCTCAAGCCCGGCGATATTCCGCCGCGCGGCGGCTTGTATCTGCTCGATGTTGTGCCCGACGGCGAAGTGCGCTTTGGTTTTCCGAACATCAACGACAACGCCGAGATCGCCGAACTCATCGCCTGCGGCTCGCACGTCATACTGTTTTCCACGGGACGCGGCTCGGTCGTCGGCTCGGCGATTTCGCCCGTCATCAAAGTCTGCGCCAATCCGGAAACCTATCGCCGCATGAGCGAGGACATGGACGTGGATGCCGGGAAAATTCTCGAAGGCCGCGCGTCGCTGGATGAAGTGGGCCGAGAAATCCTCGACCTGTCGCTGGCCGTCGCGCGCGGCGCGCAGACCAAATCCGAGGAGCTCGGCCATCAGGAATTTGTCCTGACCTACAAATCTTTTGAACCCATCGGCCCTTCCTGCCTGCCCAGCGCCTGAATGAAACTGCCCTTTCCCATCATCGATACGCATGCCCATTATTGGGATCCGCAGCGCGTGAATTATCCATGGCTCGCGAGCGTGCCGGTGTTGAACCGGGCGTTTTTGCCGGAGGATTATTCGGCGGCGACCCAGACGGCGAATGTCGGCAAAATGGTTTTTGTCGAGTGTTGTTGCGAGCCGTCGCAAAGCCTTAAGGAGGTGGCATGGATTTCCGGACTCGCCGGGCGTGAAACCCGGCTGCACGGCATCGTCGCGCAGGCTTCCGTGGAGCGTGGCGCGGCGGTGCGCGGGGAACTGGCCGCGCTCGCGAAATTTCCGCTCGTCAAGGGCGTGCGCCGGAATGTGGAAGGCGAAGCGGATGCCAATTTTTGCCTGCGACCGGACTTCATCGCTGGTGTGCGTGCGCTGGCGGAATTCCATTTCACCTTCGATATTTGCGTCAAGCATCACCAGTTGCCGGCGGCGATCGAGCTGGTGCGTCGCTGCCCGGAGGTGGGCTTTGTCCTGGATCACTGCGGCAAACCCGCCATTCGTGACGGGCAGCTCGATCCGTGGCGGCAGCACATTCGCGAACTCGCCGCGCTGCCGAATGTGGCCTGCAAGGTTTCCGGCCTGCTCACCGAGGCCGATGTGGCCAACTGGAAACCGGCCGATCTCCTGCCCTACGTGCGCCACGCCATCGACAGTTTCGGCTTCGACCGCGTGCTCTTCGCCGGCGACTGGCCGGTGCTGACGCTCGCCGGTGATTACCCGCGCTGGCTGGCGGCCTTGGATTTCTGTCTCGCCGGCACGGGCGAAAGTGATTTGAAGAAACTGTTTCAAACCAGCGCGGAAACGATTTACCATCTCTGACCATGGCCGCACTTTCAGGCATCTTTGTTCCGAACATCGTTCCCTACGATGCCCAGGGCCGCATCCACGAGGAGGAATTGCGCCGCATCATCCGCTGGCTCGGCGGCAAGGGCGTCACCGGTTTTTATCCCAACGGCAGCATGGGCGAATTCATCCGCCTGACCTACGAGGAGCGGAAGCGCGTTTTGAAAATCGTGGTCGAGGAGGCCCAGGGCAAGCCCATCCTGGCCGGCGCGGCCGAGCCGAACGTGGATCTGGTCCTGGAGATGTGCCGCTACTGCGCCGACCTCGGCTGCCGCGCGGTGTCCATCACCGGGCCCTATTATTACAAGCTCACGCAGGAGAGCATCGAGCAATACTTCCGCGAGATCGCCGCGAAGTCGCCGATCGATATCGTCGTTTACAACATCCCGGTGTTCGCGAATGAGATTTCCATTCCCGTGCTCAAGCGGCTGGCGCTCGATTGCCCGCGCATCATCGGCACCAAGGACACGTCGAAGGACATGTGCCGTTTCCAGCAGACGCTGCACGAGATCAAAAGCCAGCGGCCGGATTTCGCCGTGCTCATCGGTTGGGAGGAGCTCCTCTGCTCCGCGCTCTTCATGGGCGCCGATGGCGGGACGCTGTCCAGCGCGGGTGTTGTGCCGGAAGTGGTGATGAAAATTTATCAGGCGGCGCGCGCTGGCAACTGGGATGAGGCGAAGCGCGTGCAGTTCAAGCTGCTCGACCTGTTTTCGCTCATGGTCGGCGCGCCGAATTTTCCGGAAGGGTTCCGCGCCGGCTACGAGCTGCGCGGCTTCCAGGCCGGCCATGCCCGGTTTCCGCTTTCCGCCGGCGAACACGCGACCATCGAGACCATGCGCGGCCGCCTCGCCTGCGTGCTGGCGGATGCCGGCTTTGCCGAGGCGGCGGGCGAATGCCGGCGCGCTGGATCCCCGCCGGACCGCGCCAACGTCGAAACCATCGTGCGCGAAGTGATGAGCCGGATGCTCGTCCAGCAATAATCATCATTATGGCGCTTGGCTTCGCAGAAATTCCGTTCTTCAGCGTCACCGCCGTCGTGGCGGACGAAGCCGTGAAGTCCGCCCGGGTGCGCCTGCTCGGCATCGAGACCACCGGCAACGAGAACCTCATGATCAAGCTCGAAGGCGACGTCGCCGCCGTCGAAGCCGCGCTCGCCGCCGCCGAGGAGCGCACCGGGGAATTGGGCGCGAAGGCCGTCATCCGCTGCCTCGCCAATCCGGACGAGGCGCTCGGCGGACTGATTCATTTTCCGAACGCGCAGAATCCGCTCTATGGCGGCCGCGACCAATTTCTCCCCACCGATTACCCCCAAAACGAAAGTCAAACTATGAGCACCAAACAAGAAGCCCTCGGCATCCTCGAAACGCAGGGACTCACCGCCATCCTCGAAGCGACCGACGCGATGCTGAAGGCGGCGAACGTCACGCTCGTCGGCAAGGAAAAGATCGGCGCGGCCTACGTCACCGTCATCGTCAGGGGCGACGTCGCCGCCGTGACCGCCGCCGTGGACGCCGGCGCGCAAGCCGTCGGTGCGCTGGGCAAGCTCATCGCCGCGCACGTTATCGCCCGGCCGCATGACGACTTGTTGGCGCTGTTGCCGAAGTAAATCTGCGCGTCTCGCCTGTCCCAGGGCAGGGAAAACTCTGGCTGATATCAGCTATTATTGAGACTCTCAAAATCGAGTGCCATGAATATGGCGCGAGCGGAGCGCGGCGTTTACGCCGCTTCAGCGTCAAAAAGCGCAGGCGGGCTCGGCTTTCCATGTAATTGTCGTTGTACGAGCGTAAACGCCACGCTCCGTCAAAGTATTACGCGAGTCTCAATAAAGGCGGTTCCATGCAGTTTCAACCACGGATGGACATGGATGAACACGGATGCGGACCGGGAAATGGATGGTTCAATCAAAGGAAACCAGACCCACCGTCTGATGAGGTTGGGTTGCCTGGCAAAAATCCATTACAGATCCGTGTTTATCTGTGTTTATCCGTGGTTAATATGTTTTTGAACAAATGGTTTCGGTGAAGAACGATTTCAAGTTGCACCCTGTTCGCGCCGCCGCGCGCCGAATAATCTTGAAAGCTGAAGCGCGGGCGGCATTTTGATTGCATCCATGAAAAACAAGTCATTCAAAATTTGGCCGGCATTGCTGTGCTCATCGTTGCTGCTGGCGTTCACCGCTCACGCCGGGGTCAAGCCAAACAGCCTGTTCGCCGACAACTGCATTCTGCAGCGCGGCGTGCCCGCGCCGGTCTGGGGCACGGCCGACAATGGCGAGAAAATCACCGTGACCTTCGCCGGGCAGACGGCCACGACGATTGCGACCAACGGCGTTTGGAAAGTCTGGCTCAAGCCGTTGAAGGCCAACGCCACGCCGCAGAACCTCATCATTCAGGGCGACACGACCTGCACCTTCACCAATGTGCTCGTGGGCGATGTGTGGGTGGCCAGCGGTCAGTCGAACATGGAACGTCAGCTCGGCCCGCGCCTGTATCAGCCGGAGATCATCGGCTGGCGGGAAGCCGCCGCCTCCGCGAATTTTCCCGATATCCATGAGTTTGCTGTGCCGGAACATCTGTCGGCCACGCCGACCGCGGACGCCGGCGGCAAGTGGACGGTCTGCTCGCCGCAAACTGCGCCGGATTTTTCCGCCGTCGGTTTCTTTTTCGCGCGCGCCCTGCAGCCGGCCCTAAAGGTGCCCGTGGGCATCTTGTTTTCCGCCTGGGGCGGCACGCCGGCCGAGTCGTGGACGAGCGCGGCGGCGCTCAAAACCCTGAACGATTTTCGCCCGCAGATTCAATGGATGGAAAACCAGCCGGCCACCCCCAACTACAATCAAAATTGTCCGGCGGTGCTTTACAACGGCATGATCGCGCCGTTGCAGGCGTTCCCCATCAAGGGCGTCATCTGGTATCAGGGCGAGTCGAACTGCGAACGCGGCCGGCAATACCGCGAGCTGTTTCCGCGGCTGATCGCCGACTGGCGGCAGGGCTGGGACCAGGGCGATTTTCCTTTCCTGTTCGTCCAGATCGCGCCCTGCAAATACTGGACGCCGGAGATTCGTGAGGCGCAGTTGCTCACGCTGGGCAAATCCAAAAACACCGCGATGATCGGCACCGCGGATATCGGCGACGCCAACGACATGCACCCCGCGCAAAAAGCCCCGGTCGGCGAACGGCTGGCGCTGGCGGCGCGCGCGCTGGCCTACGGCGAACACCTCGAATACTCCGGCCCGATGTTCGCCAAAATGAAAATCAAGGACGGTCGGGCCGTGATTTCTTTCACGCACACCGGCGGCGGCTTGATGGCCAAAGGCGGGGAATTGAAAGGCTTCACCATCGCCGGTGGGACCACTAATTTTGTTCCGGCCAAGGCCGAAATCAAAGGCAAGACCGTCGTGGTCTGGAGCGATGCCGTTCCCTCGCCGACGGCCGTCCGCTACGGCTGGGCCAAAGTGCCCGACGTGAATTTGTTCAATCAAGCTGGCCTGCCCGCTTCGCCTTTCCGGACGGATATTGACCAGCCTTAAATATCCACCGCATGCATCCCTTTATGGACACTGATCGTTTTCTTTCGCAACGGCTCATCTGCGTCGCGGTCATCGACCGCGCGGATGACGCGGTGCCGCTCGCGGAAGCGCTGCTCGCTGGCGGCCTGAACGCCATCGAAGTCACCTTCCGCACGGCGGGCGCGGCGGACGCCATCGCCCGCATCCGCCGGGCGCTGCCGGATGCCGTCGTCGGTGCAGGCACGTTGCTGACCGCCGACCAGGTGAAACAGGCCGTGGCCGCCGGTGCGCAATTCGGCGTGTCGCCCGGCCTGAGCGAAGCCGTCTCCCGCGCGGCGCACGATCACCGGCTGCCGTTGTTCCCCGGCGTCGTCACGCCGACGGAGGTCATGCGCGCATTGGATCTGGGCTGGAAGCATTTGAAATTTTTCCCGGCGGAAACCTTCGGCGGTGTGAATGCCTTGAAAGCTTTGGCCGGCCCGTTTGGCCACACCGGCGTGAAATTCATCCCCACCGGCGGCATCTCGGCGGCGAACCTGCCGGCTTATCTCGCGCTGCCTCAGGTCGCGGCGGTCGGCGGCTCCTGGATGGCCGAGCGCAAGCTCGTCGCCGAAAAATCCTGGGGCAAAATTACCGCCCTCACGGCGGAGGCGATGAAAGTAATCAGTTTGGCAAAAGTTTGATCCCGCTCTGATACCGAATCGCTTACCGAGCGACATAAATTTTGCGCGAGCGGAGCGCGGCGTTCACGCCGCTTCAGCGTGGAAAATGCCGGCGGCTGGGCTTCCCACGTGATGTGTGTTTCTGGTTGTTGAACCGGCGTGAACGCCGTGCTCAGTCCAAACGCCGGCGCGAAATGTGGTGCGACCCGGTCAACGCGGAGCGTCTGGACTGCGCGCGATTGATCGCCGCTTTTTCCAGCCCGGACCGCGCGAAATGCTTGGAAAATTACGGCCGTCACCGACCACCGCTATGGCGAAAATCGGGTTTTGCCAATGTCTTTTTTAACTAATTTAAATCCTCCAATGAACCCTCCCTCCCTCCCTGCCCGGCCGGCCTTCCCTTCCCGCCGCTGGAAATTTCTCGCTGGCGCGCTGGTGCTGTTTGGTTTCGCGGGCGCGAGCCTCAAAGCGAAAACGGCGCCGCTGACGCCGGTCGAATTGCGCTGCGAATACCGTGAAAACCCCTTGGGTGTGGATGGGCCGCAACCGCGTCTGGGTTGGCTCCTGAACTCAACCCGACCGCAGCTTCGCGATCAGCGGCAGACGGCTTATCAGGTGCTGGTCGCCTCCTCGCCGGCGTTGCTCGCCAAGGACCGGGGCGATTTGTGGGATTCAGGAAAAGTTGTCTCCGACGCGATGAACCAACTGCCCTACGCGGGCAAACTGTTGTCTTCCTACCAATCGGTCTCGTGGAAAGTCCGGGTTTGGGATCAGGACGGCAATCCCTCGGCCTGGAGTCCGGCCGCGCAGTGGACCATGGGCGTTCTGCAGCCGGCGGACTGGCAGGGTGCCAAATGGATTGCGGCGCCGGTGGTGAGCGGGAAATACGAGACGGTTCTGCTCCGGCGCGGCTTCACGGTCAAACCCGGCTTGAAGCGGGCGCTCGTTTATCTTTGCGGCCTCGGCCAGTATGAGCTGACCTTGAACGGCGGCAATGTGGGCGATGCCGTGATGGCCCCGGGTTGGACGGCCTACGACCACGCCGACCTCTATGACAGCTACGACCTCACCTCTTCGCTGCACCCGGGCACAAACGTGCTCGGCGTTTTTCTGGGCCATGGCTTCTACAACAACCTGCACCAGGAGCGCTATTGGTGGATTGGTCCCGGGTCCTTCGGCCCGTTGCAGGCCATCGGACTCGTCCGGCTGGAATATGCGGACGGCACCGCGGAAAACGTGGTGACGGACGAGCGGTGGAAAACCGGTTCGGGGCCGATTGTCTTTGATTCCATCTATGGCGGCGAGGATTACGATGCGCGCTTGGAGCAACCGGGCTGGGACCGGACGGGATTTGATGATTCCGCCTGGGATCAAACGGTCGTGACCCCGGGTCCCGGCGGCAGCTTGCGGGGACTTACCGCCGCCGCGCCGCCTATCCGGGTGCAGCAAGTGTTGAAACCCGTCGGTAAACGGCAGCTCAGCCCGAATGTCGCCGTGTATGACCTCGGACAAAACGCCGCGCTCCAGGCGCTCCTCCGGGTGAAAGGCGACTCCGGGGCGACCGTGAAAGTCACGCCGTCCGAGCTGGTCTTTGACCATGGCGACATCAACGACCGGATGTGTAATGGTAAATCCTATTGCGTCTATACCTTGAACGGCCGGGGCGGGGAAACCAACCGGTGGAAGTTCTATTATCGCGGCGGCCGATATCTGCGCGTGGAAACGCAGCCCGCGCCGGGCCAAAGCGCCCTGCCGGAAGTCACCGCCGTCGAAGGCCTCGTCATCCGGGCGGACGCCCCCGTCGCCGGCAGATTTTCCTGCTCCAGCGGGCTGTTGAATCAAATCTTCAACCTGATCCGCTGGGCGCAGATAGGCAACATGATGAGTTACATGAGCGACTGCCCCACGCGCGAGAAGTTCGCCTATCTGGAGGAGACACATCTGAACGGACCCGCCTTGCGCTACAATTTTGACCTGTCGGCGTTTTTTACCAAAACCTTGAACGACATCGCCGATGCCCAGCGACCCGGCGGCCTGGTACCGTCCCGCGCGCCGGATTATTATCATTGGGCCGAAAATTTCCGGTTCAACACGCCGATCGAGTGGGGGAGCGCCTGCATCCTCGTGCCCTGGCAGCAATATGAATTTGACGGCGATACCCGGATGCTGGCCAACGGCTACGAGATCATGAAGCGTTACCTCGACTACCTCGCCCGGGGCGCGCAGGAAAACATTGTCAGCACCGGGCTGGGCGATTGGTATGACAACCTTAGCGAGGGCGACGCCACCCTGACTCCCGTGGCCCTCACCGACACCGCGTTCTATTATAATGATTACCGCGTGCTGGCAAAGATCGCCACGGTGCTCGGCAAATCGGACGAGGCGGCTCAATTTGAGCAGAAAGCGGAGGCGGTCCGGCAAGCTTTCAACCAGAAGTTCTTCAACCCCGGCAACCACACTTACGGCCGGGGAGCGCAGGGCTCGATGTGTCTGCCCCTGGTGCTGGACCTGGCCGAACCGACCAATCGGGCGGCCATTCTGGACAACCTGTTGAAGGATTTGCAGGCGAAAGGAACCACGGCTGGGGAAGTCAGCTTCCGCTATCTTCTGCGGGTGCTGGCGGATGCCGGACGTTCCGATCTGATCTACACCACTTATTCGGTGGACACCGAAGGCTACGGCTTGCAGGTCAAGCTGGGCAAAACGAGTTTGACCGAGGCGTGGAACGGCGGCACGGCGTCGCAGAATCATTTCATGTACGGTCAGCTCAACGAATGGTTCTATCATGACCTGGCCGGCATCCAGTGCGATCCGGCCGGGCCGGGATTCCAAAAGATCATCATCAAGCCCGCGCTCGTGGGCGATCTAACCTGGGTAAAGGCCAGCTACAACTCAATCCGGGGGGATATTGTCAGCGAATGGACGCATGGCCCGGATGGCCTGACCATGAATGTCGTCATTCCCATTGGGGCGACGGCCACCCTCTTTGTGCCCGCCGCCAACCAGACCTTGGTGAAGGAAGGCGGCCAGCCGGCGGCCACCCGGCCGGGAATCAAATTCCTGCGGATGGAAACGGGCGCCGCGGTATTCGCCGCCGGCTCCGGCACTTATCAGTTTTCCTCCGCCGACGCGGCGGCGGCACCCTCCCGGCTGGACGCCATCGCTGGCAACGGCACGGTGGCGCTTGCCTGGACGCGTTCCGTTAACGCCCGCCGCTACACGATCCGGCGTTCGACGACTTGGGGCCGTGATTATGCAATCCTCGCGGCCAATCTAACGGCCATGAATTACACTGATAACACGGCCATAAATGGTATGACCTATTACTACTCGGTGACGGCCGTGAATGATCTGGGCGAAAGCCGCGGCGTGGAAGCCCAAGCCACGCCGATCGGTCCCTTCACCGGCCGCCTGCTCATCAATGCCGATATCGGCTCCGGCCCGGCCCAAACCGGGGCGGCCGTCCTGGGTTCAGCCGGCGATGTCTGGAATATCATCACCGGACCGACCGGCGCGATCGTTGATTCCGCCGGCCAAACCTTGAATGACGTTGGGTTGACCCTGGCCCGCCAGGGAATTTTTCTCAACCCGAATGAATCCGTCATGGATGCCGCCACCACACCCTTGATGGAGGATTATGCTTTTAGCGGCACCGCCGCCCCCGTCACGGTGAGCCTCACCGGGCTGACCCGCTATGCGGGCGCTCATTTTAAGCTGGTCATCTATGCCGCCGGCGACGCTAGCGCGCAGGGGGCCACGCTGGTCTTGACCGCCGGCGCCACGGGCGGAAATTCGGACCACGCCCTGAACGTGAACGGCGCCTCACGGCAGATTTCAGCCGGCGCCGGCGTGGCTTACAACACGTTCACCGGCACCCTCACCGGCGGCTCGCTGACATTCACCGCGGCCCAACTCCCCGAACAAAAATACACGGCCGTGAATGGCTTTCAATTGCAGTTGAGCCCGCCTTGAACCCGAACAAAAACCTGCACCCAGCTGAAACGTCATCGCTAGTATTAACTTTATAATATGAAAAAATACTTTTGTTGTATCAGTGTAATCAACATCACTCAGGTAGTGGCCATCGTGTTTTTGTGCGGGTTGAATGTTTCCGCCCAAGGCCAGACCAGTCCCGCTCAAACCAATCCAGAGTTGGCAAAGATATTGACCAATACCCCGCCGCCGGGATTTGCCACGCGGCTGGACTATGTGAAGAGTTTTTCGAGGGAAAAGACCATCATCGAGGCTTATCATAGAATGCAGCTCTCAAAGGAAGAAGCGATGCTGGCTTTGGAATCTCTGGGTGACAAAGTGTCCATGGACACCTACGGCAAGGTGGTGGATCAGGATGGGCTGCCGGTAGCGGATGTCAAAGTACAGGCCAATGTCGAGACCAGTTTTGGCGACACTTCGGATCATCACACCGAGACGGACGCGCATGGGTTGTTTCATTTTCTTGGGCTGCATGGAGGAGGGCTTGGAATAGAACTTCAGAAAGAGGGATATTATTTCAATTATATGCTGCCCTCGGCACAACGCCCTAACGGATATCTCCCAGACCCAAGCAATCCCATGGTTCTGACCATGTGGAAACAAAAAGGTGCGGAACCGATGGTACATATCAAAATACGTTCCTCTGTTCCACATGATGGTAGTATTACAACATTTAATTTACTGAATGGCAAAAAAGACATTTCCGGCGGCTTGACTGCCCAACTAATTCGTGATCCGTTAAATATGGCTGATAAAGACTTAGATGAACCGTTCAATTGGTTGGTGACATTAAGCATAACAAATGGTGGATTGTTAGAATATACCAATCAGCCTTATCCCTACGAAGCACCGAGCAAAGGCTATCAAAAGGTCATCATATTGAATTGTCCAACGAACATGGTTGGCTGGCAATCATGGACTAAACATAATTATTATTTTAATGACAAGAACGGACAAATATATGGCCGAATGACAATTGAAATTCGTGCAGGTGGTCAAACACCACTGAATCCATTTAGGTCAGAAATATACGTCAACCCCGCTGGTTCGCGGAACTTGGAGTTTGATCCCAAAAACAAATACCATTAGGCAAAGGGTCGCCCATTAGTGTGAGCGGTCAACAGCGAAAATGAATTTCCATCAGCCAGCTTTTCTTTTCTTAAAATCTGTCTTTTTTTCCCGGTCCTTTGCGGGCGGCGTCCAAGGTGCAATTCGTGCCTGTCATTTCAGTCGTTGATTCGGATACATCACTCTGCTCCCCGACCAGCGTAGCCGGCCACACCAACACGGTGGGGCGAGCGTCCTCGCGAGCCGCCCCGCCTCTCCCCATTCGTGCTAATTCGTGAAATTCGTGTCTGAAAGGGGTTCTTTACTTTGTATACTCCCTGCCTTGGTTTGAACCGTGTCCCGCTGCACGCTTGAATCCGCCCTTTTTTTCTGGCAATAATGTGCGCCGGCATCATCTTTAATGTATGAACACACGTGTCCGGTTGGCCGCCTTAATTTTTGCCCTGACCGCATTCACGTTCCCCGCCTTGGCCTGGGTGGACTCCATCGCGCTGGGCGACCCGGCCTCCGAAAAAGATCACTGCCTGACGAGCGAACGCAGCGAGGTCATCCATGGCGCGTTGGATGAACCCGCGCGGCGGTTGCTGCCCGTTGCCTACCGCAAATGGCACGCCCGAAGCCGGGTGCCCCAGATCATCCGTTCCTGGGCGGGTGGGTCGCTCAAATTCACGGTGCAAGTTGACCCGGACCAGCTCAATTACACCACCCTCAAGCTCTGGGGTTCGGATGCCACCCTGAATCTGCTGGTGCTTTTCTGCGACGGCAAACAGATCGGCTACCGGTATCTTGGCGACCTGGATGTGCTCGACACCGGCGGCGACGACGGCGCGGCGTTTCCGGGAAGATTCATCTACAACACCACGCCGCTGCCGCTGGAACTGACCCGGGGCAAAACCAATCTGACCCTCGAGCTTCGTTCCGCCGGCCCGATCTGGGGTTACGCCACCACCTTCGCCGCCTTTCAAAACCTCATGACTGCGCCGACGCGCGGTCTTTATCAGATTTATATCCACACCAACGGCTGCTTCGTTCCGCCCGCGGATGAGCAGCAGGGTGACGCGCCAAAAATTTCATTCGTCCGCAAGGAGCCGGGAACGAATGTGCTCGACCAGGTCAAGGAACGCGTGAACGGCGAGTTGAAGGATTGCATCCGGTCCAAACCGCCGCTCAACCAGATGCAGATGCAGTTCGTCGCCCGTGCCTATCATATCCAGTGGACGGTGGCCTATCAAAATTCGAACGCCGTCAAAAAACTCCTCCGGAGCCTGGATGCCACGTATGCCGCCTATCGCAAAAAACCCGGCCTGGCCGAGGCCGATCCGGCGACTTACAACCCCGGATGGTTCGGCCTCGGGCCGGCGGGCGACGTGCTGCGGTTAATGGCGGTGGAATTGAAACCGTTCCTCGACCAGAAAATCAGCGATGGTGCGGGTAAAAAAATCACCCGGCGGGCGGCTTTTTCCAAAATGCTCGTGGCCTCTCGCGATTGGCACCGCCGGAACCGCCGGCTCTACACCAACCAGTCCATGATCAACGATCTCTACGGTATTTATCTCTCCAACCGCGGTATCGAGGTGGTGGATCCGACCAATGCCCTGCCGGAAAATGTCATTCGCCGCTACCTCTACGAATCCGTCGGCCTGGAGCCCTGGCGCGACAGCGATCCCGGCGGCGGCGTGGCCATGGAAACGGGCCGGCGCAATTGGGGCGTCGGCACCAACTACTGGGAACTGACGGCCAAGGGACTGACGAAGGAGCTCGGCTATGTCGGTTATTACGGCGAGGTGCTGGACTGGGTGACGGCGATTTACGACGCGACGCGCCCGGCCCTCGACCAGCCGGGGGATGAAAAAATCCGCGAACAGCTCGTCCGGATGGGCCACGCCCGCGCCATTTTCCGTTATCCCGGCTTCGATGCCGAAACCAACCGCGCCATGCGCATCGAGGCGGTCGTCGGCTGGCGCGATGGCAGCCATTATCCCGGCGATATCGCCTACGCGCAGCGCGAGAGCTGGGACGGCTCCACCCTGGGCTATGTCGCGGCGACGCTCGATCCGGCGGCCATCGGTTATGCGCAGCAGATGTTCGCGGACAACCAATTTTTCGCCACGCTTAAGGAGCACATGAAAAAGTATTCCATGTTCCGGGTCACGGCGGGTTTGTTGACCGTGCCGGATGAATACGCGCTGCTGAAATCCCAGCCGCCCCAGGCGGCCCGCCTGCCCATGACGCCGGGCCAGCCGGATTTCGTTTTCAGCGATGAAGAGGACGGCGTCGTCGCGATCAAGAACGGCGACGAGATTCTTTACGCCTCGCTCTACTGGCGGGCGCGGTATGGCATCAACCACCTGGCGCGCGTCCATTACACCACGCCGCGGATGGACCGCATCGCCGTGGTGCAGGTGGAGACGGAATTCACCCCGAGCGGATTGTTTTACCCGCGGCCCGACTGGGTCGGCTGCGCTTTCCTCAAGGGCGAGCCGAAATATCCGCCGGACTTGCACTCGGCGACGGCCGGCGAGCGGCTGCCCATCGCGAAAATTCCCGCCGGCGTGACGTTCAAGCCGGGCGATGAAAATGCCCATGCCGGCAAAGGTGATTTCTACACCTTGCGTTACGGCGACTATCTCATTGGCATGAACCTGACCACCGACCGGACGTTTGCGTTGCCGCCGCCCGCGGGCGTAACCGCGGCGCGCGAGCTGGTTTCCAAAACCATTCTTAAGCTGGACGCGCCGGTCCCGGTGCCTCCGCGCTCGACAGTGGTGCTCTGGTTCGGTAATTAATCTACCTATGACCATCAAATCCCTCGGCCTATCTGGCCTGCTTGTCGCCGGCGCTTTTCTGTTTCCGCCGGCCGCCTCGGCCCAAATCCAATTCTCCGGTGAAGCTACCGCGCCGGCCGAACCGCTCAGCCTGTGGTATCGCCAGCCCGCCGGCCCCTGGACCGAGGCGCTGCCCGTCGGCAATGGCCGGCTCGGCGCGATGGTGTTTGGCGGCGTGAACCGGGAACGCCTGCAGCTCAATGAAGGGACACTCTGGGCGGGCGGTCCGTATGATCCGGTCAGCCCGGACGCCCAGGCCGCGCTGCCGGAGGTCCGCCAGCTCATCTTCGCCGGCAAATACGCCGAAGCCGCCAATCTTATCAGCGCGAAGGTTCTGGGCCGGCCGATCAAACAGATGCCCTATGAAACCGTGGGCAACCTGTTCCTCGATTTCCCGGCGATGACCTCCGTGGAAAATTATCGGCGCGATTTGAACCTCGCCACCGCCGTGGCCACGACCTCCTTCACGGCCGGCGGCGTGAAGTTCACCCGCGAAGTGTTTAGCAGCGCGGTGGATCAAGTCATCGTCGTTCACCTCACCGCCGATAAGCCGGGGCAAATCTCCTTCACCGCCGGAATGACCACCCCGCAGAAAGCGAACGTCACGGTTGAGCCCGGCGATACGCTGGTGATGAGCGGCGTGAACGGCGATGCCTTTGGCATCAAAGGCGCGCTCAAGTTTCAGGCGCGGGTGAAAATTCTGGCGGACGGTGGCAAGACCACCACCTCGGACAACACGATTTCTGTCGACCATGCCGATGCCGTCACTTTGTTAATAGCGGCTGCCACGAGCTACAAAAATTATCAGGATGTCAGCGGCGATCCGGAGGCCATCGTCAATAAACAAATTTCTCATGCCTTGTCCCAGCCGGTAAAACCGCTCGTCTCCATCGGAAACTGGAGTGAAGCACTGCTTCCCGCCCACCTCGCCGCGCATCAGAAATTATTCCGCCGCGTTGAATTGAATCTGGGTGACAGTGGCGACGCCGCGAAGCTGCCCACCGATGAGCGCATCGCGCATTTCGCCGATGGTAAAGACCCGCAGCTCGCGGCGTTGTATTACCAATTTGGCCGGTACCTGCTGATTTCCTGTTCGCGCCCCGGCGGTCAGCCGGCCACCTTGCAGGGCCTGTGGAACGATTCCATGACGCCGCCGTGGGAGAGCAAATACACCATCAACATCAACACCGAGATGAATTATTGGCCGGCCGAAACCGCCAACCTCGGCGAATGCGTGGAACCGCTCCAGGCGATGCTGACGGATTTGAGCGTGACCGGCGCCCGCACGGCGCAGAAAATGTATGGCGCCCGCGGCTGGGTCGTCCATCACAACACCGATCTTTGGCGCGCGTCCGCGCCCATTGACGGGCCGCTCTGGGGCATGTGGCCGACCGGCGGCGCGTGGCTGTGCCAGACCCTGTGGGAACATTATTTGTTTAATCCGGATAAAAAATATCTGAAACAGATTTATCCGCTGCTGAAAGGTTCGGCGCAATTTTTCTTGGACACACTCGTGGAAGATCCAGACACCCATTACCTCGTCACTAACCCGTCCTTGTCGCCGGAGAATATGCATCTTCACGGTGCGGCGATCTGCGCCGGGCCGACCATGGACATGGAGATTTTGCGCGATCTGTTTGCCGAATGCATCACCGCCTCGGAAACGCTCGGCACGGATAAGGAATTTCGCGCGCAGGTCACCTCCGCCCGCGCCCGGCTCGCGCCCTTGAAGATCGGCCAGGCCGGCCAGCTTCAGGAATGGCAGTCGGACTGGGACCTGCAGGCGCCGGAGATTCATCACCGCCATGTCTCGCATCTTTACGGACTGTATCCCAGCGCGCAGATTGATGTGAACACCACGGCCGCCCTCGCCGCCGCCGTGAAAAAATCGCTGGAGCTTCGCGGCGACGAGGCCACCGGCTGGGGCACCGCCTGGCGCATCAACCTCTGGGCGCGCCTCCACGACGGCGACCACGCGTTCAAAATCCTGGAAATGCTGCTGCATCCCGGGCTCACCTATCCCAATCTGTTCGACTCCTGCCCGCCGTTCCAGATCGACGGCAATTTCGGCGGCCCGGCCGGCATCGCCGAGATGCTGCTCCAAAGCCAGAACAACGAAATCCAATTCCTGCCCGCGCTGCCGAGCGCCTGGCCGAACGGTAGCGTCAAAGGGATGCGCGCCCGGGGCGGATTTGAGGTGGACTTCGCGTGGCAGGATGGAAAGCTGACCTCCGCCACCGTGCACTCGCTCACCGGCAAAGTGGCGCACTTGCGTTACGGTTCCGCCACCAAGGAAGTCAAACTCAAGCCCGGCCGCAGTTTCTCATGGGACGGAAAATAATAATTCACCAATCGATACTCGCCGAACACATTGACGGAGCGCGGCGTTCACGCCGCTTCATCGACCAGAAACACGAAGTGCGTGGAATGCCCGGCCGGGCGCAACTTGGCACTGCCCCCGGAGCGCCGGGCACCGTCCCGGCAAAGATTGAACTTGCCCCGCAAACGCGCCGGATCGGAGCGCGCCGCTCCGCATCCGTCCTGCGGACCCCTTCTCCCCCTTGGGGGAGAAGGCTGGGTAGAGGGGGCAATTCGTGGCCATTTGAAAGCATTTTAATATGAGACTCACCCAATACATTGCCGGAGCGCGGCGTTCACGCCGCACTCCGCTCGCGCCCAATCCATGTCCCTCTATTTTACGAGTCTCCATCGCCATCGTCCTGACCATTTTCTTCACCTTCAATTCCGGATTCGCGGGATCGTTGCCGCCGGAACCGTCCGGCACCAATTTGCAGCTGTGGTTTAGGCAGCCCGCCGCGCTGTGGACCGAGGCGCTGCCCGTGGGCAATGGCCGGCTGGGGGCGATGGTCTTTGGCGGCGTGAACCGGGAGCATTTGCAGCTCAACCTGGATACTCTGTGGGCGGGCGGCCCCTATGATTCGGTGAATCCGGATGCCCTGGCCGCGTTGCCGGAAGTGCGCCGGCTCATTTTTGCCGGCCATTACGCCGAGGCGGCGGATCTCCTCAGCGCCAAGGTCATGGCCAAGCCCCTCAAACAAATGCCGTATCAACCCTTGGGCGATCTCAAACTCGATTTCTCGGCCGTGAAGAATGTGGAAAATTATCGCCGCGAACTGAACCTCGACACCGCCGTGGCCACGACCACCTTCACGGCCAACGGCGTAAAGTTCACCCGCGAGGTTTTTTCCAGCCCGGTGGATCAGGTCATCGTCGTTCACCTAACGGCGGACCAGCCGGGGCAAATCTCCTTCACCGCCGGACTGACCACGTCGCAGCCAGCGAACGTGACGGTTGAATCCGGCGACACGCTGGTGATGCGCGGCGTGAACGAGGATGCCAATGGCATCAAAGGCGCGCTCAAGTTCCAGGCGCGCATGAAAATCCTGACGGACGGTGGCCGGACCACCGCCGCGGGCAATACGATTTCGGTGACCAATGCCGATGCCGTCACCCTCCTCCTCGCCGCCGCCACGAGCTACCGGAACTATCACGATGTCAGCGGCGATCCGGAGGCCATCGTCAAAAAACAAATTGCGGCCTCCTTGGTCAAACCGGTGGATCATTTGGTTTCCAAAGGAAATTGGTCTGACGCCTTGCTCCCCGCTCACCTCGCCGCGCACCAGAAATTATTCCGCCGCGTCGAATTGAATCTCGGTGACAGTGGCACTGCCGCGAAGTTGCCCATCAACGAACGCATCGCGCATTTCGCCGATGGCAAGGATCCCGAGCTTGCGGTGTTGTATTATCAATTTGGCCGGTATCTTCTGATTTCCTGTTCGCGCCCCGGCAGCCAGCCGGCCACCTTGCAGGGCCTGTGGAACGATTCCATGACGCCGCCGTGGGAGAGCAAATACACCATCAACATCAACACCGAGATGAATTACTGGCCGGCCGAAACCGCCAACCTCGGCGAATGCGTGGAACCGCTCCAGGGCATGATCGAGGATATGAGCCGCACCGGGGCGCACACGGCGCAAGTCATGTATGGCGCCCGCGGCTGGGTGGTCCATCACAACACCGATCTTTGGCGCGCGACCGCGCCGATTGACGGGCCGCTCTGGGGCATGTGGCCGACCGGCGGCGCGTGGCTGTGCCAGACGTTGTGGGAACATTACTTGTTCAATCCGGATAAAAAATATCTGAAACAGATTTATCCGCTGCTTAAGGGGTCGGCCCAATTCTTCCTCGACACCCTGGTGGAAGACCCGGGCACCCATTACCTCGTCACCAACCCCTCCCTCTCGCCCGAAAACGCGCATCATACCAACGGTCAATATAATTGCGCCGGGCCGGCGATCGATATGGAGATTCTGCGCGACCTGTTTGCCGAGTGCATCACGGCCTCGGAAACCCTCGGCACGGACCAGTCTTTCCGCGCGCAGGTGGCCGCCGCGCGGGCGCGGCTGGCGCCGTCGAAAATCGGCCAGGCCGGCCAGTTGCAGGAATGGCAGGCGGATTGGGATATGCAGGCGCCGAACCTCCATCAGCATCACGTTTCGCACCTTTACGCGCTTTACCCGGGCGCGGCCATTGACGAACGAACGACGCCGCAACTGGCCGCCGCCGCGAAAAAATCGCTGGTCATCCGCGGCGACGACGCCGGCGGTTGGAGTATGGCCTGGCGCATCAATTTGTGGGCGCGGTTGCACGACGGCGAACATGCCTATGGCGATTTGCAATTGTTGCTCAGCCCGGCGCGTACGTATCCCGACTTGTTGAACGGTCACCGGGTATACCAGATCGACGGCAATCTCGGCGGCCCGGCCGGCATCACGGAAATGCTGCTGCAAAGCCAGAACGGCGAAATCCAATTCCTGCCTGCGCTGCCCAAGGCCTGGCCGAACGGCAGCGTCAAAGGGATGCGCGCCCGGGGCGGATTTGAGGTGGACTTCGCGTGGCAGGATGGAAAGCTGACCTCCGCCACCATTCGCTCGGTCACCGGCAAGGTGGCGCACTTGCGCTACGGTCCGGTCACCAGGGAGATCCATCTCAAGCCCGGCGGCAGTTTTCTATGGGACGGAAAATGAGGGCGCTGCGGCAGTTCTGCTTTCTGTTCGCGGGCCTGCTGGCCGGGGCGCCAGGCCGGGCCGCAGACTGGCAATGGTCGGTGCCCATCGAGTTCGGACCGTCCGCTGGTTCAGCGGCGTCTCCGCGCGCATTTTTGTGGATTCCGCCGGCCTGCCAGCGCGTCCGCGCGATCGTCGTTGGCCAAAACAACATGATCGAGCCGGGCATTCTTGAGCATCCCGAATTCCGCGCGGCGCTGGCCCGGCTCGGCATCGCGGAGGTCTACCTCGCGCCGGGTTTTTACAACTGGCAGGACGCCGCCGGCAACGCCGCGGCGAATACCAATTTCGCCGCGTTGCTGCAGCGGCTTGCCGGCGTCTCCGGCTATGGCGAACTGGAGTTTGCGCCGGTCATTCCCATCGGCCACTCGGCGATGGCCAGTTTCCCGTGGAACTTCGCCGCCTGGAATCCGGACCGGACGCTGGCCATTTTGTCCGTCCACGGCGATGCGCCGCAGACGGACCGCGTCGGCAACGGCCGCCCGAACGTGGACTGGGGCGCGCGGAATGTTGACGGCATTCCCGGCCTGATGATCATGGGCGAATACGAATGGTGGGAAGACCGGGTGATCTCCGCCGTGGCCTTTCGCGCCCGGCATCCGTACGCGCCGTTCGCCCTCGTGTGCGATGTGGGCCACGGCCATTTTGATTATTCCGATGAGCTGGTGCGCTACCTCGCTCTGTTCATCCGCAAGGCGGCGGAGCAGCGTCTGCCGGCGGACGCGCCCACGAACCAACCGGTCAAACTGAAGCCCGTGGATGCGCGGGACGGCTGGCTGATGGATCGCTGGCACAGGCATGAAAAGCCCCGCGCCGCCGCCGCGCCCTTCGCGCAATACCTCGGCCCTACCAACGAGGCGTTCTGGTGTTTCGACGGGGAAATGGCGCGCGCCTCGGAACAGTTTAACCCGCAGTTCGGCAAGCGGCCGCAGCTCGTCGGCTTTGTGCAGGACGGTCAAATCATGCCGCAGACCGTTCCCCCCTCGCACGAGCAGGTCCGGCTCAAAACGCCGTTGTTGGATGACACGCTGACGTTCAAGTTACACGGCACATTTCTCGACACCGTCCCGCCCGGGCCAAGGCCGACGATGTGGACGGGGCTGCCTACCGGCGCGGCCGTCGGTCACGCCGGCGGCGGCGGCCCGGTGGTTTTGTCGCGCATCAGCGGGCCGGTGATCCAGACCGCGCCGGACACCTTTGCCGTGCGATTCAATCGCTCCAGCATTTCCCAGGACCCCCGCATCGGCGATATCTGGCTGCTCGCCAGCCATCCCGGCGACGCCCAATATAAAAGTGCCGTGGAACAGGCGATGATGAAAATTCCCGTGCCGCAAACCGAGGGCGTAGCCCAGCAGATCACTTTTCCGCCCCTATCCGATGTCACCAACGGAACGGCCTCCCTCCCGCTCCGGGCCACGGCGGATTCCGGCGCGAAAGTTTATTACTACGTCCGCGAGGGCCCGGCGGAGATAGAAGGCGACACCCTGCGGTTCACCCCCATCCCGCCGCGCGCCCGTTTCCCCGTGAAAGTCACCGTGGTGGCCTGGCAATGGGGACGCACCACCGAGCCAAAGCTGAAATCCGCCGCACCCGTGGAGCGCACCCTTTTCATCCGCTAAACGAAGTTGGTAGGGATGGCGCGCTGCGCCGTCCCCGTCGCCGAGCGCAGCGCCAGGCGACGGAAACGGATGCCGGGACGCGTGTCTAACCACATTCATTCCGCCCGCTTCGCTCAGGGCGGTGACGCCTCATTGCGGTGTCCAAGCGCCGTCGGCGCGACATCTTTGTAGATATTTGTTTCATAGAGAAATCACCAGCTCCGTAGGAGCGGCATCGGGTGGCCGGCAATTTATCGCTGCAATTTTCCTGCCGGTTTCAAATGTCCCGCCGATCTGGTCACACGCCCACTTCGGAATTCGGGATTAATTCCCTCTCGGACACCTTCACCCCCACGGAAGGCCGGGTTGAGGGGGCAACGTTTCCAAGAGCAATTTCTCGCTTTCAAAGTGGGGCGAGCGTCCCCGCGAGCCGTGGTGGCCCTCCGCAAGGAGTTCTCCTAGCCGACGACGTGAGTCGGCTCATATTCGGTTTTTATTCTTCGTAGCCGCGTCTCGTAAGAGCGCGGTCATTGTTGCGCGATTTTCATTCTGTGACTTTCGTGGTTAAACCGTTTCAACTAGTGCAACGTAACACATGAACAAGCTACGCTTTGATTCTGCGTTTTGGATCAGAGTAAGTCCATTTGATGGGCGTTGCCGTTTTATTGTATTGACGGATGTAGCGCATCAGTTTGGACCGCAGGTCGGTAAGCGAGTGA
>CAIQEI010000028.1 GCA_903870815.1 uncultured Verrucomicrobia subdivision 3 bacterium
ATACGGTTCACAAAGCGGTCGCCGAACTTCGCGACCGACGACGCGATGCGCGCCACTTCGATGAGATCAATGCCAGTGCCCAGGATCATTTGCGATTTACGATTCGCGATTTACAACCCAAGCGCAAGCAAACATGCTGGCTGCTCATTACCCGCGGTAAACGGCACGCGCCGTGCAGGTCTCGGCCACGACCACTTCCGTAAGCAGAGGCAATTTCGGCTTGAGTTTGAACCAAATCCATATGGCGATGACCTCGCTGGTGGGATTTTCAAGGCCGGGAATCTCATTAAGGTAATAGTGGTCGAGCTTATCCCAAATGGGCTTGAATGCAGCTGAGATGTCGGCGTAGTCCATCAGCCAGCCAAGTTTCGGGTCGCATTTGCCCGCCACGACGATTTCCACGCTGAAACTGTGGCCATGCAGCCGCCGGCACTTGTGCGCCTTAGGCAAATGCGGCAATAAATGCGCCGCCTCAAACTGAAACGTCTTTCGTAGTTCAATTTTCATAAATCAAAATAAATATAAAGATGCAAAGAATAATCCAGCATGATTCCTACGGGTTTTGGCGTCGCTGCCTTAAAAATCATGTTCAAAATCTGTCCAAGTGATCAAGTCGCCTAGGGCTTGGCGCCCGTCATGTCGCCAGGTGAGCGGCGGGTTCTGCATTCGTCCGAGCGGACAAATCCGCGTCGCGCCCCAGCGTGCGAAGTGCGCCGCCAGTTCGCGCGACTTCTCGGGTGATGCGGCCAAACCCACGGTTGAAACTTTTCCGCGAACCTCCGCGGCGCCAACCATCACTGCCGCCGCATCCGGCACGGGCTTCACGAAAATGAAACGGTTCAAGGGTGAAATGCGGAATGTCGTGTCGTGCTCGAACACCACCGTCCACGCCGTCGAATTTGGGCACGACCAAATCTTGGCATCGGCGCGATGTGTAGCGAGGGTCTCGTAAATCAACCGGCGCGAGGCGATGGCTGCAGATTCTTCGATTGGAATATCCCCACGCGGCTCGCTGGTTTCGCGCTTTGCTAGCTCGATCGCAAGCAATTCTGCAAACCTATCTGATTCCACCGCGCCACGTTCCTCGACATAGATTGCGTGCGGCGAAAGGCAGCCGTGTTGATCCCACGCGATCACATCGTCGGCTGCGTGCGAGACGACTTCAGCAATCACCTCGTCGCGCAAAACTTCGCGCGTCACGAACCCAAAACTGACGCGGTGCCCGTACCCGAGAAAGCGGACGTGCGCCGGCAATTGCGCGCGAATCGCCGAGAGCGTCTCGTCGCTGCCCGTCGCTGTCAGGCAATCTGTTTCGGCATACAGCGCACATTCCAACTCGCGGTTACCGCCACGCCATTCAGCAATTTCCAGGCACGCACCCAGTTTTGGATCTGCCCGGTAAATTGAGTGTGCGAATAACCGGGGTAGTAACGATGCTCCGCTCGCGCATTTCATGAACTGCGCCGAGCGTGTCAGCAGTCCGAGCATGAGGCTCATCAACGCGGGATTGGGCAGATTGCCCGCCGCGATGTGAGTGAGTAACTCCGGACCGCGCCAGAAATCGGGCGTGGGGCTTGAGAAGTCAGACGCGGGTTGGGTTGCATCGGTCACGCCAGCGGCTTTTCCGATTTCCTGTTCGAGCAACGAGTGAAAGTTGTCCGGTGTGAATTGGTGGAAGAATCTGTCCAGCCCTTTGTCCAAAACCGCCTTCGAAAATCCCGTCTCCGAAGGTCCGCGCGCCAACGCGAGCCGGCGAAAATGATTGTCCGTTTGCAGCCAGCCGGTCGCGACTTCACATAGGAGGTTTACCATGTCTTCTGTCTGGCGCGGCAGCAAATACTTTTCGCGATTGCGTTTCAGCGTATTGCACGCGGCCGCAATCATCGGCGGCGACAACTTTGCCTCTGGTGGCAGGTCGGCGAGAAAATAGTCGGGCAGGTTCACGGGATTTATGAATGACGATTTTGGATATACGATTTCATGCGGCCATCAACGAGCAGCCACGCGGCTCGGCCAGTTGCGCTCTGCCGACCAATTCAAAACCATCGCCCCGGCGGATGCCCAAATCCTCCGTCTGGATGGCCGCGACGGAAAACACGTTCGCCAAGTCGAAAATGCGGATGACTCCGGTTTCAACCTCGGCCACTTCGCGACCGGATTCTGGCGAGATAATCTGCACGCGAGCCCAAGGTGGGAAATGAAAAACGCGAGGATAGTGGACGGAAGCTGGAGAATTTTTTGCCGTGTCGTAAGCCTGCGAACTTAATTCGCTCATCCCGTATTCGCAGATTATGTTTTCACCTGGAACGCCAAGTCGTTCCGTGATTAGCGCATGGAGTTCCGATTTGGGTAGCGCCCGAGCCCGGTTTTTGTAGCCGCCGGTCTCTATCACACACGAACCTGCGGGCAGTTCCAACCGGAAGTCTTGCTCCACCAAATAGTCGAGCAGATGAACGAATGTGAAAGCGGTGCCCAGCAGAAGCGCGGCGCGGGGCGCGCGGAGTGGGGCAGGGGAGAGCGCGTCGAGCGTCGCCTCCAAATCCAGCGCCCACGAGCCATCCACAGCCAGTTTGCCTACGAAGGCTGATTTGGCTGCGCCTAGTTTTTGCCGCACTGTCTCAAACATATGGACGAGCGACGAGTGCGGTGCCAGTTCCGGCGGCGGGGTCAAAGCAATAACTTGAAACTTCAAACCTGAAGCCTGAAGCAAGTGCTGCTCAAACCAAGACCACAGCGACGCTTCGTACAACGCCAACGATTCGGCACTGTGGAAATGGCGGCTGGATTTCTGTCCCGTCGTGCCACTGGAATGGAAGATGGTCGTGGATTCGTCCGGCGCGAGGCTGGTCAGGCTGAGTTCCTTAAACGCTGCGGCCGGCACGGCGGGAATCTGCGTCCAATGGCCAACGACCGGTGGCGTCAGGTTGCGCGCCGCGCAAATGTTCCGGTAGACCGGGTTTTGACCGTACTGGAGCGCGAATAGCTCCAGCGCGAGGTCAGCGAATTGCGGATTGCTTATGGCCGATTGCGGATTGCCAATTAAATCGCGCAGGCGCGCGGCAAAGCGGTAAATTTCTCGATTCATGCGGTGTTTGGTTATCGGCTGGTTGTCCGCGACAGCCGATAGGTATGATACCCGGAAATTGAGAGGCGACAAGCGAGATTGTTTGCGCTGATTCGCACGGGCGGTGCGGTATTGAGCGTGGTTTCCGGTTTGAAAGTAAACCTCACACCGATCAGGTGACCCTAAACTAAAGAAAAACCGGCAGGACGAAATTCATCGTCCGGCCGGTTGAATCTTTCCCGTCGGGGGTTTAAGTGCGCGCAGCGGGTTTCTTCGCGGCCTGATCAAGGATGGTCGTCAGCACGCTGTTGGGCACCTGCGCAAAGGTCAACGGTTCCATCGAATATGAGGCGCGGCCCTTGGAGAGCGAACGTATGGCGGTAGCGTAACCGAACATTTCGGCGAGCGGCACTTGGGCGTTGAGAACAGTTTGACCGTTCTTGGCCTCAATGCTAACAATGGTGCCGCGCCGACGGTTGATGTCGCCGAGTAGGTCGCCTTGATATTCATCAGGCGTTGTGCATTCCACTTTCATCAGCGGTTCGAGCAGAATCGGGCTGGCCTTTTTGAAGGCGTCTTTCAAGGCGAAAATACCAGCCATACGGAAGGCGAGTTCGTTGGAATCGACTTCATGGAAAGATCCGTCCACGACTTCAACCTTGATGTCAATCACCTGATAACCGCAATAGACGCCGCCCTTGATGGCCTCTTCGATGCCGTCAATGACCTTGGGAATGAATTCCTTGGGGATAGCGCCGCCGACAATTTCGTCCACGACTTCCACGCCCTTGCCCTTTTCATTCGGATAAACCTTGATGCAGGCGTGGCCGTATTGGCCCTTACCACCGGACTGACGGATGAACTTGCCTTCGCCTTCGGCTTCTTTCGTGATGGTTTCGCGGTATGCAATTTGCGGCGCGCCGGTATTGGCCTCGACCTTGAACTCGCGCTTGAGGCGATCAATGATGATTTCCAAATGCAACTCGCCCATGCCCGCGATGATGAGCTGGCTGGTTTCCTCGTTGGTGAAGCAGCGGAAAGTCGGATCTTCTTCCGCGAGGCGCTGCAAGCCTTCGGACAGTTTGTCGCGGTCCTGCTTGGTTTTTGGTTCCACGGCCATCGAAATGACGGGCTCGGGGAAGGTCGGCGGTTCGAGGGTCACGTCGTAGTCTTCATTGCAGAGCGTGTCACCGGTGGTGATGTTGCGCAGGCCGACGAGCGCGGCGATATCGCCGGCGTAAACCTCATTGATATCCTTGCGTTCGCTGCCTTGAATGACCATGAGGCGGCTGACGCGTTCGCGTTTGCGCGTGCGGGGATTGTAAATGGTGTCACCTTTCTTGAGGTGGCCGGAATAGACGCGGAAGAACACCAGCTTGCCGGCGTATGGATCAGTCCAGAGCTTGAACGCGAGCGAGCAGAATTTCTCGTTGTCATCCGTCGGCACTTTGACGACGACTTCGGTACCGAGCTCATGACCTTCCGCGCCCGGAATGTCGAGTGGGCTGGGGAGATAATCAATAACCGCGTCCACGAGAATCTGCACAGCCTTCTTCTTGAAGGCGGAGCCGCACAGGACGGGAACGAGTTCGATTTTACAGGTGAGCCGGCGTATCGCCGCCTTGAGCACCGGGGCCGTAATCGGCTTTTCCTCGAGCACCAGGCTGGCGATTTCGTCGTCCTTGTTGGAAACCGCGTCAATCAATTCCGCCAGCGCGGCTTTCGCGCGTTCCTGGTGTTCGGCGGGAATGTCTTTGACTTCATAGACCAGACCTTCCGTGGTCAAATCCCCTTCGCCCCAGAGAATAGCCTTCTGGTTTACAACGTCAATGACGCCGGCAAATGCCTCTTCCGCACCGATGGGCAAAAAGATCGGGAACGCGTACGCCTTGAGCTTGGTGCGCATGTCGTTGAGGGCGTTGTCAAAGTTGGCGCCCATGCGGTCCATCTTGTTGACGAACGCGATGCGGGGAACGTTGTACTTGGTGGCCTGGCGCCACACGGTTTCGGACTGCGGCTGCACGCCGGCCACGCCGCAGAACACGGCCACGGCACCGTCCAGGACGCGCATGGAACGTTCGACTTCGGCCGTGAAATCCACGTGTCCGGGAGTGTCGATAATGTTGATGCAGTGCGGAATGTTGTTGTACGCCTTGTAGACGGCATCTTCACCGGGCTTGCTGCACTTCTGGGTCCAGAAACAGGTCACGGCGGCGGAGGTGATCGTAATGCCGCGTTCCTTTTCCTGCTCCATCCAGTCAGTCACGGTATTGCCGTCATCGACGTCACCGATCTTGTGG
>CAIQEI010000029.1 GCA_903870815.1 uncultured Verrucomicrobia subdivision 3 bacterium
ATGAAGGCCGAGCGCCGCACAACGTGCCTGTCATCGTTGAGGTTTATACCGACAATGTGAACCGCACCGCGCCGGAAATCCGCGTCCTCTTCAAGAAGGGCCAGCTCGCCACGGCGGGCAGCAACAAGTTTTTATTCGACCACGTCGGCCTCGTCGAGGCGCATCATCCCGACGCGGCCATTGACCGCGAAGCCGCCGCCATCGAGGCCGGGGCGAACGAAGTCGAAACGCTCACGCACGAGCAGAACGACGACATTCCCGAAGGCGCGACGGGCGCCAAATTCATCGGCGAGCGCACCGCCGTCCACGCCGTCGCAAAATGGCTTTCAGCGAACGGCTGGAACGTGGTGACCAGTGAAATCGGGTATGTGCCGAAGCAGTTTCCCGAACTCACCGAGGCGCAACAGAACGAAGTCGGCGAATTTCTCCAGGCGCTGGACGAGCACGACGATGTGCATCGCGTCTGGGCGGCGGTGAAATAAAAATCATCATTCGGCGTCGCCGCCGGAACCATTTTTCTTCTCCCAACTACGCCGCGTTTTTTCCGGCAGACTCGTATCCACCTTGGCATAATAGGTTTCTTCGCCAAATAATTTGTTGGCCGCGTGCTCCAGTTCCAGCGAAGGTGAGACGCCGAAGCGCTCGTGGGTGCCGACAAAAACCGTTTCGCCTTCCGGCCGCATGAAACACAGAAACAACGGGCATTTGCCGGTGTGCGCCGCGGCCAGTTCCTGCACCTTCAACATGTCCACCGGCTGCAAATGGGCCGTATGGAGGCGCAGGTGAACCTGTTTCGTGTATTTTTTGGGCGCATCGGTGAGCGGCATGATCTCCTGCGGGAAAATCTTCGGCTTGTCGTCGCCGGTGCTGACTTCGCCGATGACGAGAATGGCTTTGTTCGCCTCCAGCAGCGGACGGAACTTGTCGTAATCATTCATTACCAGAAGCTGCACGGAGCCTTCCAAATCCTCCAGCGTCACCATGGAATATGGCTTGCCGGATTTTTTGGAGAAGCTGTGCGTGGCCGCCGCGATCATGCCCCCGATGCGAGTCAGTGAACGGTTCGGCAACTCGGCCAGCTTGGCAGTATTCGTCAGTGAATATTTTTCCAGCAACGGCACCAGCGGCGTCAGCGGATGGCCGGTGACATAAAATCCCAGCAGCTCCTTTTCGTACGCGAGCAGTTGGTGCTGCGGCCATTCGGGCAGGTTGCTCAACTTTTCGGGCATCGACGGCGCCTTTTCCTCGAGCGAGCCGAAAAGCGAGCTTTGTCCTTTCTGTTTGTCAGAAAGTAGGCTAGCCGCGCGGCCATGGCTAGTTTCGATTTGCGCAAACAAAGTGGCGCGCGACTGGCCAAAAACATCGCACGCGCCGGTTTTTACCAATGCCTCCAAAGGTTTCTTCGTCAAGGTGCGACCGTCCACTCGTTCGCACAGTTCGGCAAGGGTCTTGAATTTTCCGCTTTCGTCCCGCGCTTTCAGGATGGCTCCGACCGCCGCTTCGCCCACGCCCTTGATCGCCGCCAGGCCAAAACGGATGGCCTGGCCGCCGCGCGCAGGCGCAAAATAAACACCACTTTCGTTTACATCCGGGCCGAGTACCTCGATGTCAAACTCGCGCGCCTCGGCGATGTATTCGGCGAGCTTGTCCGTGTTCGCCATGTCGTTCGTCATCATGGCGCAGAAAAATTCCACCGGATAATTCGCCTTCAGATATGCGGTCTGATACGCAACGACGGCATACGCGGCGGCGTGCGATTTGTTAAAACCGTAGCCGGCGAATTTTTCCAGCAAGTCGAAAATCTGGTTCGCCTTCGTTTTGGGGATCTGGTTTTTCTCATGGCAGCCCTTGACGAAATCTTCGCGCTGCTTGGCCATTTCCTCGACCTTCTTCTTACCCATCGCGCGCCGCAACAAATCCGCTTTGCCGAGCGAGTAGCCGGCGAGTAGCTGCGTCGCCTGCATCACCTGCTCCTGATAAATCAAAATGCCGTATGTCTCCCGGGAAATGGATTCGAGCAGCGGATGTTCATATTTAATTTCGATCTCGCCGTGGCGCCGTTTGATGAAATCGGGAATCAGGTCCATCGGACCGGGCCGATACAGCGCTACGAGCGCCGTGATGTGCTCGACGGAGCTGATCTGGAACTTCTTGCACAGGTCGCGCATGCCGCCGGATTCCAATTGAAACACGCCGAGTGTTTCCGCGCGGTTGAGTAGGTCGTAGGTCTTTTTGTCGTCGAGCGGCAATCGGTCGATGTCGACCTCAATTCCCTGCATTCGCTTGACCATCTCGCAGGTGTTACGGATGACGGTCAGCGTTTTCAACCCGAGAAAATCCATCTTCAGCAGGCCAAGCTCGCCGACCGGCCCCATGGCGTATTGCGTGACGATGCCGCCGTGCTCGTCCGTCTTGAGCGGCAGCAGATTCACGAGCGGCTGGTCGCCGATGACGACGCCCGCCGCAAGAACACTGGCGTTGCGCGTAAGGTCTTCGAGGATGAGGGCGGTGTCCACCAGTTCGCG
>CAIQEI010000030.1 GCA_903870815.1 uncultured Verrucomicrobia subdivision 3 bacterium
GCTCCTGCGCCGAGTGCCAAATTTTTTCTGCCGAAATCTGCATGTTTTTCCGCAAATACCCAAATTTTAGTGTTTTATTCACTCCGCCAACCCGCCGGATTTTCTCAACGAACTCCGGACCAGTCAACCGCGTAGCGAATTGTTATTCAAGCGAAAACACAAACTGTTTGCACGCGCCTAAGCCGTTGTTGGCAAAATCTAACTTGTAACTAGTTTGTTTTTAGATGCTTATCGCCATATTGACGGGTTGCATCATCACCTCGCATCACCAAGCCCCCCGCCGCCTCAATCTGATTCGTGATCGCGGTAAGGTTTTAGGATATTATTCCGAAACATTCGAGGACAACATATTAACTTTTATTCACGAGTTATTCACAAAGCAAAAAAGTTCAATAGAAACGGTGTTTTCTTCACGCCTTAAATTAAATTTACCACGATCAGGGCATTGAAAGTGCATGGCTCTATTTCGGTATTTTCCCCAATCCCAGTCCTGCGCCCTGCCTGCTTATAGGCAATCCCAAAAACGAATAGATGTACTTATACTTTTGTTTGTGAGTTGACAGAGATAAGAAGTCATGATTTAATGTAGGCAGTTGAAGGTTCAATCGGGGTTGGATTGAGGGCAGGAATTGACCGATGACTTTTTGATCTTTGATTTTTTAAATTTCGGCTCCGGCTTGAGTGCAGCTGGAGCGCGAGTTCTCCGTAATCCTACGTTGTGCTCATTCTGAATTCCCCGGACCTTTCGGCCACCCTCTGGCTGACTGGTCCGGTTTTTTCTTTTCGGGGCTGAAACCTTCCGTTTCTATTTTTCCGCCGTGACACCGTTTTTCCGCGCTGTTACCGTTCCCCCTTCATTTTCGCAATGGAATACAAAGACACCTTGAATCTGCCGCGCACGGATTTCGCCATGAAGGCCGACCTCGTGACGCGCGAGCCGGAGCGCCTGAAAAAGTGGGAAGCCGCCAATCTTTACGCGAAGATTCAGGCCGCCCGCAAAGACGCCGGGAAATTCGTCCTGCACGACGGTCCGCCGTTCGCCAACGGCGACGTCCATGTCGGGACCGCGCTGAACAAGATTCTCAAGGACATCATCATCAAGTACCAGACCCTGCGCGGCCAAAGCGCGCCCTATATTCCCGGCTGGGATTGTCATGGTCTGCCGATTGAGTTCAAAGTGTCCCAGGATATGCGCAAGGCCGGCGACACTTCGGCCGATGCCGCTACAATCCGCAAAGCCTGTGAGGGTTATGCCCGGAAATATATTGAAATCCAGCGCGCGCAGTTCAAGCGCCTCGGGGTTCTTGCGGATTGGGAAAATCCTTACCTGACGCTCAACCAGGAATACGAGGCGGACGAGCTGCGCCTTTTTGCCGACATTGTGGCCAAGGGCTTTGTCTACCGCGGCAAAAAGCCGGTGTATTGGAGCATTCCCTGCCGCACCGCTCTGGCCGAAGCGGAAGTTGAATATGCTGATCACGTCAGCCAGAGCGTGTTCGTGAAATTTCCCGTTGTCGGCCAGCCGAAGACTTTTATCGTGATCTGGACCACGACGCCGTGGACGTTGCCGGCGAATCTCGCCGTGGCTTACAACAAGGATTTCCAATACGTCAAAGCCATCGTTGGCGAAGAAAACTACATTGTTTTCCGCGGCTTGTTGCCGGCCGTGGCCGAAAAATGCGGCTGGGCGAATTACGCCGAGACGCCGTTCCCGACCGAGCAACTCGCGACGATTCAATATCAGCATCCGTTCTGCGATCGTACCGGTAAAGCTTTCGCCGCTGACTTCGTCACGGCCGACACCGGCACCGGCTTCGTCCACATCGCACCCGGACATGGTTTGGACGACTACAATCTCGGTCGCGCCAATGGCTTGCCGATTTATTCGCCCGTCAACGACGACGGAGCACTTGCTTATTCAAGCGAATTGCCGGTCGAGCAGCAGATGCCGGCCGGGCTGGTTGGCAAATCCATCTTGGAAAAACACGGCAAGAGCGACGCCAACGAAGCTGTGTTGCATGAGCTCCGCCTCCGGAACGCGCTGCTGCACCAGGAAAATTATCATCACAGCTATCCGCACTGCTGGCGGAGCAAGACCCCCGTCATCTTCCGCGCGATGGATCAGTGGTTCATCAAGATTGACCATGTTTTTTCCGCAGGAGACGACGTGAGGAGTCTCAAATCCAATTCCGAAATGGATCAGAGCATCGTCGCCCCGGCTGCTACCTTTAGGCAGCAAGCCATCGCCGAGATTGACCGCGTGAAGTGGATTCCCGATTGGGGCGTCAACCGCATCAAGGGCGCGGTGCAATCGCGGCCCGACTGGTGCATCAGCCGCCAGCGTACCTGGGGCGTGCCGATTCCCGCGTTCTACGGCGCGAAAGGCGAAGCCATCCTTGACGCCCAAATTGTCCGCAACGCCGCCGACCTCATCGAAAAACACGGTTCCAACGTGTGGTTTGAAAAATCTGCCGCCGAACTCTGGGCGCTCGTGAAGCCCGCGAATTGGACCGGTGCCGAAGCCGTTGCCAAATCCAACGACACCCTCGACGTGTGGATTGATTCGGGCTCGTCATCGCGCGCCGTTTTGATGCGCCGCCCGGAACTATCCCATTCCGCACTCCGCACTGCGCACTCCGCACTCGACTGGCAGGCTGACGTCTATCTCGAAGGCTCCGACCAGCATCGCGGCTGGTTTCAATCCTCGCTGCTGCTCTCGCTCGCCGGTAACGGCGCGGCCCCGTTTAAGACCGTGTTGACGCACGGATTCATGGTGGACGCCGACCGCGAGAAAATTTCCAAGAGCAAGCAGGGCGCTTACGAGAAGCCGCAGACCGCCGAGGCTTACGTCAAAAAATACGGCGCGGACGTCGTGCGGCTGTGGGTCGCCTCGCAGGATTACCGCAGCGACATCGTTGTGAGCGAGGAACGCATCAACAAGGTCGGCGAGACCTATCGCGCCATCCGCAATGCGCTGCGCTACCAGCTCTCTAACCTCTACGATTTCGATCCCGCGAGCCACATCTTGGCGGACAAAGACCTGACCGGTCTCGACCGCTGGATTCTCGGCGTATTTGCGAAGCTGGAGGCCGAAATTCTCGCCGCCTACGACGAATACGAATTCCACGTCGTCTATCAAAAGCTCAGCCAGTTTATTGCCGTGGAACTCTCGTCGGTCTATCACGACGTCATCAAAGACCGGCTCTACACCGACGCCGCGAATTCGCCGCGCCGCCGCTCCACGCAGACCGCGCTGCACCGGCTGGTGACCGGCCTGTGCCAGATGCTCGCGCCGATCCTGGCGTTTACGGCCGACGAAGCGTGGGAATTTATTCCCGGCAAACCGACGGGCTCGGTGCATGAAGGGCTGTGGGCAAATATCAAATTTAATCTTCCGGACGCTGAGCAGCTAACTTGGAAAACTCTTTTCAGGTTGCGGGAAAGCGTTTTGCCTAAACTCGAAGAAAAGCGTAAAACCAAGCTGATTGGAAAGTCACTGGATGCTCACGTTTATTCTATTTTTGCGCCAAATTTTGAATCGCAAGCGACCATTGATATTGTTCAGAAACATCAAGCGGAATTGAAAGAGCTGTTAAACGTTTCGCAGTTTTCGTTTAAGCCTGACACTTCAAAAAAACTAGAAGGTGAAGCAAGTGAATTTGAAGGTAAAATCAGCATAGACGTGGTCAGCGCTCACGGTCAGAAATGCGAGCGCTGTTGGCATTGGGAAACGGACATCGGCCAGAACGCAGGACATCCGACGATTTGCGGTCGTTGCGTCGAAGCGGTGCTGCAATTCAAGGCGTAGCCACATGGCTTTTGTCCCGTAAGGGACAACTGGAAATTAGCCAGCCACGAAGTGGCTGGTAATCGCAAAAGAAAACAATGCGTCCCGCAAGGGACGTTGGAAAAAATGCCTGCCACCCATTTAAGCCTGCATTTTCACATCGTATTCAGCACGAAAGACCGGCACCCGTTTATCGCCGATGATTGGCGGAACCGTTTGCATGAATACCTCGGCGGGCTAGTTCGCGCGGTGGACGGCATTCCCGAAGCCGTCGGTGGCACGGCGGATCACGTTCATTTGCTCGCCGGTTTGCGCGCGACCCATGCGCTTGCGCCATTCGTGCAGGACATCAAACAAACCTCCTCGCGCTGGATTCACGAAACCATCGGCGTGAAAAATTTTGCGTGGCAGCCGGGCTACGCCGCGTTCACCGTGAGCGTTTCCAATTGCGACATGGTAAAGGAATATATTGCCGACCAAGCCGGGCATCACCGGGCTAAAACTTTTCAGGAGGAATACGTGGCGTTTCTCCACAATCACCGGGTGGCATACGATGAGAAATATTTGTGGTGACGTTTTCCGCCGTCCCTAACGGGACGAAATTATTTTATGTTTGGCCACCAGCCACTCCGTGGCTGGCTAATTTCCGGTAGTCCCTCCGGGACGAAAAATGCGAGCGCTGTTGGCATTGGGAAACGGACACCGGCCGGAACGCCGCGCATCCGACGATTTGTGGTCGCTGCGTTGAGGCGGTGAAACAATTTCAGTTGAACAAAGAAACAACGTAACGAAGACGGCTCACCTAGCAGATCCCTCGTGAATTTGTTTTTCAAACCTACGCCGGCTGCTGCTGGGTGAGGCAGTGCAGGGAGCCGAAGCCCCAGACCAAATCCACGGCGTGGATGCCGACGACGGGCCGGTCGCGGAAGAGTTCGCCCAAGATGCCGAGCGCCACGCGGTCGTTCGGGTCGTTGAAGGTGGGGACGATGACGGCGGCGTTGCTGATGTAAAAATTCGCGTAGCTCGCCGGCAGCCGCACGCCGTCAAAATACAGTGGCGCCGGCATCGGCAGTTCTACCACTTCGGGTTTCTGGCCATTTTCCAGCCGCAAATCCTTGATGCGCTCCCAATTTTCCGCGAGGGGACGATAATTTTCGTCGCGCGGATTTTTTTCGCGCACCAGCACGAGGGTCTTGGCATTCACGAACCGGCAGATGTCGTCAATGTGACCGTGCGTATCGTCGCCTTTCGGGCCTTTGGCCAGCCAGAAGATGTTTTTGACGCCGAGATAATTTTTCAGCGCGCCCTCGATTTCCTTTTGGCCGAGGCCGGGATTGCGCACTTGGATCTTCGGATGCAAATAACATTCCTCGGTGGAAATCAGTGTGCCGCGTCCGTTCAATTCAATGCCGCCGCCTTCGATGACGAACGGTTTGCCGTCGCATTCGGCGTGGAATAATTTTTTGCCAAGCAGGCGCGCCGCGGTTTCGGGAACCCGGGTGTCCTTGCGCCAGTTGTCGTATTTCGCCCAGCCGTTGAAATGAAAGTGGACGATGCTCGTTTCGGTTCTGGCGTCTTGGGTTCGGGTTCTGGGGAGATTGCGTTTGACGAAAATCGGGCCGGTGTCCCGGGTCCAGCCGCGATTGGTGGGATGCGTGACGAACGTGATCTTTCGTAAATCCACGCCGACGTGCTTGAATACACGGCGCGCAAAGGCCTCGTCCTTTTTGTGCCGGATCAAAAGGTAGATGTTCTCGCCGGCGGAAATCTTCCGCACCATTTCGCCATAGACCCACGGGATGACTTCGAACTTGCCGGGCCAGTCGCTTGCGTTATGCGGCCAGCCGAGCCAGGTCGCGACGTGCGGCTCCCATTCGGCGGGCATGGCGTAGCCGAGATCGGCGGGCGAGGCGGCGGGATGAATCTGGTTCGGCATAAATGGCGCGCGGAGCATAACCGCTTCCCCGGTTTTGGGAAATCCCGAAACGAAAACCCGGCCCGGGTTTCTGGAGCCGGGAAACGGGTCATTAGGTGGATGGCAACAAATTATCAAAAAAACTGAAATTAATACTGGACGATTTCTGAAACTGGACGAAATTAGGTTGTAAACACTGATTGGTCGCAAGGTCTCGTTGGTTATGAAAACGAACTTCAATCAGACGGTCGGTCCGGCGATGGCGAAGACAAACGCCGCCTTGGTTTGGCTTTTGCTCTTCCCGATGCTGGTTCTGGCCGCCCCGCAAACGCCGGTTTCGGAACCGGTGGTGGTTTATTTGAATGCGGGGGCAAGCGAAAACCAAATTCAGGCGGCGCTTGACGCTTTGCCGGCCAGCGGCGGGGAATTGGTGCTGCCGCCGGGAAAATTTGATATTCACCGGCCCATCGTATTGCAGCGCGATGGTCAAGCTCTGCGCGGGTCCGGTTTGGCGACCATCTTGTGGCTGGCAGACAATGCCAATTGCCCGGTGATCATCATGGGCGAACCGGTCAATCAGCCCCGACATACCGTCAAAAACCTCCGGGTCAGCAACCTTTTCATCGATGGCAACCGCCTGCGCCAGCAGCGCGAGCTCTGGAACCTTCGCGGCGAAGGCTCGGAAATCCGCAACAACGGCATCACGGTGCAAAGTGTGAGTGATTCGACGGTGGAGCATGTTACGTGTACCCGCAACCGGTCGGGAGGGCTGGTCACGACGCTCGGCGTCCAACGGCTCACCGTGCGCGATCTGACCTCCTTCGACAATGAGTTTGACGGTCTGGCCTGTTATCTGACGACGGAAAGTTCATTTACGGACCTATTCCTCCATGATAATCCCGGCGCCGGGATCTCTCTCGACCTCGCTTTCAACCACAACGTCATTAGTAACGCCGTTCTGAACGCCAACGACCTCGGCATCTTCATGCGCGCCAGCCGCGAGAATCATTTTTACAACGTCGCCATCCGCAATAGCCATCATCACGGTGTGTTCATGGCGCATTCGGAGACGCAGACTGCGTCGGGTTGGGGGCCGGCCCCGCAAACCGAGTGCGTCTATAATTCCTTCACGAACCTGATTGCGATGAACTGCGGCGGTGCGGCTTTCCGCGTCAATAACACCACCTGCACGCACAACCTCATCATCCGCGCCAAATTCGAGGGGAACGGTAAAGGTGGCCTGTCCCAGGCGCAGCCTGATTTGGTGGCGGTTCAATAATTTTGTTTCGGATAATCTCGTGCCAAGCCGTCGAGTCGCAAAATCGGAGAAGAATCCACCTTAATTTGTAGTCTTTATGCCTTGGCGTCTTCGCATGAACATCAATTCCGCCTCAATTTGAGATTGGATTTCGCGGGAACATCCGTATTGTTTGCGTAAGATTTTTTCCAAACAATTTTATGGCCAAAAAAAAGCAGACCAAACCGGCGAAACTCACCGGCGGACCCGTTTCCCGCTTCATCCAGCACCACTATCGTCACTTTAACGCCGCGTCGCTCGTGGATGCCGCCAAGGGCTACGTCGCCCACCTCGATGCCGGCGGCAAGATGATGATCACGCTCGGTGGCGCGATGAGCACGGCTGAACTCGGCCTCTCGCTTGCCGAAATGATCCGTCAGGACAAAGTGCACCTCATTACCTGCACCGGCGCGAACCTCGAAGAAGACGTTTTCAACCTTGTCGCGCACGACTACTACGAGCGCGTGCCGGGCTACCGCTATTTGACCGCCGAGGACGAACAGGCGTTACTTAACCGCCACATGAACCGCGTGACCGACACCTGCATTCCCGAAGGCGAAGCGATGCGCCGCATGGAAAAAGCCATGCTCGAAGTTTGGACCGCCGCCGACAAAAAGGGCGAACGCTACTTTCCGCATGAATTCTTCTACAAGGTTTTGCTAAGCGGCAAATACGAGAAGTATTATCAGATCGACCCGAAGAATTCCTGGATGCTCGCTGCCGCCCAGAAGAACCTGCCCATCGTCGTCCCCGGCTGGGAAGACGCCACGCTCGGCAACATGTACGCCGCTGCCGTCATCCGCGGCGACGTGAAGAATGTCCACACCGTCCGCACCGGCATCGAATATATGACGTGGCTCGCGGAACATTACACGCGCACCGCCACCAAGAAGAGCACGCTCGGCATGTTCCAGATCGGCGGCGGCATCTCCGGCGACTTCCCCATCTGCGTCGTCCCGATGCTGCATCAGGATTTGCTGCGCACGAACGTCCCGCTCTGGGGCTACTTCTGCCAGATCAGCGACTCAACCACGAGCTATGGTAGCTACAGCGGCGCGGTGCCGAACGAAAAAATCACCTGGGGTAAGCTGGGGGTGAAGACGCCGAAATTCATCATCGAATCCGACGCCACCATCGTCGCACCGCTGATTTTTGCTCACGTGCTCGGCTGGTAAATCGCCTTATGAAGCCCAATGACTTTTCCGATGCGCGGGTCCTCGTCACCGGCGGCGCGGGCTTCATTGGCAGCGCGCTGGTCTGGGCGCTGAACCGGCGCGGCTGCGACAACATCGTCGTCTGCGACATCCTTGGCACGAACGAAAAATGGCGCAACCTCGCCCCCCTGCGCTTCGCCGATTACGTCGAGGCCGCCGACTTGCAATCGCGTTTACAAAACGGCGCGCTGGGAAAATTTGATTTGGTTCTGCACATGGGCGCGTGCTCGGCCACGACGGAAAAAGACGCGACGTATCTTGCCAAAAATAATTACGAGTTCACCAAAGACCTTGCGCACTGGTCGCTGAAAGAAAAAGTCCGCTTCGTTTATGCCTCCTCCGCCGCGACCTATGGCGATGGTGAGCAGGGCATGGAAGACAACGAGGCCGCCCTCGACACCTTGCGGCCGCTCAACATGTACGGCTATTCGAAGCACCTGTTCGATCTGCACGCCAAGCGGGCCGGTTTTTTGAACAAGGTCTGCGGCCTGAAATATTTTAACGTTTTCGGCCCGAACGAGGATCACAAGGGCGACATGCGTTCGCTTGTCCACAAGAGTTTTGCGCAGGTGCAGGGCAAGGGCGTCATCCAGTTGTTCAAGAGCCACCGCAAGGATTACAAAGACGGCGAGCAGAAGCGCGACTTCCTGTACGTCAAGGACTGCGTGGCCATGACGCTGCATCTCGCGGCCACTCCCAAGGCGAACGGCCTGTTCAACATCGGCAGCGGCGGGGCCCGGACGTGGCTCGACCTGGCCAACGCCGTCTTCGTCGCGCTCAAGAAGAAGCCCGCCATCAAGTTTATCGAGATGCCCGAGGCCATCCGTGCCAAATACCAGTATTTCACCCAGGCCAATCTTCTCCGGCTGCGCGGCGCGGGCTACGCGGCACCCGTCACGTCTCTGGAAAATGCCGTCTTCGATTACGTCCGCAAATATCTTGTCCCGGACAAGCGCCTTGACCCGTCCGTGGACTGATTTTACGGTAACGTGACTTGCGCTGGCGACCGGTTGCGGTTCATTATCGCCGGCATGAAAAACAACTTTTTCATCCGCGTCAGTCTTCTGGCCTACGCCGCCTTCAGTTTCACTCAGATTTTCGGTGCTGACTTCGATGTGACGACCGCGCCGGTCGGTCGCCAAGCCGTAGGGCTCATCACTCCGGTCAACCAACTCGTCACCCCCGCCGGCACGCAGGTCGAACTGCCTGGCATCCGGCCCAACGCCATCGCCTTGAGCCCCGACGGCAAACTCCTCATCACCTCCGGTCTGACCAATTATCTCATCGCCCTCGATCCGCCCGGCGGCAAAATTATTCAGCGGGTCGCTTTCCCCGCCGGCTCGGTCCGCGAGCCGTCCCTGCTTAACGCTCCGATCCTCGAGGCGGACGAGAAGGCGCGGCTCAGCTTCACCGGCCTGAAATTCTCGCCCGACGGCTCGCGCCTTTACCTCGCGAACGTCAACGGCGACATCAAAGTCTTCAGCGTCAACCGCGACCACCAGATTTCCCCGCTTTTCTCCATCGCCCTGCCGGCCGTGGACGATTTGGAACGCGCCAACGAAATTCCCGCCGGCCTCACCGTCTCAGCCGATGGCAAGAAACTCTACGTCGCACTCAACCTCTCCAACCGCGTCGCCGAACTCGACGCCGTCACGGGCAAAATTCTCCGCACGTGGAACGTCGGTGTCGCCCCGCTCGAAGTCGTGCTTGCGGGCCACAAGCTTTACGTGAGCAATTGGGGCGGGCGCCGCCCGGCGGGCGGTCCGACTGGCCCGGCGGGGCAGGGTACGCTCGTGCGCGTGGATGCGCGGAGTATCGCCAGCGAAGGCTCCGTCACGGTGATCGACTTGGCGTCGCCGGTCGTGGCCTCGGCGCCGAAGCAGATCATCCTCGGCCCGCATGCCTGCGCTCTGGCCGTCACGCCGAACGGCCGCTGGCTCGTCGCCGCCAGCGCCGGCAGCGATATGCTGAGCATCATTGATACCCAAAGCGACGAGGTGGTGGACACCCTCACCGCCCGGCAGTTGCCCGGCGACCCCTTCGGCGCGCAGCCGGACGCGTTGGCCTTCGATGCGTCGGGCAAAACCCTCTTTTGCGCCAACGGCTCGCAGAATGCCGTCGCCGTCTTCCGGTTTCAGCCCCGCGAAACCAGGTTGCTCGGCCTGATCCCCGCCGGCTGGTTCCCCGGCGCGCTCGCGTATGATGCGCGCGACAAAATCCTCTGCGTGGCGAACCTCAAAGGCCTCGCCGCGCGCCCGGAACTCTCCCCGTTCTCCGCCGGATTCGGCTTCAACACCCGGCAATACGCCGGCTCGCTTTCGCTCATCCCTGTCCCGTCAAAGGATGCTCTCGCCGCCGATACCGCGAAGGCCCTGGCCAATCTCCGTTATCCCTTGATTGCGCAGGCCAAGCTCCCGCCGCGGCTCGACCGCGCCGCCGTGCCCGTGCCCGAACGCGCCGGCGAAGCGTGCGTCTTCCGCCACGTACTCTACATCATCAAGGAAAATCGCACCTACGACCAAATCCTCGGCGACGTGACCAACGGCAATGGCGACGCCGCCCTCTGCAACTTCGGCGAACTGGTCACGCCCAATGAACATAGGCTCGTCCGCGAATTTGCCCTCCTTGATAACACCTACTGCTCCGGCATCCTGAGCGCTGATGGCCACCAGTGGGCCGACAGCGCCATCGCCACCGATTACGTCGAGCGCGAATTTGCCGGCTGGCCTCGCAGTTATCCCGCCGGCGGTTTCGGCGACGCCGGTCGTGATGCCCTGGCTTATTCTCCCGCTGGCTTCATCTGGGACAACGCCCGCGTCCACGGCAAAACGGTCCACGACTTCGGCGAATTCACCACCTCGACCAAGCGCTGGAAAATCACCACGCGCAGTTCCAGAATCAATTTCGCCGCCGCGTGGCGCGATTTTACCACCGGCGCCAACGAGATCGAATACACCGCCGCTCCGGACATCGCCGCCCTCGCGCCGTTCATGGAACGCGACTGGTGCAGTTGGGATCTCAACGTGCCGGACGTGCTGCGCGCCGCCAAGTTCATCGCGCGTCTCAAGGATTACACTGCCCACGACAGTCTGCCCGACCTCACCATCCTCTGGCTGCCCAACGACCACACCAGCGGCGTGAAAGCCGGCTCGCCCACGCCGGCCGCGCAGGTCGCCGACAACGACCTCGCCTTCGGCCAGGTCGTCGAGGCTGTCAGCCACAGTCCGTTCTGGAAAACTACCTGCATCCTCGCCGTCGAGGACGATCCCCAGAACGGCTGGGATCATGTCAGCGGCTACCGCACCACCGCCTACGTCATCAGCCCCTATACGCGGCGCGGCGCGGTCGTCTCCACGCAATACAACCAGACCAGCCTCCTGCGCACGATGGAACTGATGCTCGGCCTGCCGCCCATGAACCAGTTCGACGCCACCGCCACTCCTCTCTTCGACTGTTTCACCAACATCCCGGACTACACCGCCTACTCCGTCGTGACCAACAACGTTCCGCTGGACGAACTGAACCCAACGGCGCAGTCCATCAAGGATTTAAAGCTCCGGCAAGACGCCTTGGTCTCCGCGCGCCTGCCCTTGACGCAGCCCGACCAATGCCCCGAGGACGTCCTGAACCGTATCCTCTGGCGCGCGACGCGTTCTGTGTCCTATCCCGACTGGGCGGTGAAGAAGGTGGATGATGATTGAAAGATTTGTAGCTCGTCGAGTGGCCATCAGAAGGAAGTTCCGTTGGCGCAAGTGAGCAACCGTACGCTCCGCCTGAACCTCGAACCAATCCATGAACCCAAGCCGGTTGCGATTTCGAGTTTGGGAGCGCGGCGACTGCTTTAATCTTCCGCGAAGAGGTATTCCAAGTCCGTCGCCGTGAGGCTGCGGGCGAAACCTTCTTCGCCCAATACATCGGCGATGGTCTTGGCCTTGCTCTGCTGGAGTTCCCAGATTTTTTCCTCGACGGTGCCGGGCGCAATCAGGCGGTAGGCATTCACGGTCTGGGTTTGGCCGATGCGGTGCGAGCGGTCAATCGCCTGCGCCTCCACCGCCGGATTCCACCACGGATCGTAAAGCACGACGTAGCTGGCGTTGGTGAGGTTCAGGCCGGTGCCGGCGGCGCGCAGGCTGAGCAGGAAAACGCACGCGCCGGTCTCTTTCTGGAAATCGGCGACGACGGACTGCCGGTCCTTGGTCTGGCCGGTGAGGATATGCGTGTGGATGTTGCGCGCCTGGCATTCTTTTTCGAGGATTTGCAGCATCTGCACAAACTGTGAGAACACGAGCACCTTCTGGCCGTCGGCAATGAGCGGGTCGAGCAGTTCAAAGAGCGTGTCGGTCTTGTCGGAGGCAGTGTCGTTGCCGACGAGGGACGGATGGCAGCATACTTGGCGCAACCGCGTGAGCGCGGCGAGGACGTGCATCTTGGACTTGTTCAAACCTTGCGTCTCGACAGCCTTCATCACCTGGTCGCGGCTGCGGCGGAGCTCGGCCAGATATAGTTTGCGCTGGTCCTCGCCGAGCGGGCAGTCGCGGCGCTCCTCGATGCGGTCGGGCAAATCTTTCGCCACGTGCTTTTTCAAACGGCGCAGGAGGAGCGGGCGCAGCTTGGCGGACAGGCGGCGGCGGGCGATGCGCTGTTCGCTCTCGGCGTTTTCGCCGCGCGGTTCGTAGGTGTCGAGGAACTGGTCTTGCGTGCCAAGATAACCGGGCTGGATGAAGTCCACGATGCTCCACAGGTCGAGCAAGCGATTCTCCAGGGGCGTGCCGGTCAGCGCGATTTTGTGCTCGCACTTCAACTGCTTGACGGACTGCGTGACCTGCGCTCCGGGGTTCTTGATGAACTGCGCCTCGTCCAGAATGACGGCGCGGAAGGCGAACTTGTGGAATTCCTCCAGGTCGCGCCGGAGCAGGGCGTAGTTAGTGACGATGATGTCGTGCTGCGGAATCTGCTTGCGGAGATTGTGCCGGGCCGCGCCGCTTTCGAGGACGAGCACCTTCATGTCCGGCGTGAACCGCTCGGCTTCGCGCCGCCAGTTGTGCAGTACGGACGCGGGGCAGATCACGAGCGACGGTTTGGGATTCTTTTTGTTCTGCTCCTTCAACCACGCGAGCCACGTTAGCGTCTGCAACGTTTTGCCGAGGCCCATGTCGTCGGCGAGGATGCCGCCGAGCCGGACCTGCACGAGGTGCGCGAGAAAATCAAAACCTTCCTTTTGGTAAGGCCGCAGTTCGGCCGAGAGCGACTTCGGCAACTCGGCTGCGGGAACGCCCTTGAAATCGCGCACGCGCTCGCGCAAGGCCTGAGCCTCCGGCGAATCCACAAAGCGCGTCATCCCCTTCTCGTCGAGGTGGGCGACATGTTCGAGGCCGACCTTTTGCGGCACGGCGATGAGGCCTTCCACGCCCATGTCGGCCATGGCCTCGTGCGCGCCCTGCACGGCGGCGGTGTCGAGTTCCACCCAGCCGGAGTTGGGGAGCTTGACGAAGCGGCTGGTCGCGGCGGCGAGGCGTTCGAGGTCGGCTTTGGAAAGCTTCATGCCCTCGGCCTCCCATTCGGCGGAAACCGACAGCCAGTCGATGCCGCTGCCCTTGACGACGAGGCGCGGCTTGAGCTGGCGCGGCGTGAGGAAGAGGCGATGGAACGCGCCGTTGCCAAGAAACTCCGCCTCGGATGGGCGCGTGGACCACGCCTCGGCGAGCGAGCCGAGGAAATTTTCATTCGCGTCGCCGATCCACAGGCCCGGCTCCTGCATGAACCAATCGAGTTTGCGCAGCCATTGCACGACCGGTTCGAGCCGCGGGTCGTCGAGAATCTCCGGCTTCTCGCCGGGCTTGATGGCGCGGTTGTGCGGCGCCCATTCGTGGCCGGTCCAAACCCAGGTGCTCTTGTCGCGCGCGCTGGTCGCGAGCAGGCGCAGGCGCACGGTGTCGTCGAGCAGCTCAAAGACGAACTGCGGCGCGGCGGCGTGCGCGACGCAAAGCTGCTCCCAATCCACGCCGTGATTCGTCTGCGTCTTGCGCAGGTGCAGCAGCAGGCGATGGCTCAGCTTGCGCACGGGGATGGACGGCTTATGCGCGAGAAATTTCAGCACCCCGGTGGGCGGGGCATTGCGGAGCAGGAAAAATTCGTTGCCCACCAGCGCGACGGGCGACTGGCGGTTGAAGAACTTCGCATCGGCAACGGAATGATTGTTGCCGTCTGGCAGCGCGATGCGGTGCGTGAAGGAAAGTTCCTTGTCGCCGTTCTCCAAGTGCGGCGCGAGCGCGACGATGTGGCCGTGAAAATGAATCGGTTTGCCGTTCGCGGCGGATTCGAGCCGTTGCGTGTGGCCCCAGCGCGCGAGCCATTGGAGGAGTTCGGCGTCGGAAAGCAGCAGCGTGGTCTCGTGGCCGGCGCGTTCGCGGTGCGTGTCGTAAATCCACTGGATGAACTCCCAGTCCCACGGCGTGAATAGCTCCTGCTCATGCGCGGCGCGGACGACGAGGTCCACGAGGTCGTGCAGCGAGCGCGCCTTCTCGCCGGTGCGCGGGCGGAGCAGCAGAAATTGCACTGCCAGGCGGAAGCGCGAAGGCTCGGCCTCATCCGGCTGCGGCCGGCAGACCACGCGCAACGTCGCGCGCGGCGTATCGAGGTGCAACGGCGCGGGCGGCGAGAGCCAGTTTTCCAGCTCCTTCACCAGGCGCAGTTCCTGCTCGGCCTCCTCGGCGCGGGCGAACCGGTCAGGGCTGGCGTGCGGCTGGAGTTCCGGCGGCACGGACCGTTTGGCGCGCAGAAAAAGAAACGCCAGCTCCTCGAGCCGCGCCTTGCCGGTGATCGCGAGCATCCGGGTCCACCAGTCGGTCTGCGGGAAATCCCGGCGCGAGAGCGAGAGCTTCTCAAAATAATCCTCCAGCAGCAGCCACGCACGCTGGGAATCCGGGCAGGAGGCGAAACTGTTGAGGATGTCGTCGCGCTCGTTGACGGTGGTTTTGGAGTCGGAAAGCTCGCGGCGCAAGTCGGCGAAAGCGCCGTAAGTCTGCGACAAAACCTTGTGGTGCGCGTCGTATTTGCTCGCGCCGGTGCGCGGCGACCCGTTCCCGTTTCTGATTGGTGTTCTCGGCATCTGGGCAAAATTACTATGTTCTATCATTTCGACAGAACCCGTGTGGCCGGTCAATCGGAAAGCGAAAGTTTTTTGGTCGGGACGATTTTACCGCGGTTGACGGGGGGCCGTTTTTTGATAGATTATCCGTTCATTATGAACCGCAATCCGCACGTCGCCGTTGTCGGTGCCACTGGCGCAGTGGGCATCGAGATGATCAAAACCCTCGAGAAGAGGAATTTTCCCGTGGGCAAACTCACCCTGCTGGCCTCCGCCCGTTCGGCCGGCAAGCAGCTCAATTTCAAGGGCCAGGACATCACCGTGCAGGAACTGACGAAGGATTCATTCGCCGGCATCGACATTGCGCTGTTCAGCGCCGGCGGAAGCATTTCCAAGGAATTCGCGCCCATCGCCGCCCGGGCCGGCTGCGTGGTGGTGGATAATTCCAGCGCCTTCCGCCAGGACCCCGACGTGCCGCTCGTCGTGCCCGAGATCAATGCCGCCGATGTGAAGAAGCACAAGGGCATCATCGCCAATCCGAACTGCACCACCGCCATCACCCTCATGGCGCTCTATCCGCTGCACCAGGCGTTCGGCGTGAAGCGCATCTTCGCCTCCAGCTACCAGGCTGTCAGCGGCACCGGCGCCAAGGCCATCGAGGAACTTGAGCGCCAGGTCTCGCAGGTCGTTAACCGTCAGCCCGTCACCAAGGAGGTTTATCCGCACCAGATCGCCTTCAACGTCCTGCCGCAGGTGGATTCATTCCTGCCCAGCGGCTACACCAAGGAGGAGATGAAGATGGAAAACGAGGGGCGCAAGATCATGCACCACGCCGCCTTCAAGGCCAGCGTCACCTGCGTGCGCGTGCCCGTGTATCGCTCGCACTCCATCGCCGTCAGCGCGGAATTTGAAAAGCCCGTCAGCCTGGAAACCGCGCGCGCCGTCCTGAAAAAGGCCCCCGGCCTCGACGTGGTGGACGAGCCGGCGAACCAGAAATATCCCATGCCGCTGTTCACCTCCGAGAAATACAACTGCGAAGTGGGCCGGCTGCGGCTGGACTGCGCCTTGGACAACGGCCTGTGCTTCTGGGTGAGCGGCGACCAATTGCTCAAGGGCGCGGCCCTCAACGCCGTGCAGATCGCCGAAGAACTGGTGAAGTAAGCCGTCCGCCAAAATTCAAAAACGATTCCCGCTTCGTCATGAGCGGAATCTGGTGGGGCGAGTGTCCCCACGAGCCGGGGGAAAAGATCGATCAACGACGGCTCGCGAGGACGCTCGCCCCACCAAGTTTTCCGTCCTGAACGCCCGCCCATTCCCCCAAGGCAACGACGATTTCCCCCGGGAAAAACCGGTTTTCCCCGGCGCCAAACGCGATTTCCCCTGGGGCAAAGGTGTTTGACTCGGGATCAAGAGCTTTTTCTCCGAGGGCAAACGCGATTTCCCCGCGGGCAGAAGCCGTTTCCCCAAGGGCAAACGCATTTTTCCCGGGGAACAAGACCATTTCCCCGGGGAAGGAAGCCTTATCCCCGAGGGCAAAGACCTTTTCCCTGTGGGCAGGAGCGATTTCCCCGGCGGCAAGAGCCTTTGGCCCGGGGTCAAAAGCAATTTCCCCGGGGGAAAACGTGATTTCCATCGCATCTGAACCGTCAAAATCCGTGGAAACTGCTTGAAATTCAGTGTTTTAGCCCAAAAACCGCCGTCCGTGGTCAAAAACGACAGTTTTAGAGCCGGGGGCACCGGTCTGGACGAACGGGGCAAAGGACATTTATCGCGCGAATTGAGCGAAGGCGGCGGAGTCGCGGAGCGACGGAAAGGCAATAGCCCAGCCATTCATGGCTGGGTCAGGCGTCAACAAAATGAAAAAGTCCCGTCAAGGGACGGCAGAAGAATCGGGTGGCCGTCCGCGAGGACCTTTCGTCCCTTGCGGGACTTGGAACCATTTCAAACCGTGAACCCAGCCATAAATGGCTGGGCTATTTTCAGGTGAAGTCGCCCGCCCGCCGATGGCCGCCGAAAGGCGCGAAAGCAGCGTGGCGCTGCGTTTCCCGCCGTAGTCCAAAACCGGTGCGGTATTCCCCGCCGCCAGATTTGCCCACCCTATCGCAATTCCCTCCCGCCCTGCGCGCCGTGTTTGCGGGGAACATTTTCACGACCGCCGGCTGCTTAAACTCTGCTCGACAAGTTTACGGCACCGTCCTAAAGTCAAATTCATGAAAATGGATGGACTGAATAACTGGGCGTTCATTGTTTGTTAGACCGCTCCATACGTCATGCACACCTTCACGCCCATGCTTGCTGAGGCTGCAGACAAAGAGCCAACACTGGTTCTCGTTTGGAGCATCGCTGCTTTCGTTTCGGCTGCTTGCTTTCTCCTGTGCCGATGGCGTCGCTGGGCGCTCGTCCTTGCACTGTGCCTTGCTGGTTTGCTCATTTACGCGACTTTTTCTTGGTTGCGAGACCCAAACGAAAGTTCTGCGATTGTAAGTGAGCTTGGTTGGAGCTACGTCACTCAGGCGTGGATCGCTGGCTTCATTCCATTGCTATTTATTGCAGCAGGATGTTCTCTGAAGAGGACGAGGCATGCCGCGGCCTAATAATATGAGAATAGACAGCAAGTTCCCGAATGGCCGCAAAGGTTTCCCGTCCGATTCGCGCGGGTACACGCTGCCGGCCGCTTAAACTCTGCTCGACAAGTTTACGGCACCGCCATAAAGTCAAATTCATGAAAATGGATGGTCTGAACAACCGGGCGTCCATACTTAGTTATGGCTACTTATGCCTCGTTTATATTTCATCACGGCTGGGCTGACGCTAGTATTAGGCTTTATCGTTGAGATTGTATTTTGCGCCGTTTGCAATTTCTTCGGGGACAGCAAATGGTTGGGTCAGATTTTTCGCGGCTTTCATTATCCAGCCGCTTCTCTGATTTCAGATTGGATATTAGTGCCGGAGAATGCTTGGCAAGAGATTTTATCAGCATTTATTTTCATTTCGGTTGCCGTGTTGCAGTGGTGGCTGATTATTCTCGCTGCCATCTGGAGCATTCGGCATTTTAAAAGGAAGTCAGCATGAGTTTATACCCGCAGCCTAATATGAGGATAGCCTGCAAGGCTGCGCCGTTACCTCGCTGGTGTCCGTGAATTAAATTACGATTAGGCTGGGGAGGAATTGAAGATTAAAACGGGCGGGCATCTCACGCTTTCGCCGCGGCCGGCGGCGTCAATCACGGCTTGGCCGCGTCCTTGGACATGGTGAAGGCGCTCATGGTCTTGATCTTCGCGTCCTTGGCCAGGTCCATCACGTTCACAATGCGGAACCACGGGGCTTTGCGGTCGGCGCGAATGGCCAGCTTGAGGTCCGGCTCCTTCGCCACTTGCCCGAGCAACCGCCCGCGCAATTGGTCCAGCGTCACCGGCAGGTTCTCCTGGCCGAGGCGGAAGTTGCCGTCGGCATCAATGTTCACCACCAGCGGCGGATGCTCCTCCGCGCCTTCCTTCTGCGCCGAGGAGGATTGCGGCAGCACCAGCTTGAGCGCGGGCTGCTGCCGGAAGGTGGTCGTGACCATCAGGAAAATCAGCAGCACCACCAGCACGTCAATCAGCGCCACGATGATGACGGCGGGCGGGGAACGGCGTTTGCGGACGAGAAATGTCATTTCGGGTCGCGGTATTGGCGGCGGATGAATTCATCGCACAGCGTCTCCATCTCGACGGCCAGCACCTCGACCTTTTTGGTGAAGTAGCTCCAGAAGATGAGCGACGGGATGGCGATGAGCAGGCCGGCCAGGGTGGCGCGCAGGATGAGGGCGATGCCTTGGGCGAGTTTCGCGGCGTCGTTCAGGCCGGTCTGGCCGAGGTCGCCAAACACCGTCATCATGCCGGCAATGGTGCCGACGAGGCCGAGCAGCGGCGCGATGCCGACGATGACTTCCAGCACGACGAGGCCGCGTTCGAGGTGTACGACTTCATGGCGCGCGGCGGTTTCGAGTGAATCCATGTTGTCGGACTTGGGCCAGTCCAGCCGGTCGGAGGCGAGCCGGATGAGGCGGCCGAGCGGCGAGGGATGTTCCCGGCACAGGCTGCGTACGTTCTTGGCGTCCTCGCGCGAGCGGCATTCCGCCAGGGCCTCGACGATTTTGGGCGGGACGACCAGGTTCCAGCGCAGCACCCAGCCGCGCCAGACGATCACGCCCAAGCAAACGACCGAGGTCAGACCGAGCAACAGATAAACGGCATTTTCCATAAATAAATAATCGCGGCCTAAGTTAAATCAATAGTAGTAGAAGGTGAAGGTGATTTCCCGGAAATTCGCGCCGATCATCCGGCGCATGTCCGACGGCCATTTGCCGAACGGCGCGGCCTGCTCAATGGCTTCCTGGCAGACGTAGCCGAGGAGGCTGCCGACGGTGTTGGCGTTGATGCTCAATTCGGTGACCGAGCCGTCGGCGTTCAGGTGAAAATAGACCGTCACCTTGCCGGAGCGGCTATCGGCGAACTTCTGGCTGTCCAGCAAATCATACCAGCGCTGGCTGATGGCCTCCACAATGGCGCGGTCGTAGGCGCCGAAGGGCGTGGCCATGGCGTCGAGCGAGGATTGCAGGGCCACGCGTTTCACGCCGCCGTCCTGCTGCATCTGCAAACCGGGGAGCTGGCTGCTGGGTTGCTGGGCCAGGGCTTCGCGCACCGTGCGCGGGCGCGGCTTCGGCTGCTGTTCGGGCGTGGTGTTGTCGGCGGGTTTGCCGGGCTGCAAGGCGCCGGGATGCAGCCCGGTGTCGGGCTTGGGTTCCGCTGGCTTGGTCTCGTCCGGTTGCGGCGCCGGCGCCGGCGGCACCGGCTTGGCTTTAATCGGGCGCGGGGTGTCCACTAGCTTGGGCACGTCGGTCTGCTTGCCGTTCAGCTTCGGCTGGTTGGAATCCACTTTGGCATCGGGATTGGCCGCGCGGGAATTTTTGTCGGAATAATACTTCGCCTGCTTCGGCGCATCGGCGGAGGCCTGGGACACGTCCACAAACACGGTCGGTTCCTCGGGTTTGACCACCGGCTTGGGCGGCACCATCACGACGCGCCGGTGGACGGGCCAGTGGATTTTTTCCCAGAGGCCGGCCTTTTTGCCGGCTTCGTAACCGCCCCAGATGCCCAGGTGCGCGAACAGGGAGAACAAAAGCGCGATGAGCAGCCGTTCTTTTTCAAGCCGGCTGAAGCGCAGGGAACCCAGTTCATTGCGGGGACGAACCATGACCTGTCATTTTGCCGCACGACCGCAGCCGGGGCAACTGATAGATTTTAAGATTTGAATCGCGCCCTTTTCCCGCCTTGCAGTTTGGCTCCGATTTGCTTTCATCGCGTTATGCCGAAAGCCTCCCTGGCCGCCATCGTCCGCCACTGCGACCGCCTGCTCCGCACCCGCGAAACCGGCGATTACGAGGGCGCGGCGAACGGATTGCAGGTGGAGAATTCCGGCACGGTCACGCGCCTCGCCGCCGCCGTGGATGCCAGCCTGACCACGGTGAAACTCGCCATCGCCGCGCAGGCGGACCTGCTTCTCGTGCACCACGGCTTGTTCTGGAGTCCGCGCCAGCCGTGGACGGGACCCAATCACGAGTTGCTTCGGCTGCTCGTCGAAAACAACCTGGCCGTCTACAGTTCCCATCTGCCGCTGGATGCGCATCCCCGGCTCGGCAACAACGTGCAACTGTGCGCCGCGCTCGGCCTGAAAAAGCTGAAGCCGTTCTTCTTCAGTCACGGGCAGAACATCGGATTCAAATCTCAGACCAGAATTTCACGCGCAGAATTGGTAAAAAGACTGCAGCGCGCGACCGGCGCAAAGCCCAGGCTCATTCCCGGCGGTCGGGAATTCTGCGAACGTATTGGCGTGGTCACCGGTGGCGCGGGGGCGGAACTAAAGCAGGCGGCGGCGGAGGGCGTGGACACGTTCATCACCGGCGAAGGGCCGCACTGGACGTTCGCGCTGGCGGAGGAGCTGGGGCTGAATGTGATTTACGGCGGCCATTACGCGACCGAGACGTTCGGGGTGAAGGCGCTGGCGGCGGAACTTTCAAAGAAGTTCAAGGTGCCGTCGGTTTTCATTGATCATCCGACCGGGCTTTAACTGGCGGAACCGGCGGTGCGGTTTTCTTTTTCAAATCGCCGGTGCAGTTTCCAGCCTTCAAGGAAGCCGTGCAGATCGGAACTGAACGAACGGGCCAGCTCTTTGTTCCCCGTCAGCTTGTATTGCATGGTCTTGATGAAAAGCTGGAGGAGGCGGCCGTAGAACATGAAAAACATCGGCGGGTCGTTTCTGAACTCACGTAGCATGGCCGCATTCGCGAAGCTGTAAATGTAGCGGGTTTTATAAACTTCATCCGCGCTGGTGGCGTGGCTGTTGCGGACGGCGGCCGAGGTGTCGGCATCGGATGTGAGCCGGTGCTTGTGCCGCACGACCGCGGCCGGTTCATAAACAATGGCGTGGCCGGACTTCAAGACGCGGTAGAGCATTTCCAGGTCATCGCAACCTTTGAACGGTGCTCCGGCCCCAAACCGCTCGTCGCAGCCGCCGGACTGTTCAAAAAACTGACGGCGGAATGAAAGGCTGCTGCCGTGGCCGATACCGAAAGGCACCGGGGCGCGGGATTTCATGTGCTTGGCAAATACCTTGCCGCAGTTCGACCAGAGAAACCTGAGCCCGCCGTGGATGTCTTGCGGTGTGAAGGTGCGTTTTTCCCCGCCCAGATCCTGTCCGGCGACTTCTTCAAACAGGTCGGCTGCGCCCCCGGTATAATGCTGGATGACCCGCCCGGTGCAGGCCCAGACTTGGGGGTCGGAATAATTGTTGATTTTCTGCGCCAGCCAGTCCTTGGCGGGGATGCAGTCGTCGTCGGTAAACGCAACGATCTCCCCGGCGGCGGCGGCGATGCCGGTGTTGCGGGCGAGCGCCAGGCCGGGCCTTGGTTCCGCCAGATATTTTGCCCCGAATTGCGCGGCCAGCTGCGCGGTTTTTTCCTTTTCCGACCCGCTGCTGCTGTCCACAACCAGAATTTCAAAATCCGCTCCTTCCAGTTGAGAAAGTGCCGTCAAAGTTTCCGGGATGGAGCCCGCACGGTTGCGGGTGCAGACGATGACGGAGGCTTTCATGCCGGAAACTTTCAGGCGGCCAGCAGGCAGAGCGTGGTTTCGCCCTTGGTGGAAAGCTTGGGGCTGAATTTTTTGACGGCGTCCCGGAACGCATCGCTGCAGCCGGGCTGGTAGGCATCGTGCAGTTCGACCATCATCATCCGCGTCTTGTCAATCCAAGCGGCGGAATTGAGGAACACTTCGCGTTCCGCGCCCTCGATGTCGATCTTGAGCAGGTCAATGGATTTGAGCTGCATGGTTTGCATCAATGATTGCAGCGTGACGGCTCCAACCTGGCCGCATCCGGTCAGGTCTCCGCCGGAACCTTCCAGCGTGCGGAATCCGCAATGGCCGCCTTGGGGATAAAAAAGATTGAGTTGCTTGTCCGCGCCCCACAACGCGGCTTGCAGCGGCCTGGCTTGCGGATACGCGGCGAGATTTTTTTGGAGCATCGCAAAGTTGGATGGGTCCGGCTCAATGGCGATGATGGTCGCCCGTGGAAACACATTGGCAAAATAGACGGAGGCCAGACCGATGTTCGCGCCGGCGTCAATGATCACTTCGGGAACCATCGGTAGTGAGAATTCATATTCGTTGTCCAGCAGGACTTGTTGCAGCACTTCGATGTCCGTGGTGCCGGGCCGGATGTGGAGCGGATGCGCAATCCCGGGCAGCGTGATCTTCTCGACGGGCCAGCCGGTGGTGGCGCGGACAAACCGGCGGCCGAACATTTTGGCGAGCGTGATGAGCAAAAGAATCCTGAGCAGCGGAAACAAGCCGAGCCGCGAGCGATACTGCCGGAGTTTGCGAAGGATTCGGAACATCGTTGGAAGGATAAACATTCCCCGCCGCGAACACAATGGGCGCCGCGGCTTGGGAGGTATCAGCGGTCGGAATACCCCGCGATGGCAAAACGCAGCAGCCGTTGCAGGCGGCAGCCGAGCCATTTGTCGTAAATCCGGTAGGCCAACGGCTCCGCGGGAATTTTGGGGCCGAGCGACGGGTCGTTGGTGGCGACCAGGTGAAATCCCGGGCGGCACGTGTCTTTGGGGCCGCGCACAAACTGGGTGTTGAAATAATTGACGTAGGCGTCCACGCACGTGAGACCCTGTTCCTTCATCTTGGCGACCCACCACGCTTTGGGCTTTACGGTCTGGTGCAGGTTTACGCCATCATGGATGTCATCGCAGAGCGCCACGCTCATGATCCACAGCCCGCCGGGGCGGAGATGTTTTTTCACATTGGCGATCAGCGCGGGCAAATCCCGTTCGTGGATGTGCTCCATCACTTCCCACGCGGTGATGACATCGAATTTCAGCGGCACTTCGCCTTCGGGAAATTCGCCGGAAATCTGGAAGGGCGCGGTGAGGTCGGCGGTGAAAAGGTTTTCGGGGATCGTCCGCCACTCCGCCCGGCGCAATTTCTTCGAGTAATCGCTGCCCTCCAGGCCCACCGCCAGGCAGCCGTCGTCCAGGCAATCCTTCACGAAACCGCCGCCCGAGCAGCCGAGATCCAGAATCCGCAGCGGCACGTCCATGCCGTAAAGTTCATAAAGCTTTTTATTGAAGCGCGCATGGCGGCTGTTGTTCAACCGCGTGCCGAAGGGGATGAGATGGTCGGGCGATTCATAGGCCACTTCGCGTTCGGCGCGGACGGTGATGCGGCGAATACGGTTCGGGCTTTGGTCAACTTCGGGCATAAAAGAAAAAACGGCGGCCGGCGGATTGTTCCGTGGACGACGGCCGGAATGGATAACAGCTTGCGGCGGCGCTGGCAAGTTTCGTTCCATTGCGGTGGTGAAAATTCCTTGTGCAGCGGGAGAAAAGAATACTAGCCTTGCCCACCGTCGTCGGCTTGACCATTTCACCGTGCGCGGAATTTTTATGACCCAAAATCTGCCGCAAACTTGCCTCGTTACCGGGGGCGCCGGCTTCATCGGCTCGCATTTGATAGACGCGCTGCTTTCGGACGCCAACACCAAGGAAGTCCGCGTGCTGGATAATTTTTCTTCCGGTCGCCGCGAGCACCTGGCGCATCACGAACACGATGCCCGGCTTAAGATCCACCAAGCCGAGCTCTTGGAACTGGAAACCATCACCCCGCATTTTCACGGCGTTGATCAGGTATTTCACCTGGCGGCCAATCCTGATGCTCGCTGGGGCATCGATAACACCCGGCTCGATCTCGAACAGGAAACCATCGTCACCTACAACGTCCTCGAAGCCATGCGCCGGCAAAAAGTGCCGCGCCTCGTGTTTTCCAGTTCCGGCACGGTTTATGGCGATGTGGGCACCACCGTCACCCATGAAAATCTCGGCCCCTGTCTGCCGGTCAGTCTTTATGGCGCGGGCAAAGTTGCCTCGGAGGGTTTGATCTCCGCGTTTTGCGCTACCTTCGGTTTGCAGGCGATTATTTTCCGGTTTGGCAACATCGTGGGCGAGCGCACCACGCACGGTGTCATCTACGATTTCATCCGTCAGCTCACGAAAGGCTCCACCGAACTCACGGTGCTGGGCAACGGTCATCAGGCCAAGCCTTACGTCTATGTCCGCGACCTGGTGGAAGGGTTGATGTTTGGTAAAATGCGCTGCGCGGAATTGAAGCCGTCGCAGTTCAATGTGTTCAATCTCGCCCCCGACGGCGCCACTAGCGTCCGCTTCATCGCGGCGGAACTGCTCCGGCAGCTTGGCTTTTCGGACCGGACTGCGATTAAGTATGGCGAATCAACCCAGGGCTGGCCGGGCGATGTCGCCCAGTCGCGCATGGATTCCACCAAGCTCCGCCAGGCCGGATTTGCCCTGCCGCGCAGCTCGGACGAGGTGGTCCGTCACGCCATCCAGCAAATCATCCGCTGGCTCTCCACCCGCCCGCCCCAGGCCGACCTGCGCCTGCCTCCGGATGCCAAACCGCTTTTGTAAGCCGCCGGTCGCCATCTGCTCCTCGCTCCTCGTAATCAGCCGGTGGTGGACTGCCGTTTCCTTGAAACGAGGAGATAACTGGCCAGGCCCAGGCCGACGGCAAACCCCGCCAGCGTCACATAAAGCGGCTTGTTCGGCAGTTGGTAATAAAATACCACCGTATGCTGGCCGGGCGGCATTTGGACGCCGCGCATGAGAAAATTGCAGCGCAACAGTTCCGCCGGCTTGCCGTCCACCGTCACATGCCAGTTCGGATCATACTTGTCATTCAGCAGCAGAACCGCAGGCGCGGTGGCATTGGCCGCGAAGACCAGATGTTTTGGCGCGTAGCTTGTGAATTCCACAGTGCCGGGGATTTCGTTCGTTGCCACGGTCGGGAGGTCGTTTTTGGGCGTTGAGATCAGCAACGTTTTTGCTGGGTCAAAGCTCAGGTCGCCGAGCGTTTTCAAGTTGGCCTGGTCGTTGGTGCTGACCCGCCAGGCGGAATAGAGCTTCGCCCGGGGCAGGGCGCCGGTGAAATCAAAGAGTGCGTAACGTCCGTTTTCATCCGGGCGCGCCGTGAGTTCTTCCAGCCGGGTGGGTTGCAGGATGCCGGGCTTGGGCACGATTTCAAATCGCTGCGCAATCTGGAAGCGATGTTGTGCCGGATCCAGTTGCTGGTTCAACAGGTCGAGGTAGCCGGCGGCGCCGAGCAGGTAGCGCGTATTGGCCAGCTCCCAGCGCCGGGTGATCAGCGGCACCGTCTCCGGTGTGCCGCGCGGAGATAGCGCTTCCAGATAAGTCTTCAAATCTTCCGGCATGCGCGGCATCTGGATCACATCTAGGCACTGGATGTTGTAATAGGGAAAAAGATGCTGCATCCATTCGATGCGGTAGACTTGGTCCAGCAGTTCCATCCCTTCCGGCACGCGTAACGGGAGGCCGGCCACCCGATGCTCGTAAGGTTTGTCGCGGAGGAAATCCACGATGGGATTGAGGGATCCGATCTCGTATTTTTGTTTGTAATCCCAGTGGGCGATGTAAGGCAGATCGGCGCGGCCAAGATCAAAAATCAGAAACGCCCCCAGCAGGGCGGTGCCGGTCCTGGCGCGCGGGCCGGAAAAGTATCCGGCCAGCGTCAGGGTGACCAGCAGGAAGGCTGCCGCCAGCAGAACCACCAGCCAGCCGGCCTGGCCCAGGCTGAACGCGGCGATTTCTTTCGCCATGGCTTCATCCGGGTAGCCCATTCTTTGCAGGTAGCTGACCAGGCTGTTCCTTTCTCCCGCAAAAATCAGCCAGCCCAAAACGCTCGCACCTAGGATTCCCGCACCGGCCAGCGTCCATTTGCGGTCGAAGTTGCCGACGCGCGCCCACCAGATTTTGAGCTGCCCAGTGAGGCCCGCCGGTTTTAACGCCGCGCCGTCCAGATACCGCTGGCTTAGAGCATGAACGCCGTAGGCGAACAGGATGCCCGATGTCAGGCAGAAAAAGGCGATGAATTTGACGGGGTTGCGGATGGTGGAGAAATACGGCAGCTGATAAAGCATGCCGTAGAACAGGGGGGCGAAGCGTCCCCAGGCCAGCAAAAGCGATGCAATCAGCACTGCCAGCCAGAACCAGATGAATTTTTTTTGCGCGGCTGAATAAGGCGAATTTTGTCGCCGAAAAGATTGGGCGACGGCCCACGCCGCCAGTAACGCGACCAGAATGCCGCAATAAGTTCCGCCGCCGGAAAAGCGCATCGTCCCCGGCGGCATCTGGCCTTGGGCGCCCCCGTCCAGGTACCGGTCAATTTCGGGGCTGCGCCCCATGCCCCCCCAATAAACCCCGCCTTCATACCACTCTTTAAACTGTGGCATCATGTTGTTCGGCGTATCCATTTTGTAGCCGAACAGGCCGGGAATAAAAAGGCCCAGGGTCTCCAGTTTCGGCAGGCTCCATTGCGTGGCAAAATCCCAGTGCTGCGCCTTGGTTTCCGTGTCCTGCGCGGTGCCGGCGATGCCCGTGATGGAAGTCCCAATCAGCGACACGACGGACTGAAAAGAAATGAATCCTGCAAATCCAGCCACCACCGCGACCCGTCCCATGCCGCGCATGGATCGGGTGAACCAGTTCCGTCCGGTATCCATCAAAGATTTGTAGAACACGACCCCGGCCGCCAGCAGGCTGTAGAGCGCGCCGATATCCGCCGCCTCGATAACATTGATCCCCACGCAACAACCCGCCAGCGCCAGCCGCGTCCAGCGGGTGCGCCACGGGGTTTCCGCAGTGTTGGCCAGAACCAGCGCGAGGGCAAATAAGACGAACCCCAGGGCAATTTCGCCGGAAGCCACGCCCCAGCAGGCGTTGCCTAGAAAGGCTGAATTTAAGCTTATCGCGAGCGCGCCCAGCAACGCTGCCAGCGGCGAAAGTTTCAAGGCGCTAAAAAAAGTCCAGGCTCCTAGGCCGAGGATGAGCAGGGCGAGGGGCGGGAAAAACTTTGCAAACCCAACCGCTCCCAGGGCAAACTTGATCAAGCCCGAAACGGTGGGGGCAAAGGAGCCGGCTGCGGACCCCACATCATTCAAGTCATCCCACAGTCCGGGGATGGCATCGGCTGGCTTGAGCCAGTCCACATTTTGCTGTCCCAGCGGCCCGTCATTGGAGAAATGGACGTAATCCGGCAGAAAACTGCGCCAGAAGAGCAGAGCCAAGAACCCGCCCAGGATCGCCAGGGACCACATCCATGGACGGTTAACGGGCAGCTGTGCCTGTGAGGTTTTCATGTTGGTCATGGCAGTCGGTTAAAATAATGTATGATGCAAAACCCAAAGCTTGATTAGGCGGGACATGACTGTCAAGTCAACGCAAACTGAAAACCGCCAAAATTAGCCGGTTCAAAAAATGTCGCACTGCCCGCCTGACTTGGTTAGATTAACCGTATGAGTTCACAGGTTTTGGTCACTGGCGCGGCGGGATTTATCGGCTCGCACGTCGCCCGGCATTTGGTGCGACAAGGGCATCAGGTTGTCGGTTTGGACGATTTGAGCGGCGGTTTCCGTGATCACGTTCCGGCCGGCGTCAAATTCATTGAGGGTTCGATCACCGATGTCGCGCTGGTCAATAAGCTGTTCTCGGAACACCATTTCGACCACGTCTTTCATCTGGCCGCCTATGCCGCCGAAGGCTTGAGCCATTTCATCAAGCATTTCAATTACACCAACAACCTGCTGGGCAGCGTCAACTTGATCAACGCCTCGGTGAATCATGGCGTAAAATGTTTTGTCTTCACCTCCTCTATCGCCGTGTATGGCCGGAACCAGTTGCCGATGACGGAGGCCGCCGTCCCGCAGCCGGAAGATCCTTACGGCATCGCCAAATACGCGGTGGAACTGGATCTCAAGGAGGCGCATGAGATGTTCGGCTTGAACCACGTCATTTTCCGGCCGCACAACGTGTATGGCGAAAACCAGAATCTGGGCGACCGCTACCGCAATGTCATCGGCATCTTCATGAACCAGATCTTGCAGAACCAGCCCATGACGATTTTTGGCGACGGCTCC